>JABACA010000078.1 GCA_014237975.1 Mariniblastus sp. | reverse complement strand
TCGGATGAATCCAGGACTGGGCCAACCTGGGCAAATTCAATTCCCAACCGTTCAACTGCCTGTGACCAAAACGGCTCTCGATGATTCACGGTCCAAGCATGAAGTTCGCCAATATCCACAGCGGACTGTTTTGCCCAATGGCTGGCATTGGTCATCCTGATTTCATCCGCATCGGGTGACCACATGGGTGGAGGCCCAAATTCGTCAGCCGGCCAATTCGCAAAACAGGTCTGCCAAACTGTGTAGTAACCAGCCGGACCCGCCTTCGTGTCGCGCAGAAACCTGGTGCAGCGCTGCCATAATTCAACGGGCGGCAACACCGAGTTCTCAGCCAACAGCGTGGCCAAATGGGACTGTTCCTCGGTGGTGAGTTCGGATGGCAACATTGCTACAACAGATTAGTGCGACGGAATAAAACGGCATTTTGGTCCATCAAGTCAGAATTTCCCAGCCATCGCAGGGAAATTTATTGTTTGCCCGCAGCCCGTTGTAATGTAAATCGGTCCGTCGTCCGGCAATAATTATCTCCCCCCAGACGCCCAATCGAATCAAGTTGGCCCGGGTCAATCGCCCCGGTTTCATCAAGCACCGAATCGTCGATTTGCATCAACACTATCTTGCCGATCACCACCGTCGCGGCAAACGGTCCCTGGCCAACGGAAACCGTTTCCAGCAGTTCGCATTCCATCTGAATCGGCGATTCCATGACGCTGGGTGGTTCGACTTTACGGCTGGCAGTTTCGGTCATGCCTGAAATTCCAAACTCGGATTCTTCATATTCGAGATCCTGGGCCGACAGGGACATCGGATGGGCCAGACCAAACGGAACCACGTTCACCACAAACTGTCGATTTTCAAGAATATTGCGAACTGTATCCTTCAGCGAACCATCCGGCTTGTTAACCGCTGAAAACATCAAGGCAGCCGGCTTGGAACAGATCCCGTTGAAGTAACTGTACGGCGCCAAGTTGGAAACTCCCTGTTGGGAGATCGTCGACACCCAGGCAATCGGGCGCGGCGTAATGGCCTGAACCATCATCGCGTAAACATCGTTTGGCTTGACTTTTTCGGGATCGACCAGCATTCAACCTGCCTTTGAATGAATCAGCAAACGTGTCTGATGGGTTACGGGCGTAAAAAATCTAAGTCAGGCCAGCCAACTGTAGGGATAGTCTGGGTCATCCAACTTCAAGGCGTCTTCGGTCAGCAACAGCGGGCGATCGGTGTCAAACATCACCGCCATCTCGTCGGTCCGTTCCGCGTCCATACTTTTGACAATCGTTCCCGGATGAGGGCCGTGTGGAATCCCACCGGGATGCAATGTCATGCTGCCCAATCCAACACCGCGGCGAGATCCAAACTCGCCGTCAACATAAAACAGCACTTCATCCGCTTCGACATTACTGTGCACGTACGGCACTTTGACCGCCTTGGGATGATGATCCAGGTAGCGGGGGGCAAACGTGCAGACGACAAAGCCACGGACCTCGAATGTCTGTTGATAGGGTGGTGGTAAATGCAGCGTACCGGTCAAGGGCTCAAAATCCCACGCGTTGAAGGTATAGGGATAGAGAAACCCGTCCCAACCCACCACATCCAATGGGTGATGCTGCATGTTCACCCGGGTCAGTTTCGAATGATCCTTGATCAGTACCGATGTTTCCGTCTCGTCGTCCTGGGTGGCGATATCCGTGGGGCTGTGGAAATCACGTTCGTAATAAGGTGACCCGAGCAGCATCTGCCCATCTTCGTTGAGATACTGTTTCGGAATCCGTACCGGCGCAAAGCACTCGAGAACCAAGTGGTCTTCCTGGGAAATATCATCACTATGAAACAGGTAGTTGGTGGTTCGTGGCATCACAATGTAATCACCGCGTCGATAAGGCAACTTGCCATACGTCGTGTCGAGATAGCCGCTGCCATGGTTAATGAAAATCAGCTCGTCCGCTGCCGCATTGCGGTACAACTCGTCTTGGGGCGATTCCGGTTTAACCCGGTAACTGACCAGGTCTTCGTTAAACATCATCGGAACCCGTCCGGTAATGGGGGATCCGCCGCGGGGCATCTCCTGCGTCTTGATATGGTGATGCCTGAGTTCCTGATTTTCAGCCGCCTCGACCTCTACCTTTCCCACCGTTTCCGTATGGGTAACCACCGTGGGGGGACGTTTGTGATAGAGAATGCTATAAGTTCGATCAAAACCCTGGGTAGTGACCACGTGTTCGTAATACAACCCTTCGTCGAGATAGCTCGGCTCAGGCTGCTCAAATTGCATATGTCGCTTGGGAGGAAGCTGACCAAGTTTTCGATAGCTGGGCATTTCAAAACCGTATATTTCTGGGAATTTTCTGTAGCTCGCTGGAAGTCACCCTGCACCATGAAATTGGGATGCGAACTGTATTCCTTTGTATGGGTTTCAAGCAGAATTGGCAATTGTCGATTTGAGGGTTATGGTTACCAAGTGCAATTTACCTCCTTTTTGATGACTTTGATTGATGAGCCAGAATAAGATCCAGGGCACCGACGGTGCACCGGTGGTACTGATTACGGGCGGAACCAGCGGAATCGGGCTGGCAACGGCAACCCTGTTCGCCGAACAGGGTTACCATGTGGCGATCTGCGCCCGCAACCAAGAGCGGCTGACGATGGCGATCGAAAAAATTTCCCAGGCATCGGGCGGGCGTGGCGAGGTGGTTGGATTTCAGCGGGACATGGCCGATCCACAAGATGCGGTCTCCCTGCACGACGCCGTGCTGGAACGTTTCGGGACCATTGACGTCCTGGTTAACAATGCCTCGTCGGCACCCCAGGGCAGCTTTGAGACGATGTCGGACGAGACGTTCGAAACGATGGTCAACACGAATATTCGAAGTGTTTTTTATCTTACCCAGTCGGTTTGGCGGAGCATGTTAAAGCAGGGCAGGGGAGTGATCGTCAATATTTCATCGTTGGCTGCCGTTGATCCGTTTCCCGGGTTCAGTCTGTACGGCTCGTCCAAAGCATGGCTGGATATCTTGACCCACGTGTTGGCCGCCGAAGGTCAATCGTCCGACATTCGCGTCTATTCGATTCGTCCAGGGGCGGTCGAAACACCGATGCTGAGAGGCTTGTTCCCCGACTTTCCCGCGGAGCAATGCGTGCAGCCGGCCGAGGTTGCCCACATGATCTGGCGCTGCGTGAACGAACCGGATCAACTGGAAACGGGAACACCGCATCACGTCACCAACCAGAAGGATCCTCCGTGATTCGACTCTCCCGCAATAAGTCCAACTGCTCCCAAAAGTGATTTTCCCCAACAAGAATAAAGATCACTTGGACACGGGGAGGCAGCAATGGCATGGGTCAATTCGTCCTATGATGGTCGTGGACGGCAGAAGAACAATCAGCGGAATTCTTATGGGAATAGAACCATCTTTCCAGAAATGAAGAATGGGGAGTTGGATCCTGATTCTTGGCTGATTCTTGGCTGATTCTTGACAAAGTTTCAACCGTTCGCAGTGCGATCCGATTATGTTGTCCCCGATTTTGACTCATCAAAAACGTTGCACCAGGATAGGCAGCCGTCGATTGATTTTGCCTTGATGTTCCCAAGTTTGATACCCCGACGCACCATCTCGCGCTCGTATCTTTCCCACGCGTTCGGTTGCTCTTGGGTTAAGACCTGAACTTCCAGCGGGGCAAGTTGCCCAAGTTCCCGAGCATAGCTGTAGTGTGGATTCGCGCGGAGCGCTTTCTCCAACATTGGCCCAAGTTTATCGATCAGCAATCTGCTCTCCGTAAATTTGCCTTGCAAATAAAGTCGGTAGTTGGGCAGTGCTTCCTTGAGCATGTGTGTTTTTTCATGTGTTCCGATTGTGTCGTTTTGAACCGGAACCAGCATAGAGAAGTCGACCTTAAGATTTAAGTCAGCGAAAAGTTGCTGAAGCACCGCGGCGACGAAGGGCTCACTGATTTTTTCGCCGACCAGGTCAGATGCGTATTGGCCTGATCCGACGAATCGCAGCAGGGGACAATCGTTTTCGAATCCAACAACCTGCACCTCATCGTACAACTGGTACCGGTAAAGTCCGCCGCCGGTGGTCAATAGCACACGGTAATGCTGTCCCACCGCAAGTTCGTTTGCCATCAGACATTGGTTTTCGTGTGAATCACGATCCATCCCGTTAACGGATTGGAATTCGAAAAAATGTGAACGAATCGCCAAGGCTGGCGCGGCTCGTCCAACAAGTGGAAAAGAAACAAAACCTTCCGTTGCGATCAGCCCTTTGGGTTGGATTTCAACTTTCGGGAAAAGCTCGCGAACCCGATCAACGTAATTAGCCGCTGCGGCACTTGCCCAGCAACTGATCAAAGCGAGTTGCGGCCATAACTGGCCAAGTTTTTCAGACAAGGACAATTCTGAACTTAGAATTGCCTTTAACTGTTGAGCCCGATGTCGATTTTTTCGCGGTCGAAAATCGCGATCAACAATTCCATTGACAACTTCTAAATCGCGAGGCGGTGAAAACGTCCCTCTTGCAACATCGTTGCACAAACGATCCTGCCATTGCGGGAGCAGCGAGATCAGCGTAGTCAGAAACGTCGGGCTCCAAACCGAGATTAGCGACAGGTCTTTTGCAGCCAGTAAATGTAGCAACGTACAATAGCGAAAGTTATCGATATCCTGCAACTTGCTGCACACCGCCGGAACAGCCATTACGCGTCGTGCAAACACCCGGTCCCACAGTCCGAGATATTCAGTATCTGCGTCGAACCCGATCGGAATACCACCTGGCGATTCTCGATGCGAACCAAACGCGGGCGTGATCGACCAATAAGCCCGACCGCCGCGAACGGCTGGCCGGTGCGTCATCAGATCGGCGATCCAGGCAGCGATCGCTCGTTGGAATTGACCGCGCAGTGAACGAGTGTATGGAATCAGTTTCTCACCGCCGCTCGTTCCGCTGGTCGGCTCCAGCAGTTTCACAGGGTCGACGGTCAAGACATTTCGTTGTTCGCCGGTAGCTATTCGTTCAATTCGCTGAGCGTAAAATTCATAGTCAGTAACCGGCACGCGACGCTGAAATTGTTCAGGCGTCTGGATTTCACCAAATCCAAACTCACGTCCAAACTCGGTGTCACGATTTCGACGGACGATTTCTTCCAAAACAGATCGTTGAGCACCGGCAACATCAGTGGTCGCAACGTGGAAACGATTTAACTCACGTCTACATCGAAGCAACCACGCCGAATTGAAAAACCATGCGACGTTTGCGTGATTAAACGGATTCATGAATCGCATCACAGTCTGCCCGGGATTGGCGCGCCGATTACACGATAAGCAGCTGGTCGAAAATTTTCACGAGTCAAAGGTGCAATGCAACATAATTCATCGCCACGAGCATGGCCGGGATTCATTTGTTCGAAGAAATGACAATGTGGATCCATTTTCCGTTGTTCATTGATTCCACCCAATCCTTCGCGGAGATGGTAATCCACGTCGCTCGCTCGAATTACGCCGGCGCTGATGTCAAAATGGTCGGGATACGAATGGCTGCCCAGCCCGTTAATGATTTTCTCGATAGCCCCTGGCGTATCACAATCAAAGCGAGGCCAAAAGTCATGAAAAAAAAGAGGCAACGTACGATACGTACGTACGCCTTTCGAAATCAGAAACCAATACAGCTCCTGGTTTGAAAACTGATCGATGAGTGACAGCGCAAACTGGCCCCAAATCTGAAACAAGGGGTTTTTGCCCCAGAAATCGGGCGAAATCACCGTGTCACCCGAAAACAGCGTAGAAATCGCTCGCTGGTCGACGCTCGTCTGGATAATCGTCTGAGTAGAAAATCCCTGAATCTCGCCGCCTTGATCGCAAACAAGAATGGCCCATTTCTTCTGTTCGAGATCCTGTTCGAAAAGATCCCGATTAACGTTCCTGTAACATTCCTGCATCAAACGAAACATCTGGTCGCGGTTCACCTGCGACAGGTTTTCAACTTTCGTGACTTGTCCGTCCAGTTTCATAAACGAAAATCGTAACATGCATATCAGAGATTACAAACAACCCAGTTCATAATAGTGTGGTCGGTTGTCCAATGAATGTCGAAACGTTTCTCCATTCGACCAGCAAACATGAAATACTTGAGTCTTGTATTGCACTGCTGTGCGAGAAACAAATGTCCCAAATAGCGGGCTCGTTTCGTGCAATCCGACCATCAGGAAATCGTAGCGGCCACCCGAATGGAATTTGGTCAAGGCGTCGATCAGGGATCGAAATACGAACGGATCGTTACCCTCGATCACCGCAAGGGCCGCAACCAAATAGCGAAAAGGTTGATCAGAAGAGGGTAGCGGTGAGCGGCCGCGAAGCTTTGCCAACATGTTATAAAGCGGCCGACTGACTTTCAGCGCAACGCCGTATCCATGAACAACCGTTTGTCGAAATGCGTGCTGATCCCAAGCTCCGATCGTTCCAATTATCTGACCGTTGCGCAAGGCTAGAAAAAAATCACTCGGACTAAGTCCACTGAAAGCGTTCCCGGAAAATGCTCCCGCCGGTCCGTCGAAATCAGACCCCTGGCAAGCAGGAAAAAACTGGTAGGAAGAACCGACTCGATTGAGGTAATCCACCAGGGCCGGCAAATCCTCCTCGGTCGCATGTCGTATTTCCAATTCGTTGCCGGACGTTCGTTGTCCCCTGGCTTCGACTCGCGACCTGCGAGTCGATAATCCGATTGCCAGTGTGTGATAAACGCCTGCTGGGTGATACGTTGGCAAACCAGCGCGGCCGGAGGTCAGGGCGTTGATGGCTCGCTGATTTCCCTCCGCAATGGTCGTGTAATACATCGGTGTGCGATCATCGGAATGCAACTGTTTCAAGAATTTATAGCCGCGTGCCAACACGCTTGAATTTTGATGAGCCTTGGTAATTCTCAGCATGCCCAGATAGCCGACTGCTTTGGGTTGCCCGTTAATAAACACGTCGCGAATCGACCGCGAGGCAATGGCGACGATTGTTTGCGATTCCATCTCGCGGCATATCAACGTTTGACAAAATGGCCCCAGCGTGGGCAGAGCGGCAAAATAATCGGGTTCACGCTGGAAGGTTAGCTGGATTTGCCCGTCCGTGGGTAAAGACCGCAACAGCTCACGTAATTCTTGTTCCTGGCCGGGACCGGCAACGTCAAACTGATAACGAGCCATTATTCACTGCCGTTAAATTTGTACCATCGACGGAAATCAGTTTTCCCGACCAATTAGCGTCCCCTAGTGGCAGCCCGTTACGACCTTCGATATCCCACTGGTGCATGGCATTAATCAAAAAGAAGTTGAAAAACATCCAAGGCCTTCTCCAATGAACTCGATCGGTGCTCCGACGAAAGATGCTGCGCCATCGATAGAAATCGCGACGTGCTTTCACGCAACGGTCGGCCAGTTCTTCCGAATCCATGTTCTTGGGCGTGTAGGGAATCATGTTGTACCGATATCGATCATCCAACCACCACGCATCATAAAGCAATCGGCCTTCCGCTTTCATGCGATCGTAAAGCGGTGTGCCGGGAAACGGCGTGATGTGATTGAAAGCCGCTATGAACATACCCTGGTCGATAGCGAAATTCACTGACCGTTCGAATGTCAGTGGCGTGTCATGATCGTATCCAAATATAAACGTTCCATATATTCGCAAATTAAACTTCCGGAAGTTCGCGAGAGCTTGGGCCGGACCACCTTTCATCAGATTGAACCCTTTGTTCATCTGTTTAAGCGCTTCCGGTTCCAACGATTCGAATCCGACCAACACGCCCTGACACCCGCTGCGTTTCATTAACGCCAGAGCTTCATCATCAAAGGCTACATTGATTGCGGTTTGACTGACCCAGCGTATTCCCAGTGGTTCGATGGCACGCATAAACTCCTTGGCAGCTGGCAAATTCGAAGTTAAGTTGTCGTCGATAAAGAAAATCAGCTGTCGTGGCTTCCGGACTCGTTTGATCTCTTCGACGACAGTCTCAATCGGACGATGGTTATGGGTAGAACTAAAGTACGATTGGATCGCACAAAAATCACATTTGAACCGACAGCCCCGAGCAAATTCGACCAAACGAATCGGCAGGTATTTCTTGCCGGCAAAAATGGATCGATCCGGACTGACCGTCATTGGCGGCCGAATTAACTGATTGTCGTCACCCCGCTTTTCGTAAATCCGTTTTGGCGAGCCATGGCGATAGTCATCAATTAGCTCCGGCACAACCGCCTCCGCCTCGCCGATCACGATTGACTCGCAATATTTCATCACTTCGTCGGGGCATAAAGTTGCATGAAAGCCACCCATCACCACCGGAACACCACGTCGCCGGTACTCGCTGGCGATCTGATAGGCTCGTTTTGCCGTATAGGTTTCGACGCTGATCGCGACCAGGTCGGTCGGTTCGTCGTACGGAATTTCCTCCAGGCGATCATCATAAAAACACCGTTCGACATCGGCAGGCAACAACGCTGCGATCATCGCCACCGGAATAGGTTCCATTTGCCAGGTCCGGATGTATTTTTTCATTCCCACGGACCGGCCCACACAAGGATGCACGATCGTGACACGAAACGGCCTTGCTTTTACTGCGTGAGCGTTGCTGTTCGACTTGCCGGCGGCGTAATGATTCATGGTTTGTTTTCCGCCGGGGCAATATCTGGAAGCGACAATTTCTCTGACAAGACCGGAAGCGACTTGGAAGTTGGAACGGCCTGTTTTTCCAGACTTGGAAACAGCTTTGGCATAAACATTGTATCGCACGTGTAAAAACGATCGAGATTGTGGGCGTAATGCCGATATCCTAAATTCGTCAATGCGGCGACATACCATGGCGCCGCGGTCGACCGCAAACGCGTCGCAATGCTTCGCCAGGAATAGGCAATTTTCCAGGCACGCTCATTCCCCTGCTGCAACTCGTCAACCGACATCCGCGATGGCTGGAACACAACATGCTGCCCGTCGTACAACTCCCAGTTGCGAGTCAAAATACGACCTTGCGATTCCAACTGTTGGTACAGCGGTGTTCCGGGAAACGGAGTGACGATCGCGAATCGCGGCAAATCAATCTTGATTTCGACCGCCAGCTTCGCTGTCCGTTCCAGAATATCTGGAGTGTCTTCATCGAGACCGAATACGAAACAGCCTTGCAGGGCGATTTTTCTTTCATGAAGACGCTCCACAACCGTGGCATAGTTTTCAGGATGGTTAAATCGTTTATGGTTTTGAGCCAGATTCTTACTGTTGATCGACTCCATCCCCATTAACAAACCGCGGCAACCACTTCTGGCTGCCAGATCAAGTAACGGGAGATCATTAGCCAACAAGGTGGTTGCCAATCCAAACCATTCAATATTCAGGGGAATCAAAGCGGTAAACAACTTTTGTGCATAAGTTGAATCGGAAATCAAATTCAAATCAACGAAAATGGCACGGCGGGATTTCTGGCTGCGAATATCTGCGATGATATCTTCAACTGGTTTTTGAAACGGCTTGCGTCCCCAAGCCGATGGTACAACGCAAAACGAGCAGTTGTGATGGCAACCGCGCGTCGCCTCAAAAACGTGGGAGGTAAGGAAACGTTGTTTCGGCAGTACACTACGATCGGGCAGTGGACGATTGGCCAAATCAAGACCTGGCGATTGAGTGTAGCGGGAATACATTTCTCCCCGCACGAAGTCCCTCAATAGTCGAGGCCATTCGTCTTCCGCGTAGCCAACCACGATGGAATCGGCGTGTGGTTGGGCATCGTCGGGAGCCAGTGTTACATGGGGGCCACCTAGCACAACTGGAATTCCGCGGCTACGAAAATGTGCCGCTAACTCGTAGGCGCGGATTGCGGTACCCGTGATTACCGTCATACCGATAATGTCCGCCTCAATGTCCAGATCGACATCATGAATGCCTTCGTCAATGCAAACGACTTCCGCTTCCAGTTCTTCAGGCACCAGCGCAGCGAGTGTCGGAAGTGTCAGTGGCATGTAGCGTAAAGATTTGCGGAAAATTCCACCACGATGCCGATACAAAGGACCCTTGGGAGAAATCAGGACGATGCGGATGGGTCGGTTGAGTTGTTTCATGGGGTAGCCGGCCGTGTTAAGCACGAGTCGCGTCATTTGTCAGTAAACAGTCGCATGATGAAATTCGGTGGCTGCTGAAATCTACAGTTACTGGATGTCATTGCTCTATCGCTTCCGCACAAGCGGACGTTTCCGTTTCAGCCATCTTTTTGCGGGCGTTGCGGCGGAACAACCCGAACAGCATTCCCTGTTTGCGATAAGCCTCGCGAGCGTAAATCGGGTTGTATTTTAAATACACGGCCAAACGGGTTGGTGAACTCAGGTGCGTTTTAAAATCCCACATCCGGTAAAACACTGAACTGGCCTTGTTCCAATCACGACGACACTGCCAACATGCATCGGTCAACTCGTCTGGAGTCATGTTTTTTGGAACAAATGCCGCGTGGTTAAAACGGTATTCGGGATGCAGCCACCACTTGCCGTCCCACAGCAAACGTCCTTCGGCCTCAAGGCGATCGTAAAATTCCGTCGAAGGATACGGCATCAAAATATTATATGCGGCGAAACAAAATTTATTCTGCATCGCAAAGTCACTGGTTTCGCGAATTGACTCCACCGTGTCGAAATCGTGCCCCAAGGTAAACGCAGCCCATGTTTGCAGATGATAGTCTCGCAGAACTTGCAACGGCTTGTCGTATTGATCCCAACCTTGTTTGAGGATTTTCGAATCGCGTTTTTCCCTCAGCAAATTGGGACCTTTTTTCATTTGCTGCAAGTTTCGCGGGTCCAGCGATTCAAACCCGATCACATTTCCGATACAGCCGCTTTCGGCCAGCAAGTCCATCAATTCCAAATCGTTGGTCATATCAATCGACGCTTGCGAGACCCAGCGGATCCGCATCGGAATCAGCTCCCGAAGAAAGGCCTTCGCCGCTTCGTGATTTGAAAGGAAATTATCATCAACGAAGAAAACGAACTTGCGATCCTGGTTTTCGATCTCATTCAAAATCTCGCGAGTCTTTCGAACATAATTGGTGCGATCAAAGAAAACACTGATCGCACAAAAGTCACAGGCGAATCGACAACCGCGACTGAATTGCATCAGTGTAATCGGCAAGTACCCCTTGCCCTTAAACAAATCACGACGAGGCAGTGTGCCACCGACCTGCGGGGTGCCCGGTTTCGATTTGTAATACGGCTTCAATTCTCCATTCCGCGCGTCCTCGATCACCTCACCCCAACCGAGTTCTGCATCGCCAACGAAGATAGAATCAGCATACTGAGCGCACTCCTCGGGAATCAATGTAGGATGGAAACCACCTAAAATCACCGGCACGCCGCGGTTGCGATATTCCTCGGCGATTTCATAGGCTCGGCGAGCTGTATAGATCTCAACGGTGATCGCGACCAGGTCCGTCGGTTCATCGTAAGGGATTTCATCGATTCGATCGTCGTGTAATACGCACTCGACATCGGGCGGCGTCAATCCGGCAAGAACGCCTAACTGCAACGGTTCCATTCTGCCTTCGTCGACGTACAAGCTATGGTCCAGACGACCGATATTGGGTTTGATAAACGTGACCCTCAAGACGTGCTCCCTCGGGTTTGCAATTCAACTATCGGGGTGGAGGTCGAATCAAACGCCGTCGACGGCAACTCGATTTTTGGTTCGGCAGCGCCCAGCATTGAACCTTGCTTGGAATGAATCTCTCGGCGTGAAACAAAATTGGATAGCAAGTAGACGCCCAACCGCAAAGGTGACCGCAAATTAGTACGTGGCCTCCAGAGACGACTGGCTATCGACCTGTAAGTGTTGAACTTTTTACGCGCTCGGAAACATCCCTCCGTAAGTTGTTGAGCCGTCATGTTGCGAGGATGAAACGTGGCGTGTCCGTACCGATAGTTCTCGTCCAACCACCAGCGATCGTGAATCAGTCGGCCCTCGCTGCGGAGACGGTCGAATAATGGTGCCTTGGGCGTTGGCGTAAGTGGATTGAAGTTCGCCAGGCTGAACTTGTTCTTGATAGCGAATTGAACCGTTTCATCAAACGACTCTGGCGTATCCTCGTCGTAACCAAATACAAACATACCGTAAATCATGATTCCAGCGCGTCGCAGGATATCGATCGACTTTTGGTAGTCGTGGTGTTTCAAATTCCACGATTTCTTCATTTGCTGCAAGTTCGATCGATTCAACGATTCGAACCCGACCAGCGCGGTCATGCACCCACTGCGTCTCATCAGTTCCATCAGTTCCGGATCGTTGGTAACGTCGATCGACACCTGACAGGACCAACTGATGTTCAACGGAATTAGCGCTTCGAAAAATTCTTTTGCCTTGGGAACATCAACAAAAATATTATCATCAACAAAGAAAACATGTTTTCGCCCGACGCGCCGAATCTCTTCGACCACGGCACCAACCGGACGTTGACGCAAACTCGCTCCATAAAAAGCCCGGATCGAACAGAAGTCACAGTTGTATTTGCAACCGCGTCCATATTGGATCATCCCGATCGGCGCGTACTTTTTTCCTTTAAAGACCGATCGGTCCGGCCGAACGGAGTCGAGCGACGCAAACTCGGACTGTTGATATATTTCTTTCAGCTGACCGAGCCGCGCGTCTTCGACCACTCCTGGCCAAATCCCCTCTGCATCGCCAACGACAACTGAATCGGCAAAATTCAATGCTTCATCGGGTAAAAACGACGGATGATAGCCGCCCATCACGACGGGAACGCCACGGCGACGGAATTCGGTCGCGATTTGGTATGAACGCCGAGCCGTGTAGGTCTCGACGGTTAAAGCCACGAGATCCGTTCGCGTGTCAGTGGGAATCTCCTCCAGGCGTTCGTCGAAGAATTCAACCTCGACATCGTCGGGAGTAAGGCTTTTGAGAATGGCAAAACTCAAAGGCTCCATCGCATCGGTAGACCGGCGAGGAAACATATTCGGTCGGATGAAGGTGACCTTCAAGCCCAATGCCCTTTCATTCCGAGGACTCCGGTTCGGGATCGGTCGTCAGGCGAGGTCCGGTCCATTGCAGCCAGTATTGCTTGAGATAGTGCGGTCGTGTTTCACTGGGAGGCGACAATTGTGGGAGGTAAATCCAGGGCACCTCGGGATGTCGGTGATGATTGAGGTCCCAGTTTCCATTGAGCAGCAATGCAGTCATCCACGGGTTGTGATTGAGATTCCAGGCTCCTTCGACTACATCTCGCTTTGTGAACGCGTGCCCCACGTACTGGCGAGTCGACCAGTTAAATGCAAAACACGCGTAAAGAACAAGCGTATTGACCCATTTCAAATCAAGGAGCCAGAACATTGCAAAAAAAACGGCGAAAATTATCAATAACTCAAAACGGATTTGCCATCGCTCCGTAGTGGTCAAGCCGTCCAGACTCGGGTTTCGCCACGGAGGTTTTCTCAATAGCCAGTCATAAACGTGACGCGGCAGCAAGCCGACCAGAACCGCACCCAGGGGAACAAGGGGCCAAAACCACCCGGTTAACGTGCTGTACCAGACCCAGTACTTTAAAAAGCGGTTATCGCTCGCGTAATAAAGATCGAACAATTCCGCATCTGTGCGGTTTCGGTCGTGGTGGCCTTGATGAGTTAAGTGAATCATGGTGAAGGGAACAGGAAAAAAAATCCCTGTCCCCACTCCAAGCCAATAATTCCATGAGCGACGACCACTTAAATGCCCATGCGTGGCTTCGTGCAACAGCGCGTAGTTGGTTAACAAAAGATAGGAAAATACGATTCCCACTCCCAGTATGGCCCACCACGCCTCCACTTGTGAACCCAGCCATAGTAACACCACAGCACCGCCCATCGTGAGGCAACACAGAACGAAATTCAGCCGATTGGCCACGGGAAATCCGGCCGGATGTTCAAATTTGACTTCGGTCATGGCATTTCGTATGGTACAAGACAACACGATTTAGAAATCGAATAATAGCGAGCTTGCGTCGCGAGCATCTTCCCTTTTTGCAATGACATTGTCAAATGAAATCATTGCGAAAGGCCTAAACATGTCACTCAAGAAACAAGGAGATCGAAGATGTCCTCACGTAACTATTGTTTTGTTGTGGTGATCGTATCGGCGACCGTCCTGATGACGCATCCATTTGCTTCGTTGTCAGGGCAGGACAAACAACCAGTTCAGGACGAAAAAACAAGCCAGGACGAACAATTAAGCCAGGAGCTTCTCAAGCTGAAGGAGGAAGTTACCAAGGCGTACAACACGGGGGATCTTGATTTACTGCTCTCCTTTTGCCATGACGATGTGATCGCTGTCTGGCAAGACGGACAGGTGGCTCGGGGACACCAAGGCATACGCGACGTGGTGAACGAACTTATCAAGAAAGACGGAATTTTCGCCAGCTATTCGGCCAACCCGGTCGTTGATTATCGAAAGGTGCTCGGCGATGGCAATGTGGTCGTGTCCATGGGAAAGTTGAATGACAAGTACATTCTCACCCGGCCCGAGGGTACCGAAATTAATTTGAACAGTGAATGGACAGTGACGCTTGCCAAGTTCGAAGGTCGCTGGCTAATCACCAGTTTCCACGCTTCGGCCGATGCGATCGAAAACGAGGCCATCACGATGCAACTCGATTTAGCTCGATGGTCTACAGGCACGATTGCTGGCGTCAGTGGATTGCTGCTGGGTCTGGTAGTGGGAATCGCTTTCGCTCGGCGCAGGAAGGGACCAGACAGGACAAAGCAGGAAGCCCCCGCTGCATGAGGTTTTCCTTGCTTTCACTCAATCGTTAATGGGTGGAATTCTTCCCCGATGACTGGCCCCTTACGTTAAAAGGCTTGTTTCCCGATGAGTGTTCCACCGAGTCATCTTGCAGAGCACGAATGGGAACTGCTTGACCGCGCGAAGCGGTGGCACGCGCACTCCGATTGGCTGGAATTATCGGCCGAAACATTGCAGGAAATCGTACGGCAGGAAGGGATCGACTTTGCCACTGCCTTGCTCTATTCCCGGTTGTGCGAGTCCCCGGAACACGGACCGTTGATACAGAGTGTGGAGCAGCTCGCAATTCAGGATAACGGAAAGAAACAGGAGACCGGCCAATGCGTGGCAATTGTGCCCGGCGGCTGTCACGAGGAGAATACAGACAGTCGGGATTGTTTAAGACTTGTCTACCAGGAAGTGCAACGACTTGGCTTCAAGGCCGAGGTTGTTCCCACTACAAGTTTTGGTTGCATTGTTGAGAACGCGCAGATTATCCGGTCATGGTTGAAGTCCAGGTCGGAAACGCCAGTCATCGTGGTTTCACTGAGCAAAGGAACAGCGGAAGTTAAATGGGCGTTGCGCGATTCTGACCTATTCCAGCATGTCGCGGGGTGGGTCAACGTTTCCGGTTTATTCTACGGCAGTGAATGGGTGAGCTGGCTGTTAGACCGAAGAATATCTCGACTGGGAGCGCGAATTTGGTGCTGGCACCTGGGCTATTCGTACGCGACACTGGAGCAGTTGCGGCGGGGAACCGGAACGCCGCTGGATTTCGATTTGAATCTCCCCGAGCAATTCACGCTGATGCATGTCGTCGGATTTCCACTTGCTGCCAGCCTTTCCCATCGCCATACCCGAAGAAGTTTTCGGAGGCTTTCCGAGCGTGGTCCTAACGATGGAATGGGTTTCATGCTGAGCGATCTGCATCGCGCTGGTGGCGAAATATACCCAGTGTGGAACGCCGATCATTTCCTCCGGCCAGACGATCGGGACATGAAGGACTTTGTAGGGCCCGTATTGGACTACGTGGCGACACGGGCGAACCAGACTTGGGGCATGTCGGAAAATAGTGCAACGAAATAACAACAGCCGAAACGGCAATTGCCCCGGTTGAGCATCACTTGGATCCAATCAAATGTCCCAAAAACTTCCACCAGGACCTGCCGGACATTGGCTGTGGGGTAATCTCAGCCTGTTGCGGTCCGATATTTTAAGCCTCCTTGAGCAGGTGCCGCAACAGTATGGAGATATCGCGTCGTTGCGAATTGCCGCCTATCGCATACTGTTGCTCAGCCATCCCCGCTGGATAGAACAGGTGCTTGTGACCGAAAATCGCATCTTTCAAAAAGCGCCACGGTTTAATCGTATTGTTCGTCCCGTTTTCGGCAACGGCTTGTTCGCCAGCCAAGGGGCAGCGTGGCTGGCACAGCGTCGCAAGATCCAGTCGGCGCTCGACAAAATCCCGATCGATCGTCACTGTGAAAACGTGATAGAGACCGCTCGTCGCACACTGTCCAGTTGGACGGATAATGAGACCGGCGCCGATGGTGAGACAGAACTCGAGCCGCGCATGACTGAACTTGCATTTTCCATTCGAGCTCGAACAACACTTGGCATCGATCGAACCGATTCGTTTGACACCATGCGGCAATGCGCGTGTGCGTTCATGGAGTTCTATTCCAATAGAATCCGGCATCCTTTTTCGCCGCCGCTTTGGGTCCCGACACCAGGCAACCTGCGTACTCGCTCCAACATCGACCATTGGTGGAAATTAATTACCAAGCTTGTGCGAGAATCCAATCATCATGGGGAAATATCCGACAACTTGCTCGGTATCTTGCAAGAACTGGGCCGGGAATCGGAACAAGGATCGATGCCACAGCAACGGTTGCGAGACGAAATCGCGACCTGGCTGCTGACGGGAACCGAAACCTTGGCTAACACCCTCTCCTGGACATGGTACTTGCTGGCAAACCACCCAAAAATCCGGGACAGACTTATTGACGAAGTCGATGGTGTGCTGCAAGGGAATCCGGCGTCGTGGTCAGATCTGGAATCATTGAAATACACGCAATGTGTCTTGGAGGAGTCGATGCGGCTGTACCCTCAGGCCTACGTGATTGGACGCAAAGCGGTCGCTCCTTTTGCGATGGCAGACTTCCAATTTCCTCGAGGGACCACGGTTATTTTGAATCAATGGTTTATTGGCCGAGACGCCCAATGGTTTGCCGACCCACTGAAATTCGATCCCGACCGCTGGGACAGAAAAAGCGCCCATCCGCCTCCTAAGTTCGCCTACTTTCCCTTCGGAGGCGGTCCGCGTTACTGCGCAGGGCGAACACTGGCAGCGATCGAGATGCCCCTTGTGCTGGCCACCATCGCTCAACGATTTGATTTCCAAATGGCTTCGAAGGAGTCGGCGCCGCCGAACCCAACATTGACCTTGCGCCCTACACCCGGCATGCGAGCAAGGTTTGTCAGAAGGTAACGGTGATTTTCTCGAGACATCAACAACGGCGAGCGGTTCCCTTTTTTCGTCAGGCTCACCCTGGGTGCCATTTCACAGTCCGATTTGGACAAAACTCAATGCTATTAAATTCCTATTCGCTTTGTACAATATGGACTTGCCTCCTTGCACGACGGTGGTTGCAAATTCGAGTTGCGCCGGTTGGCTTTTATTTTTGGCGATGAGTCGTTTTTTGCAGCGACGTTTCAAGACGTTTGAAATGTGCTCTTTAAGTTCCGGGCTTGATCGTACGATTTTGGTCTCATGAAACTGGTTGAATATCCTGCGGATTGGCGGAGCGTGATTTGGATTTTATTCACGTTAGCGCTGATGGCGTTTCCGTTTTTTCAGCCGGTGCCGGGGACACTGCTTGTGCCCTTCTATCTGCTCCTGTTTTACTTCGGCATCAATGCCAACTTGATTAACCACAATCACATCCATGTGCCAACATTTCGCAGCGCCCTATTGAATCGAGTGTTTGACTACATGCTCTCGATCACGAGAGGGGCGTCATGTACTTTTGTTAAGTTTATACACAACAATCATCACCATTTCGAAGGGAAACAAGGGGACTGGTTCGACGTCGCAAACGAGGGTGAAGGTCCGAGAGTGTTTCGACCCCTGGTTTACATCTACCGAACCACAAGGAAGTTCAAGCGGAAAGTAAAAACCGTATTGCCGGACATCTCGCCTGAACTGAAACGAAAGTATTACCTGGAAAGAGTGGTCGTCAATGCTTTCCTCCTTGTTTGCCTGGTATTGAATTGGGAGGCAACGCTTCTCTATGTCTTGCCATGCTGGATTGTCGGTAACGGCTTTGTGGTCCTGACAAACTTGTTGCATCACCGGGAATGCGATGTTGAGTCAAAAGAAAACGTCGCCAGAGACTATCTCAGCCCGATCGAAAACTGGCTGTTTTTTAATGGAGGTTACCACTCCATGCATCATTTGAAGCCAGGTACACACTGGAGTTTGCTTCCGACGCAGCATCGGGTCTTCATTAATTCGAAGCATGACCCGACCCTGGAGAGCGGATCCATGTTCGCTTACTTGATACAGAACTACTGCTTGCCGTGGCCACGACGAAGTAAGACAACTTCCTCGCGGAAGGGAAGTAGACCACCCATGACAGACTAGAAAAAAAGCTTCCGTTCCTTGGTGTTAACTGCACTCCGCTGATCACCATCAATGGCCAGGTTTGCAGTTGGCCCATCTTGCCATGCAAACTTGTCGCCAAGGCGATTGGCTGAAAATGTACTGGTAGATGTGATGCCGTCCAGCAGCTTAGCGAAAATGCCTTTACCCGATCGAGCCGGCCCAAGGAGGATACAGAATTTCTGATGCTCTGCGCCGGCGCGGACAGGCAACCTCCAGCCGGGCAAAATCCTGCCGGTCTTTTCCGAGCGAATAGTACCGTTTGTCGATCCTCCTCCTGAAATACCCATTTTTTTCAGCTCTTATGACCCGTTTTCTGCCTTGGTCACTGATGGTAAGTTCCCGACCGGCCAAGCGTGCTTTGGATCCATCCTGTTAGTTGTGTTATTGCGTCGTTGCCATGTTCAGATTCCTCGAATAAAACAGTTGAGTTGCAAAAATCTCGCAAATCGAAGCGCCACATCAGGTCTTTCCCTTTGAAAACCCCAAACGTTTTATCCGTGATTCGACTATCCCGCGAAATTCGATTTTCGCTGTCGGGTGAGATGAATCCCGGTTCGCGCAACTCGTGGGCCGGCTGGCCCAGTTCCAACCAGATTGCCCCCTGGTTGGTCCTGCGATCGATCGTCGAAGGGGAGGCTGATGTAGAGACCGGTTTTGTTTGTAACGTCACCTTGATCGATGGCATCATGAGATCGGTCGTCAGGGATCACCTGATGGACTGTCACGAACAGCCCTGGTCGGCTGAGCAATGTCTGCTGGCTGCGGCCACGCAGATTTCCAACCGCTGGAATTTCGACGCCCAACTGGTCAACGTCGAATTGGAGTTGTCGCCCTACCTGAAATATTCACACGACTCGAAAGATCCAACCATGCTAACCCTGACTCAACAATTCGAATTCTCTGCCGCGCATCGGCTGCATTGCGATACGTACAGTGAGGAAAAAAACCGTGACATGTTCGGGAAATGCAATAACCTTAATGGCCACGGTCATAATTATGTGGTCGACGTTTCCTTGCGACGGGATGTCCAAGACGAGGGAGCCAATGGTCGGGTGATCGCGCTGCATGAACTGGAAGCAACCGTCAAGCAACGGGTGATCGACCGCCTGGACCACAAACATCTGAATCTGGACGTTGACTATTTTTCACAGGTCAACCCGACCGTCGAGAACATCGCCATCGTGATTTGGCAATGGCTCGACGGCCAGTTGGGTAAAGCCGATTTAGTCGCCGTGCGGGTCTACGAGACACCCAAGACGTGGGCCGAATACCGGGGTCCCTGATCCTCGATCGCCCCGCATGCTAATTACTGCCAAGCACAGGTAACATGCAAATCTGCACAACCCGTTAGTCGAACCAGGTGAAACGATGAACGATACAATCACTTTTCAATCTCTTCGTGACGCCAACCTCGAGCGACACAAAGAATGGGCCAAGGGGAATGACTTACCGCTCTCCTTCCGCGGTGTGGAGCTGGCGGGTGAAGTCGGAGAAGCGTGCAACGAGCTCAAAAAAATTGAGCGGAAACGACTCGGCCTGGTCGGTGGCAAAGAGGACCTGGACGGTCTGCAACAGGAACTGGCCGACGTGTTGATTTGTGTCGACCTGATCGCCATGGACCTGGGGATCGATCTGGCAGCGGCCGTACGCGACAAATTCAATGCAACGTCTGAAAAATACGAGCTGTCCACACGACTGTAACCATACCTGTCGGCATGCTTCCCATCGAATTGTTCGGCTGCCCGTCAATGCCTGCCAGGCCTGATCACATCAAGCAAACAAATCTGTAATGACGTTTCCCGAAACGTCCGTCAAACGGAAGTTGCGGCCAGCATACTGATAGGTCAGTTTCTTATGATCCATGCCCAACAGATGTAACAGGGTGGCGTGCAGATCGTGCATGTGGACTCTTCCTTCAACCGCGATATGACCAATCTCGTCGGTCTTGCCGTGGGCGTAGCCTCTCTTCACACCACCGCCGGCCAACCAGACGGTAAATCCACGGGGGTTGTGATCGCGCCCGTCTTTGCCTTGGGCAAAGGGCGTTCTGCCGAATTCCCCTCCCCACCAGACCAGCGTGTCCTCCAGCAGGCCTCGCTGTTCCAGGTCGTTTAACAACCCGGCCACCGGTTTATCGACCGCCAGTGCATGCTCCTTGTGCTTGGGCATATTGGAATGCTGATCCCACTTTGGATTCTCCGATTCATCTGCATAGTTAATCTGTATATAGCGGACATCGGCCTCGGCCAATCGCCGCGCCAACAGACATTGCCGGCCAAAGTCCTCGGTCTTTTTCTGATCAATCCCGTAGCTCTCGAGGGTCGCCGCCGTTTCTCCCGACAGGTCCATAATGTCCGGCGCCTGCATTTGCATTCGGTAGGCCAATTCATACGTCTTGATCGTCGCCTCCAAGCGGTCGTCTTCGTAGAGACCCTTGGTTTTTTCCAGCTGCAACCGATTCAGGCGTTGCCTTAATTCAATCTGCTGTCGCTGCGAACTTTCCGAGAGAATGGTGTTGGAGATATTGCGGATTTTAGCATCGCTTGCCGGCAAACCCGCTCGCCCTACCTGGGTCCCTTGAAAAATCGTGGGCAAGAATGAGTTGGAATGGTTTCTCGGGCCGCCCTTGCTGGCCGAGGGATTGATCGTAATGAACCCCGGGATATTCTGGTTTTCGGTTCCCAGTCCGTACGTCACCCAACTACCGACCGAGGGTC
>JABACA010000077.1 GCA_014237975.1 Mariniblastus sp. | reverse complement strand
CCTGTGGTGAATCACCTAACAGGGTGAAATCCACTTTGTATTGTTGTGCGGATTTGACCATCATTTCCGCCGTGGTGACATCGCCATGTGCCAACGCTTGACGCGCTTTGAGCAACGTCATTTTTGCAGGCCCGATTTTGTCGAGACTGCCATTTGAATCCTTTGCCGCCTGCAAGGGCGTAAAGGTATTCTTCGCTTCTACTAGAGGTGCGAAGGTGTTGGAATTGTCGACCGTCGAATCGGTCTGACCCATTGCTTCCGCCTGAATTCCAAACCACGCGGTCGCGCAGATCAGTGCCCAGGTTAAAAAACCGTGTTGAAGTCTTTCGGAGACTCTCACGCAATTCTCCTTGTTAAGGACGCTTTACCCATCAGGTATCAAGTTAAACTGCTACGGTTTTTTGTTGAGCTTTCACTCAACAATGGTCTACCTGAGAGACAATCCCTGGTATCGTTCCAACAGCGCACAGCCAGCGCAAATCGAAACGACCGTCCGTAGACAGCGCACGCATTTTTATTTCATGGGGCGTTAATTACTGGTCTCTGCAAGATGGGTCAATATCAAATGGCAGAAAAAAAATAAATACACCGATCGTTGCTAGCGAATCTTCCCAGATGCGGTTTTTCACAGTTCATCTAGGCCGAAAGATAACGGTTTGGGCAGGTAGTTGGTGAATTTGGCTAGCGAACTGGTAGCCAGCGAAATAGTAGATTAGTGACTTCCCAGTTCTGGAGATCTTCATTTGCGGGACTTTAATCCTGAGGGAGTAATGCCTATTTTGGGCCGGCCGAAAAATTGCTCACGGCTGGATGTTGGCATACATTGTTGCATTTCGAATGCGGGGTTTTTCAACGGTTTAATTGTTTGGGCGAGAGGATGGATCCTGACAAACGCGTCCATGGTGACTTGGTTTTGCAGCGGTCAGGCCTGTTGCCTGGGCGGCGGATTGGTGTCCTGCCCGAATTGTCTTTTGACCGAGGACCCAGTAGCCTTTTTGTTTTACAGATCGAACGGTTGATTCATGCAGAAAAACATATTCCTGATGGGTACGCCTGCCTTGGCATTGTCATCAGGGTTGTTGTTAGGGTGGGTTGGTTTCGAAGCCAGCATCTGTTGGACGGCAGCGATTACCGTGTGGGTTGCGATTTGGTGGATTGCTGAGCCGATCCCAATTCCTGCGACTTCATTATTGCCGATGGCGTTGTTCCCCTTGGTGGGCGTCCTGGAACCTGCTGACGTGGCAGAATCCTATGGTAACCCAATGATCCTCCTGATGCTGGGTGGATTCATGTTGTCGGTTGGGATGGAACGGAGTGGCGCCCATCGAAGAATTGCATTGAGGATGGTTTCCCTATGCGGTGCTTCCAACGGGCGGCGACTGGTTTTGGGTTTCATGTTGACGTCTGCCATGTTGAGCATGTGGATATCCAACGCTGCCACCACGTTGATGTTGTTGTCCATTGCGATGGCCGTCATTGCACAAACGGATAACGGGCGTTTAAGATCTGCCCTCTTGTTGGGAATCGCTTATGCTGCCAGCGTGGGTGGAATTGGAACGCCTGTTGGAACACCACCCAACCTGGTTTTCTTTAAGGTCTTTCAGGAGAATACCGGACTCGAGCCGTCCTTTCTGCAATGGATGGTTTGGACGCTTCCCGTCATGTTCGTGATGTTGCCCATTGTTGGTTTCTGGTTGACCCGGGGATTGGGAAATGTCGAATCGATCGAATTACCTGCGGTCGGTCCCTGGCGATCGGAAGAAATCAGAACACTGGCTGTTTTTGGTGTGACCGCGTTGTTGTGGGTTACCCGGCTTCAGCCGATGGGTGGTTGGAGCTACCTGCTGGGAGTTCCCGGGGCCAACGATGCGAGTGTTGCCTTCCTGGGCGTGTTGGCGATGTTCATGATTCCAAGTGGAGCGGCAAGCAAAGGCAAGAAACTGCTGGATTGGAAATCGGCCAGTCGAATTCCCTGGGGCATCCTCCTGTTATTTTCAGGCGGTATTTGTATAGCCAAGGCTTTTGTTGTGTCCGGCTTAAGCGAATTGCTGGGCCAGCAGTTGGCCGCATTTGGGGCGTTGCCCCTGCTGTTGTTAGTGGGAATCATCTGTTTGGGTGTGACGTTTCTGACAGAACTTACCAGTAATACGGCGACGACGACGCTTCTGTTGCCCATTCTTGCTGCTGCGGCCATTAGCGCCGATATCGACCCGTTGATCATCATGGTTCCGGCAACCATCAGCGCCAGTTTTGCATTCATGCTGCCCGTCGCAACGGCACCCAATGCCATCGTTTTCGGATCGCACGAATTGACCGTGAAACAGATGGCCCGCGAGGGCATCGTTCTCAACTTGATCGGGACGGTGGTGGTCACCTTGATTTGTTATTTTACCTTCGGTTAATTTTGAGCTGGCGGTTAGGATGCCGGCAAACGTTTTGCCTGTTGCGACGACCAGAACTGGCTGGAACCGAGGTAGTATACGGGCAAAAAAAAAGCCCGGCGAAAAAGCCGGGCTTGATGAAACTGCGATTACTGCCCAGGACCGTCACCGCCGCCCTCTCCTCCGCCGAACATGTCTTCGTCCTTTTTCTTTTTCTTCTTGCCGACTTCGGACAATTCATCATCAAGGAACAGGGCATGTCGATAATCCAGGCGATCCTTCACGTCATTTTGGACGCGGAAATTACCTGCCGCATCCATGATCAGAATTTCTCCTGGTAAATTGAAATCCATTTTCGACTGCGAGATTCTCAGGGCTTCTCCACCGAGAATGTCAATCACAACCGCATCCGTTTTTAATTCATCAGGGTCTTCCAGTTTGCGTACCGACCAGTCAATCGGGTGTAACAGGTGGACGGCTTTTTCCGGTTTGAAATTAAGAACGTCGCCCGTTTTGACCACTCGGTGTGCCGGTATTTGGGTGTGGTATTTATCGTCCCAGACGACCGTAACCACTTCGGCAGATGGATCCCCGGTGGGAACGTAAAAGCTGTTGTTAACACGGATTTGTCGTCCCGCCACGACGCGCCCGGCATAAAACTCTCCCAAATCTTTTGGCGAATTAACGGCACCCGGCGTGGAGGCCCACTCGGTAGGTCGAGCGTATTGGAGAAATTTGTTGGGGAGAATTTTGGGGTTTGCTTTAATCTCCTTTTCCAGCTTGGTGATTCGGGCTCTGACGGCCGGATCTTTCATGGTCGATTCAAGTTTGACATACTGGTAGTTGTCGGATTCGTCCTCTTGTTGCCCCATGCCGGGACCTTCTTCATCTCCACCTTCCATGCCGGTCATGCCGGCGCTGGGGGTGTCGCGTCCGCCTTCAGTTGCGTCGGCTAATGCACTAAGGAGACCATCGGGGTTTTCGTTGTTGGGATCTGCAAGCCAGACACGAACCCTGTATTCGAATTCTTTGCCTTCCGGAACAGCGATATCAAAGAAGCGCAGCAGTTTGTAATCACCAGATGCGGCTTTGGCCTTCATGATTTCGATATAGTCAGACCGGTCACTTCCTTTTCTTTTCTGTGTGGTTTCTTTTTGAATATCCGAATTTCCGGGATTTTCATCTTCGTAACCCTCACCCAAATCAGATCCGCCCTGTCCATCGCGACCGCCGCGACCCTCGGTCGAATCTTCTCCCTGTTGCGGAACATCGAGGTCTTCTTCGTCATCTTCATCGACCTCGAAATCCTCAAGGCTACTTCCTTGGCCAGGTTTTGTTTTACTTCCCCCATCGTCCTCGCCGGTTATTTTTGGAAATTCTCGGGGTGCGACTTTTCCGTTTGGGTGGGTTGCCAAGTCGCGGTAATCAACCATGGAAATGGGTGGGATTTTTCCTGTCAAAATAGGATCGAAGAACCTGGCGTCAATGACCTCGGGCGCACCGTACTGGTAAATGCTGTCCGGGAAAAAATCATTGGCGATTTTCCGTGACCTCTTGGAGACATCGATCCAGGCATCGTCTGGCTGTCCTTTTTCCCTGCGTTGCACTTCGACGTACTGATAGATCGGCTTGTCCCGAGCGGGGTAATAGGCGGTTGAATCCTGCAATACTTTGTCGTATTCAGCCCATTGGTTTTTAAATTCTACCAATCCAAAGATGGCCATGACTTTGGTAACTTCCGGTCGATGTTTGCTGGCAGAGAGCTTTTCCTTCTTGGGTCGGATGCCTGGCATGTATTGAGCCTGTATTTCTGGCATCACCTCGCCAAGTTGCACACCGTCGACGCGTTTCTTTTTCTCTTCGTCGTCGCCACTGCTACCTCCAAAATCTCCCAGGTCACCAGGTCCACCCCTGCCGCCTCCTGGATCATCCTCATCTTCTTCATCGGGATTTTTATTGGCCAAAGGCAGGGCCGATACAGCCATGTCAAGACCTTCTTTGTTATTGATCAACAGTGGCACATAAAAAGGTACAGCCACGATATCAATAGGAGCTCGCAATACCGGATCCGAGCGCATCCCGAGTGCCTTGGCTTTGGTTCCCAGCAGTCGCCCGTGTTTGTATTGATCTGTTTCGATGAATAACTTGGATGCTTGTTCAATTCGAACGTGAGAGTCGTCGTCACCGTGACGGTGCTCGGCAATCTTGTTCCAGCTTTCATTGTTTTCAATGTAACCATTGGCTTGGGAGGCCATCTGCTGCATCTGGCTTGGCGTTTTTTCATTGAAAACGGGAGTCGTATAACCCCACCAGAAGAACAACGCCAGAAAAATTACTGCTATTAGCAAGATGACTTTTTCTACGTGGTAAAGCAGGAATGTTTTAAAATCTAGGTTCGGTTTTCTCATTTTATCTCCAAAGCCGAAGAGGCTTGAATGTTGTGTGGTTTGTCCTGGACCAGTCAGTTAATTAGGGATTGGATGAGGTTGGTGATGCATCCTCATCCGCTGAGTCGGTTGTGTCAGTATCCGTAGTATCATCACTAGTCTTGCCGGTTAACATTGCTTCGTTGACCGGGTTGTAGATTTTCACGATTCCGTAAAATTCAACGTCTACGTCGTAACCAATCCTGGTTGCGACTCCTTCGCTTCGTCTCAATCCTGACCCACCGCTTGCTGCTTCATTGGGATCTATTTCACCCCCTTCGAGGCCAACGTCTCCTCCACCAGAACCACCACCACCGGCGGAGGATGCCAGGTCTCTAGCCGCTCTTTCCGAGGCCGACAGGTCGTCACTGTCGGATTGCCCACTGCTATCGTGGCCGCCTTGGAGCTCAATCCCTTCACCCGGTGTGTGACGATTGATTCGTACTTGCCAGACTTCAAAGATAAATGGAGAGGGTTTTTCACCCTCTTGTCCCCATTGGTAACAGGCGGTCAGAAATTCCGGGATCTTTCGTTCGTCCATCCGGCAGGCAAATCGAACCGGAACGCGCTTGGAAACGACCAGTTCAAGATTGGCGTCAGGTAATTCTGTACCCAGCAGGACGTTGCGAACGTCCTCGGCAAGAATCGGTTCAAAGTTCTCGTTGACGTAGCGACCATGGTAAGCCGGCTCGCCATTGTAATTCAGAACGGGCCCTCCTTGTCCATCGCCTCCGGCCCTTGCGTTTTGGCGATCCTCTCGCCCCTGAGCCTCCAGTTCGGTTCCGGTTGGAGGCACATTCCCCGACGCCTCCGAGTTTTCTTGAGCGGCGTTGGCCAACTGCCGATCTGGGGATGAGATTTCACCGAGTTGCGCCAGCGCTTCGCGGCCAAACGCAAGGTGGTCTATCGTTTTGATCGTTGCCAAGTCATTGGCATCGGCGGCCCCATTGACCTTCTTGATGATTTTGAAGAACGCTTCCAGCAACCACAAATCCTGTTGCAACATATAGACTTGGGATGGGGACGGTACCGAGTAGCTTAAGGTGTGGTCGTCCCGACCCTTGAAACTGGTCAACTTCTGGTTCCAAAGTTCCTGGTTCTCCTCATTCCAGGAAACAACAATCAGGTTTTCGTCAAAAACTGATGTTTCGGACCTGGGTGATGAGTCATCCGCTTCTTCGCGTCCCTCCGCTTCGGCGTCTTCTTCGTTTTGCTCGTCGGGATCTTGTGGATTAGACTTGTCGACCGACTCGAATTTCCAATCTGTCCCAATGATATTGCAAATGCGGTTCATGGTTTTTGGAATTTGCAGGTTGTAAATTTGTAGAAACGAAACCATTTGCAGACCTGTTCGGTCAGTGGGAAACGTTTCCGGGGGATCAAACTGGCTAAACGTATTAATGAAATCCGGCACCGCAATTTCTTCGGGCCACTTCATGATTTCCGCTTGGGCATCATGTCGCATTTTCCAAGACTTCAGGACGGATTGGGTTGCTTTGTCGATTTCACCTTCCATGCCTTGCTTGGAAAAGTTGTTGGGATGCGCGTTGACCCTGGTTTCCCCGGTATCGGCAACCGTTCTCATAATGGTGTCATAGGTTGACATCCGCTGTTTGACTTCCCCCATATTGCTGGCCGTTTGTAAGGTCAGTTCCGAGGTGGCCAAAAACCAAGTAGCCACCATGACCCCTGCCAGCACAAAGCAGGTAATCCAAAAACGGTTTTTCTTGATAAATTCAATTACCGGTACTAATTGATCCATGATGGGTTCCGTTAAAAAGTTTAGTTGTCTTCTTCTGCTTCTGCGCCCGCTGTCTTATTGGCTGCAGCAGCTTCCCTCGTTGTTTTCGCTTCCATTCGTTCTCGCGGGGATCGAGGGATCCAGGCCATCTGAACTGTGAAATCATAGCGCCAGACGACATAGTTTCCATCCCCGTCACTGGTCGACCCCGATGGGGCGTTGCCGGGTGCATCAGAATCCTGGGAACTCGATTCATCGTTGCCTCGCCCGATGGAATCCTGTTGAAAATTGATCTTTTGCTCTGACCGTTCGCTACTGGTTACCAAGGTTGGATAGTATACGCCAAAGTCTTGGAATTTGTATTCTCCTCCACCGGCAACATTATCGGGATTGCCGGGGAATTCCACGGTTCCGTCAATCAGCGAGGTCATCAACGTCTTCATCAAATAAGTCTTGTCGGAATTCCTCTTGAGCACCTGTTGATTACTGTTGTGGAAATGATGCGCCTTGATCTCGATAATCCAACCAGGTCCATTTAGTTCGGTGGCCGTTTGCTGGGCCGCTTCCTCGGCCGCTTGTTTAATCGGTTTCAGTAAAGCGGTGATTTCCTCTTGGGTGCTTTCGAACATGGTATCGTGGATCGGCTTGACGGTTGTCAACCACTCTCCAACATCCTTGTAGTACTTGGTTTCAATGTGATCCAGGTACAGTTCCTTTCGATCCTCGAAGCTGTGTTCATTGGGGTCTACACTTTCCAGATTTTCCAGGCGGGCATCCTTGGGAAGGGCTTGATAAATCGCCGATTGGATTTCTGTCCACGATGATTTGTCTTCGGAAGACGAAACCAGTTCAGCCGCCAAGCGGTTCATCTTGTCCAGCTTAATCTTCAGGTCGTCGTCGTCACGTTTATGTTTTCTGCTGATACCGTTCTGGCGATCGATCGCCTGTTTGGCAGTTTGCCAACTCACGTTATCTGCCTGGTAGCGCGGATCGACTTTCCACCAGGCGGTATCCGTCATGAAATAACTGAACATCAAGGCAACCATCAAGATGCCTACCGAGGCTAATACCCATGGTTTTTTCGCCCGGATAATCCGCTCGGTCACGATTTCATTGGGCAACAAGTTGGTGTTCATAACCGCCTTGCCGGTACCTTGCAGGCACAGGCCATAAGACGGCGCAAATGAAAGCAGGTTGTCTTTGAACGACGGCTGCGAAATCACTTCGGTACCTTGAAGGTTTTCGAAGGTGGTCACTTTTGCAATATCAATTTGAAGTTGCTTGTTGAGGAATTGCCGCAAACCCGGAAGTTTCGCCGCATTACCGAGTAATACGATCTTGGAGATCTGGGCCGTCTTGTCCATGCTTTGGAAGAAAGTCAGCGAGCGCTGAACTTCGTTGACCAGATCCGTGAACACGGGCCGCATCGCCTTGAACACGGTTTTCGGGTCCTCGGCTTGCCGAGCATTTCGTTTCAGGTGTTCTGCCTTGGCCTGAGTCAGTTTCAACTCGCGAGACAGTTGTTTGGTGAAGTGGTTTCCTCCAATCGGAATGTTACGCAACCACAGTTTGATGCCGTTGGAAACAATCAGGTCAGTTGTGTCGGTTCCCATCGACATGACAACCAACGATTCGGGTGGGGATTCCGGATCAAAATCTTCCTTGTTAGGGATCTCATCCAGAATGTCGTTGCACACGACGTTGAAGATGGCGAGCGGTGAGAGCTGGATGATATCGACTTCGACGTCCGCTTCGTCAAACGGCCGGAGTGCACGCAGCACTGCGTCCCGCTTCATGGCAAACAGGCCAACTTCCGCGTCCACGGTCCGGCCGTCCACAATCGTGCCGCCCATTTGTTGCCAGTCCCAGATAACATCCTCGATGGGAAACGGGATCTGTTGCTTGACTTCGTATTTGACTATGTCAGGTAAGGTCTTGGCGTCAACTGGCGGTGGTTTGAAGAATCGGGAAAGCCCCGCTTGGCCAGGGACACTGATTGCGACCGAATCACCGACGACATCATTTCGTGACAAAAACTGTTCCAGTGCCTCGCGGACCAATTCTTCGGGGTCGGCTTCCGGCTGACTGAGTATTTTGGGATATTCAATGTAGTCATACGTGTCAGTAATCACCGACTCACCATCGGCGTCCAAAGTACAACGCAGGGCTTTCAGTGCACACTGTCCAATATCGATACCCCATACGGCGTTTGATTTGGCCATTTGCTTTCCTATTAAATAACTCGGTCAACTAATAAAGGGACAATCGGTGGTACACCGCCTGACCATCTATATAGAATAGCTTGAAGGATCAATTACGCACAAAAAGAGCTGGCCAAAGTGGATTCATAATTCATTCCGCCTGGTTTTAGTGCAAAATGTGCCATTCAGCATATTTAGCAGCACCAGAGCCTGACGCATGAGATGTGCCGGAGCCGGCCTGCTCAATAAGTAACACCTCCTTATAATTTACTGAAAAACCGGGTGATTTGTCAACTTTTTGCCCTAAAACACGAGCTTTATGGTTGAATTCATCCAATTAAAACGATCACCTTCCGTTGTGACCGCTTTTTTCGTAGCGGGTAATCTAAATGAAGGGATTTTCCCGATCCCAATAACGGGCGTAACGGTTGGCCGGATTTTTATGCCGAAGATGTGTTTGGTCCTATGACGTTTATCCATCCGAGTTAGTTCCAGAATTTTCATGTCTAAATCATCAGGTCCGATTGCGTTATTTCCTTGTCATAGTATCGAGGATTTTCCGACTCATTTTCGCGGCATCGAGGCCGCTGGCGTATTAGCCGCTTGGACCATCGCTTGGCATCCTGAGCTGGTTGCGGCATCCCTGCAGACACCCAAATGGTCGAGTACGGATTTTCTCAGTGAAAACCTGGAAGACCGGCTGTTGCTGATTCCGTCTGTTTCCCGGCAACGTCTCTGTTCCGATATCGAGAAATTGATTGAGAACGGGAAGTGTCAAACTTTATACAGTGTGGAGTCTCGGCAGGACTACCTGAAGAGCCCAGAGCTGCGGCAGTGGCTAACGTCCGAATTGGATGCGAATGTAACGCAGGAATTCTTCGCCTTGGCCTATGGCTATCTTCAAGTTCAATTGATGACACGGCAAATACGGTACTCCAGCGGCTTGGACGAACAGGAATTTGAAACACGACTGGTTCGGGCCGCACAGGGAGCGGTTGAAAAAACGTCGGACCTGAACAGCTTAATACAAGCCTGCTACGATTTGCTATTGGAAGAAAGGAACCGCTTTTATCCAAGCCAACCCGAATTGTTTGACCTGGTGATGATGGCGCCGACCACTTTGGGAAAACGCTGTGAAAAACAGTTGGAATTGAACCACAAAATGAATCTGCTGTTCACAGGACAGTTGGTCGAAACAATGCGGGTTAAAACACCGGAAGTATTCCAGCGGGTTCAATCCGCTTTGGCAGACCAGCGGGCTGAAATCGTCGGCGGTTTACAAACAGAGCTGCCGTCAAAACTGATGGGCGTGGAATCCCAGTTAAATCAACTTGATCGAGGGATTGCCGCAATTCAGCAAGGTTTTGGCCAACGTCCCAAGCTGTTCGTCCGTCGCACATTTGGGCTGAACCCCAAGCTGCCCGGTGATTTACAGCAGTTTGATTTTAGTGGTGCCCTGCACGCCAATCTGGGCCGTGGTTCGATTCCCGACGCGTCATCAACCATGATCAACTGGGAGGGGACCGACGGAGCCACGTGTGCAGCGATTCAGCAAAAACCTCGAGACGCGACGGATGCTGGCTCCTTTCTGGGGCTGGGGAAGTTTATCGGTGAGGCGCTCGACTCGGCCCATCATTCGACGGTGGTGTTTGCGCATTGGCCAGATCGAACCTGCGACACTTTCCTCGATTTATTGTGCACCTGCCAATATGCGCCCTTGCTGGGGCAGTTTGTGACGGCCAGCGAGTGTTTTGACGGTTTCTATGACCCGGGCTACAGCGAACGGTTCTCCGACGATGAATATCGCAGCCGGACACTGGCCGACTGGGTTAAAGGCGAAGTGGCCAATCCCGTTTCGAGGGTGGTTTGTTATTGGAGAAACTATTATCTACTGAACTCGCTGTACGGGTTAAGTACGATGGCCAGTTTCATTAACGGTGGCGACGGTGAACGGGTTGGCAACGGTTGCCTGGAACAACTGGCCAACGCCGTTGACCGCAATGATCTGTCCATGCTCGAAAGTGAAAATGAATCGCCCGGATGGTCAGATCTAGCGGATCGTGTCAATTCAGACGTGGCAGCCCAGTTAAATACAACACGGACGCCCGAAAATGGTAGTGACGTGGTGATTGTCAATCCATTAAGTTTCGCCCGGCGGGTTCATGTGCATTTACCGCAGGTGCATACAGGAGCAATCAAATCACAACCACCGGTTGTATTGGCAGACTCGGGTGATTCCGGAACGGATCTGGTTGTGGATGTGCCGGCCATGGGCAGCGTGGTCGTTGCTCAGTCTGGCAGTAAACGTGATCCGTTGAAAAAAGATCCGCAAGTCCTGGAGGAGCTTACCTTGAGGAACGAATATTTCGAGGTGCGGGTTGACGAAAAGACGGGTGGCATTCTCAGTTTGAATCGTCATAAAAAACGTGGGAATTTACTGACACAACGGCTTTCGTTGCGGCGGGCCACGGGGCGCGACGTCGGGGGAGAGGCGTACGCGAGCATGGTCGCTGATTCGATCGAGACGCTCCAGACATCCCGTATCCATGCCCAGATTCAATCTGCGGGGCGAATCGTCCTTGATGAAAAAGTCGTGGGAACTTTTGAACAATCGGTCTCGGTGACACGCGGGTGTCCTGATATTCGGATGAAATTCAAAATAGTGCCGCAAATCGATTTGTCCGACAAACCGTGGGAAAACTATTTTTGTTCACGCTGGGCCTGGCATGATGAGGCTGCGGAAATCAGGCGGGAATCACTGGGTAGCCGTTTTTTCCTGTTGGAAGAAAAAATCGAGGCTCCCAATTTGATCGATATTGTATCGGAACAAGCGAAAATCAGTTTGTTGACAATGGGAATCCCTTTTCATCGGAGGTCGGCTCGTCGTATTTTGGATACCTTGCTGTTGGTGCGGGGTGAAACGGTTCAGGAATCCGAAATGGCGATCGCGGTCAACGTGGAAATGTCAACTCACAAGGCGATTGACCTGGCAACTCCCGTGCTGGTTACCTACGCCCGGCAAAAGGAATTTGCCGGCGGCTGGTTTTTTCATTTTAGCAGCAAGAACCTGGTGGCGACCATGAGTTTGCCGCGGTTTGATTCCAACGGGAAAGGGGTGGGTGCCATGTTCCGTTTCCAGGAAACGGAGGGCCGAAACGGGCGGTTGAAATTGACTTGCCCGCGCGAGGTCGGCACGGCAACGCGGGTCAATTTTCTCGGCGAATACCTGGGTGATGCCGAGGTCGATGGCCGAACGGTGGCTATTGATTTCGGACCGAATCAACATTTTCAGATTGCATTGAGTTGGCAAACATGATTGTAACCATTGACGGACCAGCCGGGGCCGGAAAAAGTTCCGTATCGCGCATGTTGGCGGAACGGATTGGTTTTCAATACCTGGATACCGGGGCGATGTACCGGGCAGTGACCTGGTCTGTGATGCAACAGGGGATGGACCCGAGTGACCGTGAAGCAGTGGCTGAATTGGCCCGCCAAGTGAAAATCACATTTGAGAACGGCAAGGTGTTGGTAAAAGGTCAAGATGTTTCTCAGGCGATCCGTAGCCCACTGGTAACGGGGGCCGTTTCAGAGATTGCCGATAATCCTGACGTTCGGGAAACCATGGTGGCGCTACAGCGATCCATGGTTGAGCTTGGTAATTTCGTCTGCGAGGGTCGGGACCAGGGGACGGTTGCTTTTCCCAACGCAGATTGCAAGATTTTCCTGACTGCCAGTCCTGACGAACGCGCTCAACGACGGTACCTGCAGCTGGTTGAGGAGGGGGTGTCGGCCGATTTTCAAGATGTCCTGACGACGCAAACGGTTCGTGATCATCGGGATGAAACACGACCTGTTGGCAAGCTCGTCAAGGCTCCCGGATCGATCGAAGTCTCCACCGATGGAATGAACTTCGACAAGGTGGTCGACCAGTTGGAAACGATTGTGATTCAACAACTTCGTATCTAGCTATCAAGGGTTGTATGGGGGAACTTTGTCTTGGGTGTTCGCGCTGCTGGAACGCCCGGTAATCGATCTGGCGGGGAGAGTCAAGTTAAGGGAAACGGAATTGGTTCTACCAAGGATTGCAATAATGTTGACCCATCCCAGGGTACAACCTGGAGTGTCGCCGAACGATCGAAAACCGCTGCGGTGATGCTCTTGTGCGGATGAATTTCTGACCTGGCAGCCGGTTGCTGCCCAAACAGGACTGTTTTTTTCAACGGAAAACTATAATTTGTTGTTAGTGTTGGTAAAGCAGTTGCCCGATTTTATTTTGATTGACCTTTATTTTGATTGACCTCTTACCCCCTAAGTGAATCTGTGCGCAAGGGTAGTCCTCTTTATTTATCGCTGACCCTGGCCATCGTGTTGATGACCATCAACATTGCATTGATGGTGGTTTGGATCATTCTGGCCGCAAGTCAATCGTACTGGGGAACACTGACGATCGGCACGATCGCATTTTCACTGGTCCTGATTGGACTGTCGATCTACCTGTTCCTGACGATCAAGGAGCGGCAGCTCAGTCGCCGACAAATCAATTTTGTCGACAGTGTAACCCACGAACTGAAATCGCCCATCGCATCATTGAGGTTGTATCTGGAAACCCTCCAAATCCGCAGCCTGGAACCGACAAAGCGAGCCGAGTTTTATCATGTTATGGACGTCGAACTCAAACGTTTGGACGACATGATCAACCAGCTGTTACAAGTAGCCAGGCTCGACGCAATCGGCAAGAATTCCGAGGCGGAAGATGTCTGTTTGAAAACGCTATTGGAAAACTGTGCCAAATCAACCAGCGACCTGCACCGCTTGGTTCATGAAGAAGTTTTTGATATTCAGGTTGAGCCCTACATCGTGGTGGCACCTCAAATCGTGTTGGATATGATTTTCAGGAATCTACTGGACAATGCGATCAAATATGGTGGCTCGGTCCCCAAGGTCTGGATTAGAACCTCGATCGAACGTTCCCGGCGAGTCGAGATTTACATTTCAGACAATGGTGCGGGTGTGCCTCCCGAAATACGGTCCAATATCTTTAAACTGTTTTTTCGGGGTGAAGATGAATTGCAACGGACCACCAAGGGTACGGGCGTAGGACTCTACGTAGCGCATACATTGACTCAGAAACTTCGCGGTAAGGTGACGGTCGACGAACGCGCCAATGGCAAGGGGTCGACATTTAAAATTGAATTGCCCTGCAAGGAAACCACATCGTGAGAATCCTGATTGTTGAAGACGAGCCTTCCATTGCGGACGGGTTGAAATTTAATTTTGAACAGGAAGGTTATGAAACACAGGTCGTGACCGATGGGCCGACTGCCCTGGCATTGTTGTTGGAGGGCCAATTCCTGTTTGACTTGATCGTACTTGATCTGATGTTACCCGGCATGAGTGGTTACGAAATTTGCAAGGAGATCAGGGGTTTCAGTGAGAACATACCGGTCATGGTACTTAGCGCCCGTTCTTCCAGCGAAGACAAGGCGCATGCATTTGATTGTGGGGCTGACCAGTATGTCACAAAGCCATTTGACCTGAATGAAGTACTGAGCCGGGTTCGAAATCTATTCAAATGGCGGAGCCCGGATAACAGCGATACGAGTGATGCCGAAAGACAGCCCGTCCACGTCTATCAGTTCGATGACGTGAGCGTGGACTGTCGTAAATTCCAGGTCACGGTCAAAGGCGAAGTGTTCACGCTTACGACGATGGAAATGCAGCTGTTGCGATATTTTCTCGAAAACCAGGGGATGGTGCTGTCGCGCAGTCGCATCATGGAGGATGTCTGGAGTCAGAGCCCGGATATTACCACGCGAACGATCGATAATTTCGTGATGCGCCTGCGGCGGATTATTGAGCCCGATTCGTCAAAGCCGAAGTACATTGTTTCCGTCCGCGGGACGGGATACAAGTTCGTCAGGGAGCGAGCAGTCAGTCGTTGATATTGGCGGCCCGGTTTGATCCGTTGCGTGAGGAAATACTGGGACATGATGTGTAGTGTATTGGTGGAGAGATTGTTAAGACCGGGCCGTGGTCTATTCCAATCAATAATCTCTTTTACAATAAAAGCGTCTCCAGGCGGGCCAGCATGTTTACCAGGTAACTCATAAACCGGAAACGGGATCTCTCCACCCTTTCCAGTCAGCCCGGGTGGCAATTATTCGGTGATGCAAAAATTTGAGTGGCGTCGGTATCAAACGGATGACGTTTTGTCGAAACGGTCCATTAAATCTCCGGTGACGAGAACACCGCGTATGTTTTTGCTGACATTTCCGCCGCCGGAATCCTGGGGATGGGTTTGGCCGGGTAGCTTCATCATAAATTCGATAAATCGAGTATTCGCCTCGCCAGGATAGGCATCGAGCTGAGTGGGTGCTTTAGAGTTGCGAGCCGTCTGTTGCCGGAAGTACTTCAGTTTTTTCAATCTTGCGCGGCTTCAGCATAAACTCATCCGCTATGGTCTGATCCAGTCGAAGGCACTTTGTCTTCAGTTCTTCCGGTTTAAACGTCAAAATGAAAATGTGCCTTGCCGAGTCCGCCATGCCAGGCGGTTGGAGATACCATCGATCTACTTTGGGTTTTCTCTGGGCGACACCAAGTCCCCCTTCCCCGATGTACACTACTCCCGTCGCATCTTCCACATTTCCCCGAATCGGCACCGTCCGCTTGATGTTGTGGCCATCGGCCTCACACACCAGGTCGACGTCATATTTTTCAAACGAGGGAACCCAGCTTTGAAGCGCAGAACCGGGTGCTTTCACGGCTGGATAAGCCGGGCGGTGATATTGTGCGAGAAGCCACCGATTCTTGGGACGTGATTTTTTCAGCTCTTGTTTGAGCCATTTGGCCTGATCACCTGCGGTACTGATCTCCGTATTTAATGTGACCAGGCGGACAGTTGAATTTAGATTAAGGGCGTAGTAATTCTTGTGTTTTTCCTTAAACCCAAACACCTGATTGAATAATTCACTTTTGTCATGATTGCCGCGGGCAGGAATGACAGGGAGCATTCGTCCGTCTTGGCCGATGGTTAATTCGTGATCGTCGAGCCACTTTGACCATTGATTTAAATTGGAACCATCCGCGACATAATCACCACCATGCGCAAACGCGATTATGTCATTGGATAACTCTTCGTCATCGTAAGAATCTTTTACCAAGTTTGAGATCAGCAGATTCATCTTCTGACGTGCGGTCTGATCCGAGCGTGAGTCACCTCCGTGAAGCAGGCTGAATGGGCGATCGATGCCTGGTGCGGTGGTGAAATAGAAGGTTTTTGATGTAGCGCCGTCCTGAGTGATTTGGAACTCGTAGGCGGTGCCGGGTTCCAATCCAGTGAGGTTCGCGTGGTGGTAATGCAGTTCGGTTTCTTCGAATTGAAAGCGGCCCTGGGTTGGCGCAATCACTGAGTAATCACCTTCGGTGTTTTTCAGGCGAAACCGAAAGGTCGAGTTGGCTGGTGGCTTGAGCGTGGACCAGGAGACAATGGCTGCGGTGGCCGGGTCCGATATCCAGCTAACACGAAGGTGTTTGGGCACGAATGGGTTTGTGGATTCGACGGCATAGGTCGCAGGGCAAGCCGACTGGATTGCAGAGAGAATTGCCAGAAGAAACGATAATCGAAATAGAAAGTGGATCATGAACCGGTCATTATTCAGTTAAGTGCGTGTTGATTCGTAGGAGTTTTATTCATGGGATTACCCAATAGGTATTTTAGTCGAAAAAGAAAAAACAGGGTAAGCGGTGCCCCGGCGTTAGCTGCTCGGATGAACATCTCTGGCCAGGCATCCATTCCGCCGGCCGTCACCCGACTATAAGCTGTCAGTAATCCCCATGTGGCCATGTAAATCGCAATCACTTGCCACCTTAACGCGATGATCAAGATTGCCAACGCTATATCGATCCAGCCAATAATGAGAAGGAGAGTTTCGGCGGTTTGCTGATCTGTTGCCAATGTGATACCGCATGGATTGGAGAGTAGTATCAGGTCAACAAAGGGCCCATATAATTCGATCGCTTGATACCCATGGGATGCAAATGTCAGGGAGGTTGCTACCAGGATAATTAGCGAACCGCATTTGCTGAACATTCCATGATTGGACCGTTCGCGGTCCATTAAAAAGAGGAGCAGCGTCGCAGGTGTGGCGATGCGTACTGCTTCCTCCATGAGTGTGAGCCGGGCGAATAAATCACCGCGGACCGTTTCCGAAATCGCCATACCAAGCGACCAGAAAATAATAAATGATAATGCAGATGTTTCGATGCAGCGAAGCCGGTAAATGATCGTCTCGCTCAAACCGTGTTTGGAGATTGCTGAAACGAATCCTGCAGCGAGCACTCCGACAGCCGATAGCAGGCAGCCGTAACCGCCAATATCGTCTATTAACTGAGCGGCGTATTCGGGGAATCCAAAATCAAAATAGAGGAGGCCGTAGATTTGACTCTCGGACTCAAACTTGGAAAAAAGATATCGACCGGCAATTCCAAAACATTGAAGCGCGGTGGTCGCGCGCAAACACCAAAGGATGGTATCGAAAGACGCAGGAGTAACTTGACGGTCTTTGTCCAAACTAGACCTGCGACGGGCTTGTGTTTAACTTGGAGTGAATACGAACCATTATTGTAACGTCCGCCGTATTCGATGAAATAGAAATATGGCCGCAAAAGAAGATCATCGAAACAAAAATATCGTCACCCGTGCATGCCGATTTGCGCATCGTGGCGGAACGCTGTATTGAGGGTCAAACGTCAATGAAAACGAACCAGTCGAATGGATGGTTGGGCCGCCAGTGAGCACCCCTTGCCCCAGCGGGGACGCGGACGAAAAAACACGCCTCGCATTGAGCGGAGGCGTGTCAGGTTAACCATTCTATTTTCGTTAGCGGTTTGCCGCCTTATTTTTCTTCGTGAAGTTGTGGTTCTTTACCCTCGTAAGCTCGGTAAAAATCGAGGATCGATGCCTTAAGCGCCGCCGCCGTTTCGTCGGCTGGATCCTGTTTGCATTTCATGGCGCAAACCATGACTTTGTGGGCAGCCGCCAGCTGTTTGGCATATTCCTTGTTGTCCGGTTTAATACGCTGTGTGAGGAAATACTGGGACATGATGTGTTGTGTATTGGTAGCATGTTGCTCCTTGGTGTTGACCCAGCGTGTCATTTGATTGATGACTTTGGCATTCGGTGGGCCGTTCTTAAAACCATCGCAATACTCTTTCAGGCTGGTGATTGCCTTGGCAATCGTTTTGGTGTCTTCCAGCATCATTTCAAACCGCATTTGATCTGAATAAATTCCGCAGGGAACTTCACAGTGTGGTGTGGGTGCGGCGACCGGAGCGTTGGCAGCCTCGGGCGTGTTTTCTGTTTCAAATCCGCTGGCAAACGGAGTTGCCAGTCCCAGGCTGAAAACGGCAATCATGGTTAGGCTCAAGAAACGATTCATCAAATGGCTCTCCCTGTGGCAAATAGGCACGAATAAACGGTCTGCCATTGTAACCTTTTCTCGTTGAATTGCACCCTCGCAGGCAGCCTTGGAGATGAACAGCGGGGAGGCGATGGTTGGGTAAACAGAATCAGGCGATATCGCGTTAACAGGCGGATAAGAGTGTGCCTGTTCCGCAGCCGGTCATCGAGCATTCAGCCTTGGCGGTTACCAAGGCATTTCCATATGGCCGACGATCTGGTGGGCGATCCGGTCAATCAGCTGCTGCTGGGCTGTGGCCATCGATTGACCACCCTCCGGGATGAATATGGCGTCTCGTTCGATAATGATTGACTGGACGGGCATCAATGGGACGCCGGCGCGATCAACCCAGGTTACTTCGACACGAAATTCTATTTCCAGAACATTGGGATCGTCATACCGATCCTCGCTTAACGGCCGCTTGCGCTCCCGGACCAGTTTTCCCTGTACAAAACTGTCGGCAACATGTGGCGAACCGATGGTGTAAGGGGTATTGAGTTCTATCTGTTTTACCACGATCTCGGTCAGACGTTGTCCCAAAAAACGCCGAAACGAATCGGATTCAAACATGGCAACATGAACAGTGCGAATATCGCTACGGTACAAATATTGATTACCCAGGTTGTAACTGCGACATCCGGGCATAAAGAGAATGGCACAACACCCCAGGATCGCCAAGGCCACCCAAGGCAAACATCTCTCCCGCTTCCGTTCGGTGTATTGCAGGTGGAAAAACAAGATACGGCCCATTCCGATTTATCGGATTTTGGTGTTGGTGGATTGTTTGGCAGTAATGACAGGTTTGACAGCCACTTCTGAATCCGGAAAAAGATTGACTAACCATTGGACAGGCTGGTCTGGCTCGTCTGGCAACGTGGCAATTTTAGTACTTTCCTCTTTCGCAGCGACAGCAAATGCCGTGTCTTCGAATTCGTTTGTGATCTTTGTGAAGTAGATTTGAGCAGCCCGGTTTTCACTTTTCTTGGCGTAATACTGTGCCATCGACCAGTCGCGCTCTGCCAGTTTGTGTCGAATCAGGGAAGCTTCCTTGGCCAAATAATCCCTCTCAGAGGCAATCTCATTGGGGAAGGCTTTGACGATTTGCTTCATCAGCTTGTCGGCGCGGATCAGCGGATCGGCAGCATAACTTTTGCCGCGGTAGGAATTGATTCGCGCTTTTAGTTCAAAAAGATGAGCGTGAAACTGATGGCGACTGCCGGGGTAATTCAGTCTCAGATCTTCGTACGTATCGGCGGCATCAATCCATAATTCTTCTTTGAAATAAGCGTTGGCCAGCGCCAGGGTTGCATCGTCGGCAAGTTTTCCGGTCGGGTCGTCCAGCCGGATGCGGTGCAATATTCTACGCGCTTCGGTCTTCATTCCCTTTTTAGGTCTGCTGGGATTGGTCAATGAAATGGCTCCGTCGACTTTCGACAATTCCAACCAATATTGGGCGATGGCAAACCTGCGGGCTTCGGCTTTGTCCAGATGCTCGGATCCGGAGTACTTGATCAACAACGTTTCATAGGCACGGTTGGCTTGAACGTAACGGTCTGAAAAAAAGAACGAATCGGCTTGCCAAAACAGTGCATCCTGCTCCAGTTGGGAATTTGGCCACTGACTTGCAGCGATCCTGAATTTGTTGGCAGCCTGGGCAAATGTCTGGATGTGATCCTCCGACTCAGGGTTGTCGTCCATCTGCTGTAGCGCCTGGTCGTAAATTTGCTTTCCTTCGGCGAAGGACTGTTGGGCCGCTTCCGGATTTTCGGAGAACGAGGTTTTTGCCACCAGCGTGGTGACCAATTGGCTGGGGGACAGATCGTCAAGCAACAACCGGTTCGCTTTCCGCCGCCCGAGCGGATCCAGGATTTCATCGGGGTCGATTTTTGTTTTCCCGTCCGTTGTGCCCCAGGGCGTTTTGTTTTTTGTCCAACGATCAAGATTCAACGATTGACAACCGCATAGGATCGGTACGACAAACGCGAAGGTGCAGATGAGCAAAGTAAACCGAAAACGCATTTTTGACGTCCTTGTCAGTGTTTTCAACGGATTTTTGTTATGTACTTTTGCAACTTGGGGCAATAGCCAAGCAAGTGCGCAAGGTACTGGTTCATTACCGATCGCGTTTCTAAATGAATGCCCTCGGTAATGATGACTGGTTCATCGTGGTCGGAAACACTGGAAAACTGAACCATTGTTTTCCAGCTGTCGCTAGACAGCCCGACAACATTTGTTTTTCCTTTACGGCAGGACCGGCACAGGATGCCACCCTCATTCAAACCAAAACTGACGCGTTGGTCCGGTGTGGTGCGCTGGCGTCCGCAACCAACACATTGTGTCAACATCGGACTGTGACCCAATATCGACAATGTGCCCATTTCGAATCTCAGCAATATTGCGGAGGTGCATCCTTTCCTTGAGTCCAGTCGAAAAATTGTATCCTCTGCTAAATCAAATAATCGTTCATGTCGATCGGCTTCATCGGTCATCGCGGCCAGCAGTTCGACCACGTAGTAAGCCGCATACAACCGTTCTAAATCGTAGGAACCGGCTCGAAAGCGACGGTCCAGCTTGGCTTCTGTCAACAAATCCAGGGAATGGTTTTTTTTGTGGAGGAACACTATGCGACAGATCGCCAGCACGTCAAGTGCAGCCTCAAACGGACTTTTCCGTCGACGAGCTCCCTTGGCAAGTGCTGTAATTTTTCCAAAGTCTCTCGTCATCAGGGTTACAACACAGCTGGTCTCGCTAAAATCGACAACTCGCAAAACGATAGCAGTTGATTTTTCGCTTGACATCGGTTCGTCATCCTACGGTTCAGCCGTCTGAATAGTTCTTGTATGCAAGGATAACGACAAAAATCGATTTGATCGATGCGGCAATGCTGTCAGTTTTTGCGATTGCATGTTGGATTCCAATCCCACTCAGTCACGATGGCAATCGAAGTTAAGCATTTTTGGCAAAGTAGGCAATCGTGAAGTCCTTTTCGATCGTTCATTCAAAATCTAATTTAAGGCCCATGATGGGCCTGGCGATGCCTGCGCTGGCCGAAGAATTCCTTGTGCTGATGGTGACA
>JABACA010000076.1 GCA_014237975.1 Mariniblastus sp. | reverse complement strand
GATTATGTCTGGATCGAAACCCGCTCTTGCATCGCCGTTTCGATTGGAATCAAGATTATTCGTTTTCCAAAATCCCTGCGGTTGGCATGAACCTGGCATGAACGTAACGCAGATTATTCGCAAGAAACGGGACGGTCATCAACTGGAAGACCGTGAAATCGAAGCGTTGATACACGGCTACTCCGACGGGACGATCCCCGACTATCAACTGTCTGCATTTGCCATGGCCGTTTACTTCCAGGGCATGACCCTCGACGAGACGGTGGCCCTGACCCGCAGTTTTGTCGAATCCGGCCAGGTCATCCGTTGGCGTTCAGGTAAACCGAAGGTCGACAAACATTCGACCGGTGGAATTGGCGACAAGACCTCTTTGGCGTTAACCCCCATGTTGGCCTGTTGCGGGGTCGACGTGCCCAGGGTTTCCGGCCACGGCCTGGGCGCCACCGGCGGCACCCTCGACAAACTGGAATCGATTGACGGGTACCGCTGTAACCTTTCGATCGATGAATTCCAGTCAGTCGTTTACTACAACGGTTGTGCCGTGGTCAGTGCATCTTCCGAATTGGCACCCGCAGACAAAAAAATGTACGCCCTCAGGGATGTCACAGCGACCGTTCCCTCCGTACCTCTAATCGCTTCCAGTATCCTGTCCAAGAAAATTGCCGAAGGTCTTGATGTCCTGGTACTGGACGTAAAGTGGGGCTCCGGAGCGTTCATGAAGTCGGTCGAAGATGCCAACGCGTTGGCCCGACAACTGGTCGACGTCGGGAAACATCTGGGGGTACAAACCGAGGCACTGGTAACCGACATGAACCAGCCACTGGGGCGAATGATTGGCAATGGCGTCGAAGTCGATGAAGCCGTGGACGTGCTCAATGGGGGTGGCCCGCCGGATGTGATTGAGCTGGTCCTGGCAATCGGAATTCGCATCCTGCTGGCAGCCGGGGTCCAGCCGGATGCGGCCTCCGCGCGTCATGCGTTACAACAGAGTATTGAACTGGGTACAGCGTTGGAAAAACTCCGGGAGATGATCGACAATCAGGGTGGCAACCTGGACGCAGAACGCCACAGAGGCCTTGGCCACACGGTCACCTCGACGGAGGAAGGGTTTGTTAACCGGATTGAAACCGACCGTCTGGGACTGGCCATTATCGAAATGGGCGGGGGTCGTAAACATATCGGGGACAAAATCGACCACACCGTCGGAATCGAATTCAAGGTCAAGATCGGTGATGCGGTTGCCAAAGGGCAGCCAATCGCTGAAATATTTTGTCATACAAACAAAGCCAAGCATGCCTCAAGCCTGGTCAGCGCTTCGATTGGCACCTTACCCGTCCCGACCGAAGCACCTAAGTTAATCGTTGACAGATTCGAGTGATTCATGATAACGACAACCGATGAGAGCTTGTTAGCCGCAGCCAACGAGGCTCGGCAAAACGCCTATGCCGACTATTCCGGCTTCCTGGTAGGGGCCGCCCTGCTGACCACCGATGGCACCATCGTTACCGGCTGCAATGTCGAGAACGCTTCCTATGGATTGTCAATCTGCGCCGAGCGGACCGCGGTCGTCCGCGCGATTGCCATGGGCTACACCCAATTCAATAGCATTGCCGTCGTTGCCAGCCCACTGGCCACCCCATGCGGCGCTTGCCGTCAGTTCGTGGTTGAATTTGGGGAAGAAATCGATGTGATTTGCGCCGACGCCAACGATTTGAGCCGTTTTCGAAAATGGAAAATTGCGGATCTGATACCAGAATCTATTAACCGGTCAAACCTTCCTTGATCCCACGGTCGCCAAGGACTTAAGGCGCTAATCAACCGGTGGTTCTATTTCTACTGCACCAACCCGTACAACATGCCTGCGATGCAGGCCGTCATGCAACAAGCCAACATGCCGCCCAACATGGCACGAAATCCCAATTGGGCCAAATCACTACGACGCTTGGGAGCCAAAGGACCAATTCCACCCAGCTGTATTCCGATGGCACCAAAATTGGAGAATCCCGCCAAGGCGTAGGTTAAAATGATCTCGGTTCGGTGACTTATTTTCTGTTGGGCGGCCGCACCGTTTTCTGACATATCGTTGATAATCGCACCGAGGTCCAAATAGGCGACGAATTCGTTGACGACCATCTTCTTGCCGAGCAATTGGCCGGCCAGGCCACAGTCAGTGGTTTCGATCCCCATAATCATCGCCAAGGGATAAAAAGCGGCGGCAAACAGGTTGTTAAGGCTCCACTCAAAATCCAACTTGGAACCCTCGCCCAGCAACGGATTGATGGCATATTCGACCAGGTTGCCAAAGCCAATCAGCAGCGCATCAGCCAGCGCGATCAATGCCAGGAATGCGATCAGCATGCCGGCAATATTGATCGCCAGCTTGACGCCGTCACTGGCCCCGACCGCTGCCGCCTCGATAACATTGGTGGCTGTTTTTTCTGTCGCGGCATCGACATGTCCCAATGTTTCCGGTTCGTCCATTTCGGGTTGCATGATTTTTGCGATCACCAAAGCTGCTGGAGCGGAAATGATGCAAGCGGTGAGTATGTGTCCGGCGCTAATCCCCTGGGCCACAAAGACCGCCATCAAGCTTCCCGTGATGGTCGCAAAACCACCCACCATCAGTGCATTCAGCTCGGACCTTGTCATGGTTTCGATGTAGGGCCGAACCACCAACGGCGCCTCAGTGTGTCCAACCAGAACATTCGCTGCTGCTGCCAGACTCTCAGCGCCACTGGTTCCCAAGGTCTTTTGCATGATCCAAGCCATGAATCGAATGATGGTTGTCATGACTCCAATGTGGTACAGGATAGACATCAGCGCCGCAAAAAAAATCACGGTTGGCAACACGCCGAATGCAAAGGTCTTGACCAGTGTCATTGGATCCGTCGGGTTACCCTCTATGATTCCGTTTGCCCGAAACACGAACCCGGCACCCGACTCGACATAGAGCGTTATCTCTCTAAAAAAAAACTCGACGCCGGCAAACAGGATACCGTCAGGAAATTCACCACCGAACGTCCAGCTCTGCGATTGAAACAGAACGGTGGCCAGCACCAACTGGAGCCCCAAACCCATGGCCACCAGTTTCCAGTTGACCTTGGTTTTGTGGGAACTCATCAACCACGCAAATCCAAGCATCGACAACAGGCCAAACAGGCTGACCAGGTTCAAAATGGAAACACCATTTCCTGCAACAGTTTCTGACATGGACAACGACCGGTTGAATACGAGACAGCGACTGACGACACCGACTTATGGATCTCTCCATAATCTACAAGATTCATTCGTCATTGCCCATCAGTACCGCGAATGGTCAAAACCAGCAGCTCAGCCAACATCCGAGTCGTGGGGGTCGTTGGCCTGGGATTCCGCATCGAGCGGTTGTACCTGCGGAATTCCTGATTCGTCGGACTTAAGTGGAGGCAATTCATAGGTTCGCCGTTCGTCGACGATGTAGATTTCGTCCATTTCCGTCTCGTCAACGTCTTTGCGAAGCAGCAGATAGATGGCCGATGCCATGCACCAGAAAAGCCCGTAAATAAAAGCAACGCAAATGGTTCGGGGCACACCATTCCAAAAACCGATCAGCTTTCGCCCGAATTGCAAACTTTTTCTTTCGGGACCCGTCACGTCAATCGACGTCGCGCCAGGTTCCACCGGGTTCGTCCCGTTTTCCATCACATCAACCAGGGCACCCTGTTCGATCAAGTCAATCCGGTTCCCTGAAACTACATTTGTCCCCCAGCTGGTTGACCAATACCCAAGATTGACAATTCCGTCGGTGAGGTGGGATGCGATCACCCAACAAAAGCCGCCAAATAAAATGGCAATCACGATGTAGAGGAAATAGTTCAACGGACGCTGGAACGTATAGGCGAACGCACGTGTCATGGCATCGAATGAATTTTGACCTTCGCAGGCGACACTCGATATGATCAGTGGCCAACCAAAAAGCAGACCGGCCAACAACACGGCCATCACGGTTGCCAATGCCAGCACAACAAACCAAAAAATGCCGATAATGACCGTCCCCATATCGAAACCCATTACCAGGCCCATCAGAAACGTCGGTATGCAGAATAAAAACACGGCTAACATGGGCAGACTAATGGCCAACATGGCAGTCAGGAATTTCTGCAAGCTGTACTCAAAGGCATCGTCCAGCCCGGCGCGTTCATCACGGGTTAGTCGCAACAGGCAGACTCGTGTTATCCCCACACCAAGGAACGACCAGACCAGTATCGACCAAAGCGATCCAAACAGTGAATAGAAAAATTCCTGTATCGAACTGCTGCCACCGAATATTGAATAGAAGGGCTGAACAATCCGTTGGAACACTTGTTGCGGACCATTGATTCGAGTGCCCAATATCTTGACGGAATTTTCATCGTTTTCCGCAGCGTGAAAAACTCCACTGTAAAAGCTGCGGTTGTTCTCAGCCATTTCCGCCAGCAACGGATCATGAGCCCGCTGGGCATCACTAATAAACACGAATTCACTGACTCGCCATCCGATCGGTGTCAGAACGACGCCAAGGATGGCCAGAACTAATACCGAAATGCTCAATGCAACTGGTAGCGTTCGGAAAATAATCATCCAGGGGCATAGATCATGCCAAGACACTCGCCCGGCGTTGACAGGTTGCTCGTTCAAGGTTCACCGACTTGGGGACAGGTCATGAAACTAGTCAAATTGGCGAAACAAGTATACCGAAAGAGACCCGTTTCCAATAAGTGGGGGTTGGAAAAGAACAAGAATATAATGCGTGTTTTATCGATATCCTATTTCCCTCCATCGGTGGCTTGAGTCGGTTCTTCCTCCTCACGCGCTGCGTCCTGCCCCGTTAATCGCTCGCCAACCAGCGTTCCCATCGATTTACCATCGGCAAACGCCTGGCGTATTTCCCCATGGGTCATCAGTATTTCCTGATCCGGTCCAATTAACAGGAAAAACGGCAGCGCTCGAACCCCAAACGTCTCGACGGTTGGGTTTTCCCATCCAGGCGCAAAGCCATGGTATCCTTGCAGACCTTGTTCACTAATCGTCTTGGAAGCCAACTCACGTGACGAATCGAGGCTGATAGAAACCAGTGCCAAACCATGTTCGTCTTTCAAGTCGGCAAACATCTGTTGGACCTTCGGTTGGAACTCGACGCTGGGTGGACTGAACTCGGCTGACCAAAAATTCAACAACATTGGCTTGCCTTTTAATGACGATTTATCGACGACGTTTTGGCCGTCGAAAATATTGACATTCAGTTCTGGCATTGGCTGGCCACGTTCGAACATCGGGGTCGCCAAAACCATGACCGGGTCGAGTAATATCTCGTCGACGTCAGGGCTCACAACGACTTGGCCAAACACTTCAAACGCATAAGTGTAGTTGCCAATCTTGATGTCCTTTCGCCCGCGCAATTCGTAAGTTCCAGGTGGTACGTCGTAAACGACAAACTGTCCTGATTTCTCCAGGACGACATCAAATTGGTTTGCCTGGTCAAGCAGTTTCTCGCGCTCGGCCAGCATCTTTTTACCGGCCGCCGATTTTTCGAAATCGGCGGCATAGTCCTGGCGTTGCTTAAGATCCATTTTGTCCCAGTTTGCCGGCAACTTGGGAGTCGGGAGTTTATCGTACAGGTCTTCCTTCAAGCTCAAGGGAAACTCAGGAAAATCGACCTGCAACTTCTGGTTACTGTTTTGGGCAACGCGTCCCTTGACAGTAACACCATCTTCGTTGCTCAACTCCGTTGCATGGAGTGGAACGGCAACCAACAGGAGAAGACCAAAATGCACTGCCAGCTTCCGTCCCGGCTGGATTCCAAATTGAGCCATTTTTTTCCGATCGAATAATATTCATGGATGCCAAAGCCTGGTCGGCAGAAAAGAACCTCTTTTCCCGGCTTGTTGTCAGGCTACCTAGCTCATTGTGCCAGTTTTTGAGTATTTTCCAACCAACTTTCTTTACCAGACTTTGCGGTAAGAAACTGGTTTTTGGAATAATTTTGTCGAACGGGTAGGATCGGCCGTTGTCCCGGGTTGAATCGAAATTTAGACTTTTGGGTTTGCAATATACACCTTGGAAACGGCTGGAAAGCCATTTGACGGCAAGGTGGGTTTAGCATGGATTTCGAAGGAGACCGTTGTGCCAGGACTTTGTGTAATTGGATTACAGTGGGGTGACGAGGCCAAAGGTAAATTGGTCGATTGGCTAGCCGAAGGCCGCGATCTGATCGTGCGTTACCAGGGTGGAGCCAATGCGGGCCATACGGTAGTGGTTGGTGACGAAGTTTACAAACTGCATCTGATTCCTAGCGGGATCGTGAACCCGGGTATCTTGAACCTGATTACAGCCGGCGTCGTGATCCACCCCAAGACTCTCTTGGGCGAAATTGATTCGTTGTTGGAACGCGGAGTCGACATCTCAGACCGGTTGCTGCTCAGCGGTCGCGCACATTGCGTCATGCCATGGCACATCATCGAAGACAAGATCTGGAACCAAGTCAATTCGGGTGACGATAATATCGGTACCACGTTACGTGGAATTGGCCCCTGCTACCGCGATAAGGTTGGACGCAGTTTTGCCATACGAATGTCGGATTTAATTCAACCGGACCTGGAGCAGCAAATTCGCAGGATTACCGAATACAAGATCCAGTCACTTGCGCCATTTTGCGAGAATGGCCAAGTTGATTTGGACGCGTCCCAAATCGTTGAAGAGTACAGCCATTACGCCAAACGCCTGCAGCCTTTTATCGCTGATACAACACGATTGTTGCTGGATGCAGTTGATCAAGACAAAGCCATCTTGTTTGAGGGTGCCCAGGGCTCACTCTTGGACGTGGATTTCGGTACGTATCCGTTTGTCACCAGCAGTAACAGTTCCGGAGTCGGCGTTTCATCGGGAGCCGGGGTTCCAGGAAAATGGATTGGTAAAACAATTGGGGTCGCCAAGAGTTACAGTACCCGGGTTGGTGGAGGACCGTTTCCGACGGAGTTGCACGACGAAACGGGGGAACATATCCGGATCAAGGGAAATGAATTCGGGACGACCACCGGGCGTCCGCGTCGTTGTGGATGGTTTGATGCGGTTGCCGTCCGGTACACTTGCCGGTTGAGCGGCGCGGACACGATTTGCCTGACGATGCTGGATGTGCTTAGTGAATTGAGCAAGATTGACGTCTGTGTCGCCTACGAACTGGATGGTAAGCGGATCGAATTTTTCCCGGAAAATGTCGCTAATTTACGCCGCGTCACCCCCATATACGAAACACTTCCAGGCTGGCAACAGGATATTACTTCATGCAGAAAACGTGAAGATCTCCCGCCCAACGCACGAGCCTATGCAGCCCGATTGTCGGAATTATGTGGACGCCCGATTGAGTTCATATCCGTGGGTCCCGATCGTGAACAGACAATCGTTTTGAACCCGGACGAATCACTGTTAGACTCATTGGTGTCCTGAATCCCATCAAAGCGCAATGGCAGACAGGTTGAAACCAAATCAATACGATTCATGTCTCAATTGACCCGTGCGAAGATTGAAAAATGGTTATCAAATGAGTCGCTCAACTGACATTCCATCATTGACGTCGGGAAATGAGCTCGCCGGAAATACGACACCTTTTGAAATTCCTGCTGAACGTCGGCCAAAACATATTGCTGTCATCATGGATGGCAATGGCCGCTGGGCCGAGCGCAAGAACCAGCCAAGAGTGGTGGGACATCAGAACGGTGCAGTATCGGTCCGCACCATTACGGAAGAATGTGCCCGGCTGGAAATTGGGCAATTGACGCTGTACTGTTTATCCAGTGAAAACTGGAAACGCCCACGCGAGGAGCTGGATTTCCTGATGCACCTGTTGCAGGAATACCTGATTCAGGAACGCGACTCGCTGGTCGAAAATAATATTTGTCTTCGGGTTATCGGACGGCGCGACCGGCTTCCTGCCGACGTGCTCGAAGAGATGGACAAGTCTCTTGAGTTAACCGCCAACAACGACGGTTTGATTTTGTGCCTGGCCATCAATTATGGCTCTCGCGGTGAAATCGTGGATGCCATACGTGAAATTGCAACCAAAGTGAAAACCGGTAAACTGCAGGTCGACGAAATTCAGGAGTCCACGGTGAGTGAACACCTCTACACGCAAGGAATGTCAGATCCTGATCTGTTAGTTCGAACAGCCGGTGAAATGCGAATCAGTAATTATTTGTTGTGGCAAATCAGTTATGCTGAATTGTGGATCACCGAGAAACTGTGGCCCGAATTTGGAATTCCCGAGTTGCATCAAGCCATTAAAAGTTTTGCGACTCGTGATCGTCGTTATGGTGGTTTGAATCATGAGCCGGGCACACCGCGGCGCTCGACGTTACCCGAAAACGAGGCCCAGTAGTGCTTAGCCTCCGTTTGATTTCGGCCGCCTGCCTGGTTTCGGGAATAATACTGTGTGTGTACGCAGATTACTGGCTGGGGCAGCCAGCTCAAACCGGTCGGCCCGGAATTATTCTTGGCGTCCTGGCCATTCTGTCTGCCGCCATTTGTGCGGGTGAAATGACACAGCTGTTTCGCGGAAAATGTCCAGGATTGAGCATTGGATTCTCGATCACGGTTGGCGGTCTGATCGTTGCCATCTGTTGTGTCCCAATCGCTTGGCGACATTATCCGGTAGATTGCCAGGTGGGCCAGTTTGGCTGGATGATGATCGCGCTAACGACGGCCGTCGGGCTGGCGTTTCTTTTTGAGATGGTTCGGTTCGGGCAATTGCCCAACTCGACCGATCGGATTGCTCGATATGCCCTGATATTTGCCTACCTGATATTATTGTTTGGTTTCTTGATCGCCCATCGTCGATTGCATCAAGACAACTTGCTAGGTGCTATCGCGGTGATCTGCCTGTTTACCACGGTGAAGATGTCAGACGCAGCAGCCTATTTCACCGGAATAACATTGGGCAAAAGGAAATTAGCCCCCAAATTGAGTCCCGGTAAAACAGTTGAAGGAGCGTTAGGCTCCATCGTCGGGGGTTGGTTAGGTGCGGCGATTATTATCTTCCTGGTAGCACCTCTGATTTGTGAACTGCCGATTCAAAAACACTGGTGGTGGTTCCTGGTCTACGGCGCGGTGGTAACCCTGTTTGGAATTTTAGGTGACCTGGCTGAATCGCTGCTAAAGCGGGATGCAGAAATCAAGGATTCGAGCAGCTGGATTCCAGGAATGGGAGGATTTCTGGATGTGGTCGACTCGCTTGTCTTTACAGCACCCGTCTCCTATTTCTTGTGGTTGCTGGGCGATCTGCCTGCGGCCAGCTAAAACGGACCGGAACCCGATTTTGCAATAATCGCATCCGGAACAAGCGGCAAAAAACCAGACGATCCAAAGCCGTTAAGCCGCGAGGTTTATGCCGATTTTCTCGGATATATTCCAAGTGGCCAACGTAAATGCGTCAAAATCATTATCAGAACACCACACATGTCATATGGAAACGAGGGATTCCAAATGACTGCCCCTGTCGCCGCGGGAATTAGCTATATTATTAGTACTTCCGATTCATGGTTTAGGTGCGGTATTCAGACCGCCAACTTAATGACCGAAGCCACAATTTCATCTATTGAACCGAGTTTGGTTCTACCTCTTTTTGGCGCCAAAGATCAACATTTGCGTCGTCTGCGCGATCGCTTTCAAGTTGGTATTACCCATCGCAACGGACAAATCCGCGTCACGGGCGAAAAAGACTCCGTAGCTCAAGCGACAGCCGTCATCGAGCAACTGACCAAAATCGTACGAAGCCAGGGCAATTTGAGTCCGGATCTGCTCGATGCTACCGTTGCAGGTGTCACGGGAGATCCAATACCAGCTCCGTCACAGGGAGCGATCGACATCGTCCAAGTGGGCCGCCAGGTCCGACCTCGCACGGAGGGGCAAGCCCGATATGTTGAAAACATGCGGAGGCATGATATTGTATTTTCCGTGGGACCCGCCGGAACCGGCAAGACGTTTTTGGCTGTGGCCATGGCAGTGGAAGCGTTGAAGCACCATACGATCCGAAAAATTGTGCTGGTTCGCCCAGCCGTCGAAGCGGGAGAAAGCTTGGGATTTTTGCCGGGCGACATGCAAGACAAGATCAACCCCTACCTGCGACCCCTGCTGGACGCGATCAACGAGATGATCGGATACGACCAGGTACAACGTCTGATTCAGCAGGATGTCATTGAAGTTGTACCATTGGCCTATATGCGAGGAAGAACCTTGAATGAGTCGTTCATCATCTTGGATGAGGCTCAAAACGCAACCATCGGCCAGATGAAAATGTTTCTGACACGAATGGGTGAAAATTCCAAAGTTGTTGTATCGGGCGACACAACCCAAATCGACTTGCCTCAGGGTTCTCAGAGTGGATTGAAAGATGCCTTGCAGCGACTTGCATCCATCAAGGGAGTCGGCGTGTCGCGCCTGCTGCAAACTGATATCGTTCGACATCGGCTGGTTCAGGAGATCGTCGAAGCGTACGAAAAAACCGAAGATTCCAGCAAGGCCGAAACTGGCATCCGCCCGGAACTCAATATTCACATCCAAGGGGGAGAGCCGGAATAGGTTGAACTGAGTTTCTCTATTCCATCTTGGAAGCCATGTCTCCAAATACATCAAACCGAAATCCATGGAGTATGCCAACACCCAAGGCACCTCTAAAAATAATGGGGGATTTCCTCTGCCGGACGGATGTTTGGATGAGGATTGGGTTGTGCTCGCTGACGACGATGGTGCTTTACATCATCATGTTTGGCTGGGAACCCGCCTTTGAATATCGAACACGCATGGCTCCGCTACGAGATTTGCATGCCCGCACGGATTTTGAGTTTGCCGATAACGAAGCAACCGCGGATGAGCGCGATCGGGCGCGGAGCAAGGTCCTATGTTATTACGAAAACAATCAACTCCCCCTGATTGCGCTCCGATCGAAACTGATCAACGACGTTTTTGAAATAAAACAGAAAGAAATCGGCGAACTCGACCCGGAGTTCATTGGGAAATTCATGGCACCGGCCACTGAACCGGCTGACGATACGGCTCTGCCCGCAACGGAATCTCTCGAAAAATTCAAGTCCGCCCTGCAAGGGGATAGCCAACTGGACGCATTAAAGCAGTCTGTTGACACGGCATTTCTGGAAATCGACAAGAACGGATTATTGAAAAACCTGGAACACGAGTTGGGCCAAGGAAGCATGCAGGAAATACAGGTCTACCCTCGAGGAAATGCTGAAGACGCACATCACATCGATGTGGAGGATGTTCGCATCGCTCAAGTTGTTGAGGGCTTAAACAGGAGCCTGGTTACTGAACTTCGAAAAAACAACGAATTCATTGATCAACCAGAATTCGTTGCGACTCATATCATGAACTACCTGGGACCTCAACTTCCCGTCACGCTAACACTGGACGAAGACCATACGAGCAAGGAACGTCGCATCGCTAGTCGCAATGTCGAAACGGTGATGAAAAAGTACACTCCCGGAGAACCGCTCAAGAACCTGAATCACCTGGGTGACAAGTCGGTGATCAGTGCCTTTAAACCCCTCGATGACTCTGATATCGAGGTGTTGCAGGCCGAACACGAGGCGCACATCAAAAGCATGTCGATCGGGGACCAGGTCCTCAGGTCATTCTCGTTTTTTGGACTCTTCGCATCCATCTTTGCACTTTTCAGTGGCTATCTGTATTACAGGGACCACGCATTGCTTGCCAATATCAAGCAGTTTTCCACATTATTGGCTTTGATGCTGATCACCTGGATTGGTGCCTGGCTATTATCAATCAACGTCCAATGGCGATGGGAAATAATCCCGTTGACACTTTTCGCAATGACCATTGCCATCGCCTACCATATTGAATTGTCTATTTTTCTCAGTGCCCTGGTCGCTTTGGCGTTTACCGTCGCACATGGATTTGAATTGTCCGAATTCGTTGTTCTAACGGCTTCCTGTTCCACGTCCGCCCTATTGTGTCGCTCGATTCGCAGCCGAACCAAATTGGTCTACGTCGGGTTGATATCCGCCATGGTCGTTCTACCAACGGTGGTCGGGGTCAATTACATGCTGGGACAGCCGATGAGTGGTAACTTATGGGTGATCGCACTTTGCTACGCAGGAAGTGCTGGATTTGCCGGGCTCTGCATGACGGCCATGCTGCCATTCATGGAAAGCTGGTTTGACATACAAACCGATATTAGTTTGCTGGAGCTGAGTGATGCAAATCACCCGTTGTTGAAAGATCTGGTACAACGGGCGCCCGGAACCTACAACCACAGCATCAATGTTGCCTCGATCAGTGAATCGGCTGCCGAGGCTATCGGGGCCAATGGGTTGCTATGCCGGGTCGGAGCTTATTTCCATGATATCGGTAAATTACGAAAACCGGAGTATTTCATTGAAAACCAGTCCGGTGGCGACAACAAGCATGATGAATTACTCCCCACCATGAGCACGCTCGTCATCATTGCACATGTCAAGGAAGGTGCTGAAATTGCCCGGACGCACCGTTTACCCCAACGCATCATCGATATGATTGAACAGCATCACGGCACGACGCTGGTAGAGTATTTTTACAACCGTGCTACCCAACAAAATCTAAAAGATGATAATGGTACGGAGATCGACGAAAACGACTATCGTTATCCGGGCCCAAAACCTCAGACTCCGGAAGCGGCAGTCATGATGTTGGCCGACGCGGTCGAGAGTGCCAGTCGTGCCTTGCGCGAACCAACTCCTTCTCGAATTGAAAATCTCGTCAATGACATCGCCAAGAAACGATTGGACGATGGTCAATTTGATGAATGCGATATCACACTGCACCAGTTGCACACAATTCAGGAGAACCTTGTTAAATCGTTAAATGGGATGTATCATGCCCGGGTCAAATATCCCGACCAGCAATCTGCCTGATTCTGACGACAATCTATCTCCCTCAATCACGGTTACGAACCAACATTCGCTACACGTTGACGTTTCCAGATTGAAACAGATTGCCTTCGAAATATTCGTGGATCATGCTTGTTTCAAAACAGACATCAGCATTGCGATTGTCGACGATCCAACCATCCACGAATTGAATGCCCGGTATTTACAGCACGACTACGAAACCGATGTCCTCAGTTTCCTGTTTGAGCGTGATATCGATGCGGGTTACGTTTCAGGCGAAGTCATTGCCAGCGCCGACACGGCAAGTCGACTGGCACGGGAACTGGGAGGTTCCTATGAAGACGAGTTGCTGTTATATGTCATTCACGGCCTGCTTCACCTGATCGGATACGACGACAAACAGGAAGATGACCGCCAGACAATGCGTTTAAAGGAACACCATTACATGGAGTTGGCCGGCGCAACCTACCAAGCACCTGATGATCCGGACCATCCAGTGGGTGAGGCCTGACCATGAGTTCTCAATTGACTTTCTGGATCATGTTGTTTTCCATGGTCGCGATGACCATTTGTGGGGCAGCCCAACAGGTGATCCATGAAATTTCCTGGCATGACCTGGAAGAATACTGCAACCGAAAACGTCGAAACCAGACATTCAGTCGCATTATAGATATGCGCGATGAAATAGCGTTGGGAACGTTGATGGCACAGATGATCGCCACGGCGATTTTCGTTTGCTGCCTCATATTTCTATTTCTCGATAACCGTGGCCCGATGAGCCTCGATGGCACTACCTTGTGGGCGATCATCGGAATATCGATATTCTGTCTGATCCTGCTTAACAGCTGGATCCCGTGGGCCATTGCGCACGCGGCGGCAGAGCCATTCCTGTTTCAGACTTGGCGCATTTGGTGGCTGGTTGCCGGAATGGCATGGCCGTTGACCGTGGGTGCCAAACTAATGTCAGCCTTTTTTTTCCGTGCCCGCGGCAAACGGGTCGAAGACGAAGATGAAGAGGAAGCATTCGAGGACGAAATTCTGTCGATGGTTTCCGAGGGGGAACACGATGGATTACTGGAACCTGCCCGTGCCGACATGATCGAAGGCGTCATGGAACTGGACGACTATGATGTGAGTCGCGTCATGACGCCTCGCTCCAGAGTAGACGCCATGGAATTTTCAACGGGCTGGGAAGCGATGCTTGAATTTGTCGTTGAGTCCGGGCGAACCCGAATACCGATCTATCGTGAATCGATCGACAACATTATTGGCATCCTGTATGCCAAGGACATCCTGCGGGAATCCTTAAGATCTGAAAGTAAACGTCGAACACTCGAAAAACTGGTGCGGGAACCCATCAAAGTACCGGAAAGTACACTGTTGCGTGAAATGCTTCAACAATTTCTGGCCGGTCGAGTCCACATGGCAATTGTCGAGGATGAATACAAGGGAGTCGCCGGTGTGGTAACCATCGAGGACGTGCTGGAAGAGATTGTCGGGGAAATTGTCGATGAAACCGACAACGAGGAAATGGACCATATCCGGCAAATTGACAACGATTCGGTTGAGGTAACTGGAACCACCCACCTGAATCGATTGAACGAGGAACTGGGTTTGGGCTTACCCGAAGACGAAGAGTTCGACACCGTATCGGGACTGATCATGTCACAACTCAAGGAAGTTCCGAAGATAGGACGTGAATTCGTGTTCGAAAATGTTCGTTTTCGGGTTGAAAAAGCCAACCGTCGGTTTATCGAGCTGGTACAAGTTACACGCGTTTCAACGGACGACGACCATCCCTCCTAGAATCTAATCTCGCGACGCTTTCAAATACTCTCTTGCCGTCTGACCACCCGCCGGCTGCCGTCGTCCGACCTGGGCATGATTCCGTGCCGCGACTCCATTTAACACCTTTGTTCCCCAACCAAAAATCTTACAATGTGCTTTGATTTTGACAGTGCTGGATCTTATCACAGGATTTTCCATGGCAATAACTGACCAATTTGCACCAACATTGCCAATGATTGCAGGAGTTCCAACCACACAGCTGGCAAAACAATTTGGCACGCCAACGTACATCTATGATGCCTCTTCGATTCTCCAACGGATTGAACAACTACGTCGTTTTGATGTCATCCGATATGCACAGAAAGCGAATTCCAACCTTGCCGTTTTGGATTTGATTCGCCGAAGCGGCGTGTTGGTAGACGCGGTCAGTGTGGGTGAAATTTATCGTGCCAAGCGGGCGGGCTATTCCTTGACTGGCAATCCTGCGCCCGTCGTCTACACGGCTGATATTTTTGATCAGGCAGCACTTGATCTTGTCGTCGACGAGAAGATCCACGTGAACCTTGGCTCTCCCGATATGATTTCCCAATACGGGGAACGGGTGAAGTCCGGGGAGATCACTTTACGAATCAATCCCGGATTCGGACATGGGCACAGCCAAAAAACCAATACGGGCGGTGAGCATTCCAAGCATGGTATCTGGCATGACCAACTGGAAGAGTGTACCAAGCTCGCTGCGAAATACGGGTTGGCGGTAACGGGTCTTCATATGCACATTGGATCGGGCACCGACTTTGAACACCTCTCACAAGTCTGCACCGCGATGTTGCAGATGGCTCGCAGGGTGGGTCAGTCAATCCATGTAATCAGTGCCGGCGGCGGCTTGCCGACCGCTTACCGCGATAGCGACGAATCCGTTGACATCGATCGGTATTTCGATCTGTGGGACCAAACCCGCCGGCAACTCCAGCAAGATTTGGGACATCCAATCTCTCTCGAAATTGAACCAGGCAGGTTCCTTGTAGCCGACGCCGGCTACCTGGTCACCGAAATCCGCGCTGTCAAAACGATGGGGGAAAACCTGTTTTACCTGGTCGACGCAGGCTTCAACAACCTGGCCCGGCCCATCATGTATGGAGCGTATCATCCGATGGCCATAGCCCATCGTCAACCGCGCGATCTGAAGCTGCAAGCCGTCGTGGTAGGAGGGCCCTTGTGCGAATCGGGCGACATTTTCACACAACAGGAGGGCGGACTCGTCGATACCCGCAATCTACCCGTTGCCAGCGTTGGAGATTATCTCGTCATTCAATGCGCCGGCGCCTACGGTTTCGTCATGTCTTCCAATTACAACAGCAAACCGTTCGCGACCGAGGTGTTGATCGAAAATGGCCAGCCTCGCGTCATCCGGCCCCGCCAGAAGCCTGAAGAATTGTATGCCAGCGAAATCCTCGATTAAGGCAAGCCCAGTTGATCACCCCGCCTGCGACGATTGTCGCTCAATGGACCTCATGTAATCCAGGCAACCCTTCGTGAGGCGCTCGATCCCCGGTTCGTAGTCAAAAACCTCGACCGACACCCAACCTTCATACTGCGCTTCCCGCAGCGCGGCAAAGATGGGCAGGAAATCGACCTCGCCCATTCCCGGCCCCTGTCGGTTTGGATCATTCGCATGGAAATGGGCCAGCCAATCTCGATTCTGCAAGATAATTTCCGGGATCGCCGTTCCCTCTGTCGACATCGCTTTTACGTCAAGGTGCAATTGGACCCATTCCGAGCCCACGGCTTGAGCCAATTCGATACCCTGATTAGCGGTAAGAAGGAAATTCCCTTCTTCCGGTCCCAGTGGTTCAACGGCAAGCGTAATGCCCGTTTCCTCCAGCACGGGTACCAGTTGTGTCAGTGCCTGAACTGCGTTATCAAATCCCTCCTGATAGGACATGCCCACCGGCAAATTCCGCTGCTGGGGGGAACCGAGAACCATCACATGTCCTCCTAAATCACGGCATAGTCTTGCTAATTCACCGAGGTAATCGACGGTACGCTGACGGGTGATCGAATCCGACTGGGTCAAATGTAAATGGTCGGTGTGCGCCAATAACCAGTGAAGACCAATGATTGGCAACTGGGTTTGTTCCGCCAAATCCCGGACCTGTTTACGTCGCTCGGCCGAAATATCATAGACGTTTTTGTTGATCGTAAAGGGCGCTATTTCAATTCCTTGATAACCGCATTCCCGGGCGTGGGCAAAGGCCTGTTCCAATGGCAGATCCCCGTAGACTTCATTGCAAATGGCGTATTTCACTTTCCGGGCCCTGGTATTTTGAGATGATGCGAAAACGGAACGATACGATTCGCCAGTCGAATCGGCAAACCAAGCGACGAGAAAAATTCACAGGACGGCAGCGATATTATTGCGCCGTTCTTTCTTCATCCTCGTTATGTCCTGGCAGATTTTTCTTCGGTTCTTCAAGACTGCCAGGCGCGGGTTGGGTTCCAGGAACCACGAGGGGACCGATAGTATTATCATCGATGATTCGTTGAAGTTCCTCCGACTCAACTGATTCAACCTCAATCAACCTTTCTGTCAAGGCAACCAGTGCATCGCGGCGCTTTTCCAAAATACTCCGAACCTGCACCATGGCATCCTCGATGATCGATTTTACCTCTTCATCAATCTCTCGCGCCGTTTCCTCGCTATGTTGTCGACCGCTTATTTCACCATTGGAACCAGCCAGAAAAGGATTGGTCCGGTCCTGTTTGTAATTGATTCTTCCCAGTCGACTCATGCCATACTGGGTGACCATCGCCCGTGCGATATCCGTCACACGCTCCAGGTCATTTTGAGCCCCCGTGGAAATATCCTGGTAAATCATCTCTTCGGCCAGCGTACCTGCCAACAATATCTGCAATTGGCTTTCCAATTCACTCTTGGTCATCAAGTATCGTTCGCTCGCGGGGCGCTGCATGGTATAGCCCAATGCCCCCAATCCCCTGGGGATGATCGAGACCTTGTGAACGGGGTCCGTATTGGGCAGGCTATAGGCAACCAGGGCGTGTCCACTCTCGTGGTAGGCAACCCGCTGTTTTTCGTCCTGGTTCATGATCCGCTTCTTTTTCTCCAGGCCCGCAGTGACACGCTCTACCCCGTCATTAAATTCATCCATACCAACGGTTGATTTTTCTTTGCGGGCAGCCAACAAGGCTGCCTCGTTAACCAGGTTGGCCAAATCGGCACCTACAAATCCGGGGCTAATTGAGGCCACTTGCTTCAAGACCACATTCGGATCCAGTTTTACATTCTTAACGTGTACTTTAAGAATCTCTTCTCGGCCACGGACATCGGGACGGTCTACCAGAACATGCCTGTCAAAACGACCCGGCCGCATTAACGCTTGATCCAACGTTTCGGGGCGATTGGTGGCCGCCATCACAATGACTCCACTGTTGGACGCAAAACCGTCCATTTCGACCAGCAACGCATTGAGGGTTTGCTCGCGCTCATCATGACCACCCACGACACTACCGCTGCGCGTTTTGCCAAGCGCGTCCAGTTCATCAATAAAAATAATGCAGGGCGCTTTGGTCTCGGCTTGTTGGAACATGTCACGGACACGGGCCGCACCCACACCAACAAACATCTCGACAAAATCGCTTCCGGACAAGCTAAAGAATGGAACTCCTGCCTCCCCGGCAATCGCCTTGGCCAACAAGGTTTTACCCGTTCCAGGAGGTCCTACCAGCAAGACTCCACGTGGAATCCGCCCGCCCAGTTTCTGGTACTTTTCAGGAACCTTCAGAAAGTCAACCACTTCCTTGACTTCTTCAACAGCCTCGTCAATGCCCGCCACGTCATTGAACGTCACCCCCAGATCTTCCTCGGCATACAAACGACCCCGACTACGGCCAAATTGCATCGGACCACCTGCACCACCAAGGCGTCGAACCATGAACAGAAACAGCAACACGATCAACCCTAGCGTGATGAACAGGTAGCCATATTTCTCAAAAATTCCAGGCCCGGCAGAAAACCCCCATTTCATATTAGTACGACTTAATTCCTTCTCCAGGACTGCATCGACCTGATCGGAATGCGCCTTGTTCACAATAAACTTGACGCGCTTCCCCTCCACGTCCGCACCCGTACCGGTTAACACCTTGTACTCGACCGATCCACTGATCGTTCGATCGTCGACACTGATATCATTTGGCTTGCTGTACTCAATCTCACGACCGTCAGCTCCGGCCTCCTTGATCACTATTTTCCCGGAGAAACCGGGAGCCAAGGTCCGGCCATTTTCTTTGACGTACTGCGTGGCGTCCAACAAATCCGCAAAATCACCGTACCTGATTGTCTTCTGCGTCTGATTCAGCAAAAGAAACATCGCAATTGCCAGAGCAACCACAATGATCAAGGCGAACCAGACCAGTGTTGAGTTATTCCGGTTATCAGCGGGCCGCCGCGATTGATCGTTGCCGGATTGTCTTTCGTCCATTAAATTCTCTTTTTGGCAAAGGAAGGGCCAAGATCTAACCGGTGGTTATGAACTTTGGCAATAAACGCAGAAATACTGTTGATATTCTAGCAGCCGACTAACCACTTCCCGACTAACCGCTCCGTTACTAACCAATTTATCTCGGAAAAGCCTTTTCTTCTAGGTTGGCTGCTTCGTCTTGTTGTAAAGTTCACTCAAATTTAAAATGCCCAAGCCTGACAGATTGTCCCGTTTGCGGATCTCTGGACAATTCAACAGGCTCGAGCATTTTTAATTAAACCTGCAGGACAGTTGTTCGTCCGGCGGTTGCTTAGGTTGAAGCAACACTGGTCGTTTACCGATGGACCTTGGTAAAAGGGTCTTGGGGACAATCGTTTAGCACAACTCGCTCTAGTCATTGCAAGAATCAACGTTGGTGAAACCTTTGAAAAATATCGCGATTCTTGGATCGACTGGCAGTATCGGCCGAAACGGTCTGGAGGTCATCGAGGAGTTGCCTGAACTGAACCTGTTTGGGATCAGTGGCCATAGCAGCCTGGACAACCTGCTGAACCAGGTTCATGAACATCACCCATCGATCGTTGTTTGTTCCAACCCGGAAGCGGCGCGGCAGTACGACTTTCCCCAAACAGCGGGAGTTGAATTTCAGACGGGCGCTTCAGCCCTGGTGGATCTTGCCCAGCATCCCGAGGTGGATACCGTTTTGGCCGCCATCGTCGGTCGTGCTGGACTGGAAAGCACCTGGTCGGCAATCGAAGCCGGCAAGACGGTCGCCCTGGCGAACAAGGAAACACTGGTGCTGGCCGGATCTCAAGTGATGCAAATGGCCCGTCAGTCGGGGGCCCGGATTCTGCCGGTCGACAGTGAACATAGTGCCATTTTCCAGGCCATGCAGGCGGGCCAGGCAAATGAAGTAAGACGGGTGCTGTTGACGGCGAGTGGCGGTCCTTTTCGGGATTTCAACTCGAACCAGCTCAAAACGGTAACGGTCGAGCAGGCGTTATCGCATCCGACGTGGAAAATGGGGAAGAAAATTACTGTGGATTCGGCAACCATGATGAATAAAGCTCTGGAAATCATCGAGGCACGTTGGCTTTTCGGACTTGAACCAAATCAAATTGAAGTCATCATCCACCCTCAATCAATTGTGCATTCGTTGGTAGAATTCAACGATAGTTCGGTGATGGCTCAAATGAGTCCGCCGGACATGAAGTTACCAATTCAATATGCGTTGACTTACCCGGAACGAATGCCGGGTCCGGCTCCGCGGCTCGATTTTCGGAAAGCAATGGCCCTTGAACTGGAACCTGCCGATCTAGATCGCTTCCCAGCGCTTCAGCTGGGCTTTGATGTGGCCCAATCGGGAGGAACAGCCGGTGCCGTACTGAATGCAGCCAATGAATCCGCCGTCAACGCATTTTTGGAAAACAAGATCTCATTTTGCAATATCGTGACAGCCTGTCGCGACGTACTTAATCAACACGAATTTGAAACTAACCCAAGTTTGGAGAAACTGATCTCTATGGACTTGTGGGCACGGAAGGAGATATCCGAGTGGATAGCCTGATAATTGCAACATCCTGGCTTGACCTTTATTGGTGGTGGGCGGTTGCGCAAGTGGTAATTGGCCTGGGGGCTGTTATCTTTGTTCACGAGCTAGGCCACTTTTTGGTAGCCAAGGCCTGTGGCGTCAAATGCGAAAAGTTCTACGTTGGTTTTGACTTTTTTGATATCAAGATTGGCGATCGTGTACTGATTCCCCGCGCACTGGTCAAATGGACTTGGGGTGAAACCGAATACGGGATTGGCATCATACCGCTGGGCGGCTATGTGAAAATGCTGGGACAGGATGACAACCCCGGTAATATTGAACAGGAAATACAGAGATCTCAACTGGAAGAATCCGAACAGGGTTCGACGTCTGATATCACGACAACGCAGCAGCATGATTTCGCGTTGGCCCAAGGCCTGGTTGACCGCGAGAACATCGATCCCCGTAGCTACCTAGCCAAGTCCGTTCCGCAACGGATGGCCATCATCTCGGCCGGTGTCATCTTCAATCTCTTTTTTGCCGTCATCTTTGCAGCCATCGCGTTTCGCTCAAGTGTCAATTACGAACCGCCCGTGGTTGGGAACGTCATATCCGGCGGCCCCGCCTGGAAAGCCGATTTGACGCTGTCTC
>JABACA010000075.1 GCA_014237975.1 Mariniblastus sp. | reverse complement strand
GCGCATCCTGCGACATGAGGCGGGCCACGCGGTCGACACTGCCTTTCGCTTGCACGTTTTGAGAATTTTCTGCTCCGTCGACGAGTCGATTCCTGTTGCCGCCAGCGTGTCAATGCCCAGTTTCTTTTGGTATTCGATATCCCATTTGACCCGGGCCGTCGCAATCTGAGGCATGCCCGGTGGTGCATTCTTAAAGACCATCTCCCAGACAGGCAGGGTCGTCAGACGGCGGTTACCCATCACTCCAACGTACAACTCGCGGCCCTCGATGTACGCCTCGATCAGTGCGTCGGTTTGTGTTTCCTGGTGAATGTATTCAATACGATCAAACAACTTTTCGTCATCATGAACGATCGAAGACTGGGTGATTCCCAGCGAAGCGTCTTCGGAAACTGACTTGACCAACAAGGGGAATTTGTAGCCAGCTGGCCGCCTCGGTTTTTTCCCTTTGGGAAGCACATAAAAGCCCGGCGTATGGATACGGTGAAACGTCAAGATTTTTTTTGCCAACGGTTTGTCGTGCGACAGCAACAAACCGCGCGGGTTACAGCCAGTATAGTGCTGCTTCATCAGCTCAAGGTAACTGACAACATGATGGTCATAGACACCCACGCCGTGAAATTCTTCAAGCAAGTTGAAGTGCACGTGTGGCTTAAAGTCCTTGATGGCCCGGCGAATATCGCCCAAGTCGTCATAGACGCCTAAAGGAAGGACTTCATGTCCGTTATCTCGCAGTGTATTGACGACGTCAAATTCGGTCTTCCATTCGAGTATCTCGTCCTCGGTGTAGCCTTCAGTGCTCTCGGGTGGAACCAGTGACTCGTGCATCAACACCAGTACACGCAGTTTTTTCATAGGGCAACCCGGTTCTGTCCTCCATTTAAATTTTGCATCGTGTGCACGGTCAACATGGCTACAGTGTTTTGCAACACTCTAGCCTGGCTGCCATTTGCATACAGCTTCAGTTCGGAACAACGAGAAATCATTTCCCGCAGCACCTGGTCGATATTGTACTGGTATTCGCCCGTCCAATGTGTAACGAGTTGGCTTAACTCCATCCGGTTTTTCCGAAGAAAATCGGCGGCTGGCTTATTTCGGCCGCTTTTGGCAATTTTGGGAAAGAGTTTTGTTAGATCGCGATCCAACGATTCAAACCAGTTCACATCATAACAGGCCAGCCGCTCGGCATAGTGTTCGCGCAACGTCTGTCTCATCCGGTTAACCGGGTCGACCTTGGCGCGTGACTTTATTTTTGGAGGCTGCGACTTTAAATCAGTCATCAACTGGTCAACATAGTCGATTTTCCGCAGTGCCTTCCAGCCGGCATAATCGCGCCGCCAATTACTCCGCGGTTTAAGCCATACCGCAAATGTCTCGGCAAAATCTTCGGAAGGATGGCTCTGGGCATACCACGGTTCAAGGTGAATTACAAAACTCTTGGATTGCGGTTTTGGTTTATAGGTTTCGGGGTAGGGAATTGAAGACTTCCCAAACCACTCACGGTACTTCTTGCGGCGATGCAAGCGAAAGGCAGTGTCGACCGCGTGGCCCGCCTCATGTCGCAGGATGCGCATACACCAGGTACGGGTGCCCCCTTCGACTTCCAACATCTGATTGCGTTCCAACCGCTTAAGCCTCGGGTGAGCCATGTAGAACGGTACAGCAATTCCAGGAATCCCATCGGGAGAAAACCAGTCGTCGCTCAACCAGCAATGTGGTTTGAGTCGCAGGCCACGGGCCTTCATTTCTCTATGTAACTGCTGCAGACAACTCTCGACTACGGTACCCTCCAAGGAGAGATTCAGATCGCAGATTCGTAAATCAAGCAGTTGTTCATTCGGCAAGCGAACCCAATCCGGCTGGCTAGGTTTCTTTGCGCTGCGCTGCGCGGCCGTTTTCGATCGACCGGTTTTTTTTACAGTTTGGTGAGAGCGTTTCGCCATCTGGGTGCCGTTGATCGGGATGAAAATTCATCAGTTGCAGATCACTTTGGGGAAACGGATTCTATGGGTTTCCACTCATTTTCAATAGAACTATTTTATAGTTTTTTGAGATTTGCCAGCGGCCTGGGCCGGCTACGATCTGACGGCCGTACACAATCAGCGTCCGGGTCGCTAACAAAATGGCTGCTGTCATCCGCAAGATAAAATCATGGGCCCTGCTTACCAATCGTCTCGGCAGGACGAGTCTCGAGTCACACTCGACCTGACGCCAGCTACGAGCAATACATTGCCCGCTCAACGACCTTTTGTACAAAAACCGGGGCTGGGGAAGGGTCAAGAAAACAGGGTTGAAATGGGGCCGAAAAAGAGCCTCTGGGACGCAGGCAATATTGCCAGGATTGGATTCACTGGCCCCGAGAAGGGAAATCCACTTGATTTGCTAGAATGTGGCCGCCTCTCCATCGGTTCCATCCAGATCGGTTTTCCTTATTCATCGCGTTTACAATCTTGCAATGCGGGTTTTTGCATCGGGCCGTCCCGTCGACTCTTTTTTTTAGGCCCAGGTTATCCATCGCCACCGAGGCGTCTGGCCTCGCTTCGGAAAGGGTAATCGTTTAGGATGGAGGCAGTTGCAAACATTAAACTGAAAAGGTGTCGCGGTAGCATGAGCGATCTTAAATTAACAGACGAGTTTCCCGCCGGTTTTCTGCTGTTTTGCGGTTACGTCGTTTTTCTTACGAGTTGTGTTGGGATCTGGATTTTAAGGATGTGCTGGATCTAGATCGTCCAGCGGTCTCGCTGCAACAATTTCCTTTTCAGCACGCGCTGCAAAAAACACAAAACAGCCTATCAGTACCAGCAGCACATCACCCAGGAAAAGTCCCAGTAAACCAAGTCCAATCGCACAGACTTGACCCACTGTCGCCGCAATCTGGATGCACCAGGTCAGATCTTTTTCTTTGGTCGCGGTATTTTTTTAGAGCCGCTTCGCCGTTTTCGACCGCGCCGCCCCTTCTTGCCGTAGCCCGATTTCGTTTCGGCAACCGCAGAAAGGGGCTCGCCAATAGCCTCTCTCAATTTCCCAATTCGATCACGTAGCATGGCCGCTTTTTCAAAATCGAGTTCTTCGGCTGCCGACAGCATCTCTTTCTCGACTTCGGCAATATGCTCTTCGGTAATGTAGATCGTGTCGTCGTTGCGGGCGACCATTTCCTGGGCCTCACGATGATCGGTCAACTCCGAGCCAATTCCGACCCGGATGCTCTTCTGGACGGTCTTTGGCGAGATGCCGTGTTCCCGGTTATGATCCATCTGGATTTTGCGACGCCGGTTCGTTTCATCAATCGCATTCTTCATGGCGACCGTCACCTTGTCACCATATAGGATCACCTTGGCGTTCACATTTCTGGCAGAACGTCCAATCGTCTGGATCAACGATGTCTCACTCCTCAGAAACCCCTGTTTATCGGCATCCAAAATCGCAACCATGGAAACTTCTGGCAAATCGAGACCCTCCCGCAACAGATTGACACCCACTAGTGCCTCGAATTTTCCAGCCCGCAAATCCTGCAATAATTCAACCCTCTCAAACGCATCCAGTTCACTATGCAGCCATTGGCAGGCGACCCCATTCTCAGAGAAGTAGGCTGCCAGGTCTTCGGCCAACCGTTTGGTCAAGGCCGTGACCAAAACCCGTTCACCCCGATCCCGTCGCTGCTTGATCTGCTCCAGCAGGTGTCCAACCTGCCCCTTGGCTGGAACCACTTCGATCTCCGGGTCCAGTAAACCGGTGGGACGGATGATCTGTTCCACCAGTTCACCACCCGTTTTTTCCAATTCGTAGCTCCCGGGGGTCGCCGAAACAAAAATTGCCCGCTGCACCCGGTCTTCCCATTCTTCAAACTTCATGGGCCGATTATCCAATGCACTTGGCAACCGAAATCCGTGCTCGACGAGCGTTGTTTTTCGGCTGCGATCACCGGCATACATGGCTCCCACCTGGGGCACGGTGACATGGGATTCATCGACGAACAGCAAAAAATCATCGGGGAAAAAATTGTATAGCGAGGCGGGCGTTTCGCCTTCCTGGCGACCGGCCAGCGGGCGGCTGTAATTCTCGATACCGGGACAGTGTCCAACATGCTCCAACATTTCAATATCAAATCGTGTTCGGGCATTGAGCCGTTGCGCTTCCAACAGCTTTCCATGTTCCTGGAACCACTCCAGGCGTTCCTTCAGTTCCTGGCGGATCAACTGGACGCCTTTGGCGATCCGCTCCTCGGACGTCACAAAATGCTTGGCGGGATACACGAACAACTGATCCTGCACCGACAGGGTTTCACCTGAAATCGGGTTGATGATCGCCATCTGTTCGATTTCGTCACCCCAGAATTCGATTCGGTAGGCGTATTCTTCATAGGACGGCCAAATTTCAACCGTGTCTCCACGAACCCGGAACTTGGAACGCTCAAAAGCAATATCATTTCGGTCATATTGAATATCAATCAACTTGGCCAGCATTTCATCGCGGTCGATAGTCGCTCCCTTGCGGAGTGAAACCATCATGTTTTTGTAGTCTTCCGGTGAACCGAGTCCATAGATACTGGAAACACTGGCCACGATAATGACGTCACTTCGGCTGACCAGTGAGCTGGTAGTAGCCAACCTCAACCGGTCAATTTCCTCGTTGATCGAAGCGTCTTTTTCAATATAAATATCGCGCTGCGGGATATAGGCTTCCGGTTGATAGTAATCGTAATAACTGACAAAGTAATGAACCGCATTGCAGGGAAAAAATTCCTTGAACTCCGAATACAATTGCGCGGCTAGTGTCTTGTTGTGGGAAATAACCAGCGTTGGCAATTGCATCTTTTGAATGACATTCGCCATCGTGAATGTTTTCCCCGACCCGGTGACGCCCATCAACACCTGGTGACGCTGATTTTCCTTGAGTCCATGGACCAGTGACTCGATAGCCTGCGGTTGATCACCAGCCGGCTGGAAAGGTGCTTTGAGTTGAAACATTCGTTGCTTTATGTTCCGGGATGTGACAGAGCCTGTTCGATCTAAACAGCCGAAAGCTATTTTATTGCGAGACGGGCCGCGGGGAAATCGGTACCAAAATGGGAGCCAGGTAAGGTCTGATTTTATTCAGTTTGCCGTTACCGATACCTGAAATTCCCAATAATTCTTTGTGGGAACCAAACGGGCCATGCTGATGTCGGTACTGGACAATTGATTTGGCATACGTCTCGCCGATTCCAGGCAGATTGGCCAATTCGGGCCATTTTGCCGAATTAATGTCCACCATAAAGTGGATGTAACTGGTGGGTCGTTGATCGATATCTACCAGGCCATCGTGAACGATCGATTGAATCCAGAAATAACACCCCATCCCGATCAACGACAGCGCGACCAACCCGCCAATGATGGGCTGCTGAGATCGACGCAAGACCAGCTGAAATCGCTCGATAAGGGACGGCTTGGGATCGGGATTCACGGGACACCTCACCAGGCACCAAGTCAGAGCAACAACCGGTTGCCACACCAACGCAGCTTAGATTGATGAAAACGGGTCATCAGATCTCAGAAATCGGCAACCCAATTCTTAACGGCCAGTCCATTCAGACCGAGTAATTATTCCGTCGTTGTTTTTATCCTTCTGCTTGAATTCCTCAAGCGTTTCGGCATCCCAATCCCTGGCAAATTCGTGCATCTGCAACTGGCCATCCTTGTTGGTATCGTTACCGGAAAACGAAACCCGACTTGAGGACGAACGGCTACTGGATCGGCTGCTGGAAGCAGAACTCCCGGAATCCGAGCTTTCCCGGTTTCGATCGGAAAACCGCGAACGCGACGGCGAACGGGAAGATCGCTCTTCACTGTCCCGCGACGCGGATGGTTCGGATTTTTTTGGGTTTGTAATGGAGTCGATTAATTCATCCCGGGTTATCATTCCGTCACCATTACTGTCTGCCTGACCCGGTGGACGACGCATCGTCTTGATTTCAGATTTACTCAGTTTGTTGTCTTTATCCTTGTCGTACTGTTTCAGGAGCGCGTCCGCGTATCGCTTGTACCTGTCCGACCCTGAATTGTAAGCGGCACTGTCGCTCTGGCTTGATTTTTCCGGACTGGACTTATCATATCTGCTTTTCACATCCGTATCGTATTTTTCCATTCGGGACTTCAGGTCGCCGCCACCCGATCGGCTGCTGCTGGATCGACTATCACTTTCACGAGAAGAACTACGACTGCTCGAAGTGCGGCTCTTGTTATCAGAACTTTCTTTCTTGGAGCTATCAGAACTGGAGGATCGTGAGCCAGAAGATCGGGCTGCATAACGTTCGGCCAATTCGCTGCGCGACAGTCGACCGTCTTTGTTCTTATCAGATTCCTGAGGGGTCGGGCGTCCCCAGCGGGCGGCAGCAATTTCCTGGTTGTTCAAGGTGCCACTTTTGTTCGTGTCATAACGATCCAACGTGCTATCAACTTGCTGCATGACACTCTTGCCATACTTTTCTTCCAGTGATCCGGGAGTGATGGGTGCAGCCCCGGAGAAGTCGGAAACCGTACTGAACTCGGATTCACTCGCGCCCTCAACCCCAAAACCGGGAACCAGTCGGCTGGCATCCAGCTGCTTCCTTTTTTCAATTTTGGCATCTACCGCTTTCTTGGCATTCACTTTCTTCATGACCGAACTGATCTTAACGGGGCGACTCGTATCCAGACCATAATTGCCGATCCAGCCTTTGGTTCGGTCCGACATTTCGCTGACTTCCAGAATGCCATTCTCATTGTCATCAATCCGCTTGAGATAGCCCTCTACGTCAAACTGTCGGCGTTCACCGCGATCGCTTTTTTCATCGCGATCCTGACCGCAAACGACCCCTGGAACGGAAATCAAAGATACCGTTAGCAACACCAGGTAAAGATTTTGGACTCTCATGGTTCGTTGATCCTCAATACTGGCTTAAGGGAAAATCGACGGTCTGGACCCGCTTATTATTAAACACCCTGTTCGAACTAAAGTTCCAGACTTTCCACCGACTCCCGGAAAGTGTCTGCATAGGAAACAAATATACCGTCGTCACAGACCGAATGAAGCGCCTACCTATTCTAGCTTTAGCGTCCAAGTTACCCTAAAAACTCGTCGAATTTTGTCTCAAATCTCATAAATCCGATCCCTTTTTACGGTTTTATCCTTTGGAATCGACAAATGTCGCCGCCGAAGCCTAGAGGATCCTCCCATCCGTTAAGGAGCAAAGTTGACCCCCGAATCGGACTATTCGATAATAAACTGGCGGAACGCTGACGAACCAAATGGCCAGCCTTCTGGCGACCAGCCCGTAACCACAAATTATTGATCAGATTGGGTTTAGCTTAATGTCAACTCGTTGCCCAAACTGTCAACGCAGTCTGCCAACCGCATCCGCGAAGTGCTTGCATTGCGGTACCCTGGAAAATGATACGGTTCAACCGACCGAGGTTCAAAGTGCAGAGATTGACCAGGTCGTTCTGGAAGTTGATTTGCACATCGACCAGGCCCTGCAAGCGGTTGAACAGGAAGATTTCCAGGCTGCCCTGAGATCACTCAATCGGGCCATGGTCGACGCACCTGATGATCGATTGGCTGAATGCTATTCCTTGCGCGGCTACGTCTATTTAAAACTTGAGGATTTCAAGCGGGCCGAGGCAGATTGTAGCGAGGCAATATCCAAATATTGGTCGGAAGCCCAGACGTTTGCTTGGCGGGCTGCCGCACATGGTGAACAAGACAATTGGCCGAGTGCCTTTAACGATCTCGCCAACGCTTGTGATAACGCGGGCAGTAAAAGGGACCAGTACCTGCAGCTGATGGAATCCTACATTGAATCAGCCAGTGAATACTATCGACAGCAGATTGTCGACGGGAATGACACGGCTGACCTGTTTTACGATCGAGGTTGGGTCTATTTTCAGGCAGGTCGAAAAACGAAAGCAGAACGGGATTTCCAGCATGCACTGACCAAACAGCCGGACCACCGTAAAGCTGCGCTGGGGATGGCTGGTTTAAAAATTGAAACCGGCGACGCAAAGGAAGCACACCGGCTGTCGGAACTCGTCATTCAGACGAGTGACAGCGGTGACGATGACACGCTGAAGGATGCCTTGTTAATACGTACCAAGGCCAACCAGATCCTGGGGAATACCCGGCAAGTCACCAAGGATCTGAATCAACTCAAAACGCTGGCGGCAGCTGACGTACCTTACCTGTTGGAAATCGGAAAACTGCGTTTGCGTTTGGGAGAAAACGCTCGAACGGTCTCCGACATGACAGCCTTGTTAAAAAAAGCTCCCGAAATGCACCGGGCGCTTGTCGTCCGTGGTGATGCGTATCTAGCGATCCAGAACAGTACATTGGCCATCCATGACTATTCAAAATATCTACGGTACGCACCTGACTCCTTAACGGCCCGTTTGCATCGCGGCGAAGCCTATTTAAAGACCAACCAGCTGGATCGCGCCATCGCAGATTTTGATCGCTCCCTTGAGATTGACCCGGTTTGTGGTCAAGCCTATTTAGGCCGCAGTCGGGTTTTTGTTGCGATGAACCAACTGGATCAGGCATTGACGGAGTGCCAAAAAGCGTCGCGACTTGACAATCAGCAAGCCGAGGTCTTTGGCACGTTGGCCGAGATTTATTACCAGCTCTGTGATTACTCACGCGCCATTGAAGAGTTTGTCCGGGCCGAGCGGCTTGCGACCACTCGACCCAAGAAATCGCACTTTTGCTATCGGCGAGGCAATGCCTATTACCAATTGAACGAGCTAGACAATTCGCTTAAGTACTTTCGCAAGGCAACACACTTTGACCCCAACCATGCCGGCGCATGGATTTGGAAAGCGCAGGTCTGTGCCAAGCTGGAAAAATGGTCAAAAGCGATCATTGCCCTGGAACAGGCGATTCGATCCAGGCCGGTTGCTGCCCCAACCTATCGTGAACTGGGAAAGCCGTTGGCGGAAAAGGCGATCAAACATTTTTCAAGAATGGAGCAACGCGGTAGCGATCTGGAAGACGTGTTTAGCAGTCGCGGTCTGGCTCATCAATTTCTTGGTTACCACGAACAGGCGCTGATGGATTTCAACAAATCATTGGAACGGGCCGACGATACTGATATCCGGGTGCGTCGCGGCCGTTGCTTGATCATGCTCAAGGAATTTGACCAAGGTTTGGCCGATTTGAAACAGGTCATTGAGGCGGATCCAGAAAATCATGCTGCTCGATTCTGGCGAGCCGATGCCTACTCAAGATCGGGCGATCAAGATCGAGCCATCTCGGATATTGTCAAAGCGATCAAGCTGCAAGCCAATGACTCACGTTATTTCCTGCTGCACGCCGAGCTGATGCTCGAAAAGGAAGAATGGGCCAAGGCCATCCGCTCGCTGGAACAGGCGATTCGGCACGACCCGCTTGATCCGGTTCTGTTCCAACGTCGAGGCATGACCTATTTTGAAATGGGAAAATATGGCCGGGCCATCAACGACTTCACGCGATGTCTGGAATTATCACCGAACCAGCCCGAGCTGTTGGTTCGACGGGGACGGGCCTACGCAGCTCAACCGAATCTTGATTTGGCGATGCGCGATTTCGAAGCGGCCCTGGCTCAAGACAACCAGTTTCTCGATGCGTATTGCGAGCGAGGCGCTTGCATGGCGGCAGGGGGGGACAGCGACTTGGCGCTGATTTGGCTGACCAAAGCGCTGCATCGATTCTCCGAACCGAGAGAGCTGGCCTCGATCCTGTTCCAGCGCGGCAAGATTTTTTACCAGATGGGACGGGCGGCCCGGGCCATCAATGACTACTGCCTGGCGATTGACCGTGCTCGCGACAATCGATCCATGGTTTGCGACATCCGATTGGCGCGCTCGGCCGCTTTGGCACAGGAAGAAAAATGGGAAGAGACCATCAGTGACCTGAAACGAGTCCTGAAACGAAAGCCTGGTGATCAAGATATCCAACAGGCCATTGAGTGGGTCACAACATCCGACCACAGTGGAAAACGGCCCAAGCTGTTACCCCTGCCAGGTCAACCGATTCGTCCATTAAGACCGCCGCAGGTGCGCAAACCGACCGAGCTCGAATTAAACTCTGAACTGGACGGGCCGCCACCGTATGACATGTGGCTGGTTCGAGCAGCGGACCAGAAAGAATACGGTCCGGCGACCCTGGAAACGCTGGCCCGGTGGGTCGGGGAAGGCCGGCTGGGAGTCAACTCACAGGTGTTGCGATCGGACTGGAGCCAGTGGAAGCGGGTCGAAAAGCTGTTTCCCGAACTTGACACGCAAGATTTCGTTCAGAGCTTTCCTGAAATACAGACCCAATCGGCAGGCAAACAGCAGGAAGATGCCAACCCCGATGTGGCTGATGTTTGACACAACGGGCACTGGAAAAATTCCCCTCAACCCGTTCAACGCACAAAAAAACAGGCGTTGACTCGAGGTCAACGCCTGTCGGTTTTGTAACGTCGCCGATTTCCTAGAAGCCCATTAATGGGAATCCTTCAGCTAGGAATTGCGCTTCCGTGCCGAGAACCGCAGGTCCAACCACGGCGTTGTAAGGACTGGTGAATTGGAAGTTTTGGTATTGGAGGTCCAATGGTCCAAATCCGTTGGTCACACCATCCAGTCCAATCTTGAAGTTGATTGGTGGCCCATAGTTAAAGAATGTCGGAGTTAATAATCCAGTCGGCGGAACAATACTGAGTGTATTATTCGACATGGCCAGCCAAAATTCAGCATTGGTGCCGTTGGTCATCACGATTTCCCGCTCAGCCGACACCCGGGGTGGGGTCGCCGTAGGAATATCCCATACATCGTTATTGACAATCGTGTTGTCGGCCATGTTTGCTACCAGCCTAGCCGTTTGTGGCGGCCCAAACAGCTCGGGAAGATGGGTATACATGTGTACCCCTTCTTCACCATTTCCACTGATGAAGTTGTTGGTCATGCTCAGAGTGAATGTAGATTCATCCCATGCTGAAGCATCGACACCCCGATCACTCAGTTTCGCATAGACAACCCGTCTGAAATGAGGGGGTATGAAGAAAAACTCGACTCTTTCTTCAAACGTGAATCCGTTATCGAGCATCTGATTACTATCGACCGTTGCAAACAGATTAGCCCGGCCTCGACTGAGCATACCTAGACCGGAAAGCGTATTTCCGTTCATTTGGTTGCCGTAAAACTGGACCCGGGTAAAGTTCATCAGGTCAGGCCTGGCGACAGGATCGGCTAGTAAACTGCTGTTAGCCGTCACCTCGATACCATGTCCACCAGCTGCACCTAGCCCGTTTCGGTTAAATTCGCTTCCGGTAACCAGCAGGTCTGTCTTGCCACCCTCCGTCATGAGGTTAAGACCACTGCCCCCGTTGTCATTCATGAACGCGTCATCGAGTACAATCACGCTAACAGGAGAAATAACACCTGCCGGTGTATCGCCGACCGTATCACTGACAATGTTCATACCATTGCCACTATTGAATTGCGAGAAAACATCTTCGACCACTACGGTGGCCTGTCCATCGTCGGAGATCGCAACATCAATACCATGATTGCCCGACCCGATAATGTCGACATTCCGGATGACCGCATGCACACTGCCCGTATTACCACCAGCAACGTCACCGGCCACAATCGCGATACCACTGGCACCGTTACCGAGCATATCGAGCGTTGTATTTCCAACGCCAGCGGCTGAGTTTTCGATGATCGCATTGTGGGTTGCACCACCGATACCCGTCAATCGAATACCACCGCCACCGTTACCACTGATGGAGATATTATCTATGATTTCGGTATTCATGACCGCACCAACTCCGTTGACGGTGGCTCGAAGACCGAGTCCGTTATTGAAGTCAATATTCGCTCCCTGGACCACGAGATTCTGATTCCACCCGTTGTTAGGCAGAAGAGGATCCCCCAGCATCACTTCGATCCCCCGGCCATTAGCCAAGACATCAGATGCGAGTTCGCCCGCTCGGCTTGCGATCAAGGTCGCGTCATCGCTGCGTGTATTGGTCCAGTTTTTAACCCGAATACCGGCGCCCGAATTGTTACTACTGTCGTTTTCAAGAAGCCGGACGCGTCCGCCGCCCATCCAGCCAAGCCCAAGCGCCAGGTCGTTGGTTATATTGATACCATGGTCGCCATTGAAAGTGGTCTGGTTACCAATCATATCGATATCGGTTGTATTGGTATCAACCCCTACAGCCGTGGATAACGAAAACAGGTTTTCAGAAATCCGAATTCCATCTCGCAGGTTATTTGAAAAATTATTGTTCTCAACAAGAATACCGACCTCTTGCTCATCCAACGGCACTGTTCGGTCGCGGTGTTGGAGGCGATACTCATGCAGGTGAACTCCATCTCGGAAGTTTCCTACGATGTTGTTGTCTTGCAGAACCAGCTGCCCGGTTGTATTGCTGCCAAATCCGGCCAGCGGACCAACGAAATCCTCGATAAAGATACCGTCGCGCAAATTGGGCAAGTCAGCACCCGGACCTACCGAGAACTCGCCGATCAGGTTACGCCTGAATGCAAGGACGCCTTCGGCCGTGTTGATATGAACGCCATCCAGCACGGCGCCATTAATCCTGTTATCTTCAATGGTTGCACCATTAATACGTTGACCAGCAATAATGGGACTACCGAAAATACCATAACTCATGAAACTCGGTGACTGGTTACCATCGATAATGAAACCTCTCACCACGTTGTCGTTAAGTAGGTTGACCGCAGCACTAGCATCTCCCGTAATGGCAGGCCGATTATTGTCGAGGTGATAGATCAACTCATAGAAATCTCCCCACGGCAACCCGTTGCCAATCGGAATCAAGTGCCTGACGCCATCGCCCAACAGCATTTGGTGATCCACCAACTGAATTCCCGTGTCGTAACCCTCGACTGTTCCATTACCCTCATCTACGAAGATAATGTCATTCTCTTTGGAAACGGGGGCTTCCGCCTGGGCCAAGGTCTTGAATGGATTTTCAAAGGTACCGTCTTGTAGCGCGAGAGGATCTACCGAGTTATTGACATGCCATACGTTATAGGGCGCTCCAGTATCCGGATCGATCGCGTAAACAACTTCCTGGTTGTAGCGGACAATGCGGTCGTTTCTAACGGTTCTCTCAAGGTCACGGCCAATACCGGCATACTCACTACCTCGTGCATTGACACCGAACATGTAGGTTAAGTTGACCGCACCCGTCAGGTCAAATCGATCATCGTAAGCAATTTCACCGGAGACAATCAAACCATCCCAGAGTTGAGCATTCAATCGCGTACGGCCGCCTGCAAAGAACTCGATAATGTCTGAACTGTAACCGTAGGCACCCACATCGACGGAGCCGTTCAAATAGGCAAATACGGGCGGCCGAATTCTCAACGTCGTGTCGAATCCTTCCAGCGCGGTGTCGATCCCTGGTATCAGGACAATATGGTGTTGGTAAAACGGTACGTTTCCATTGGGATCACCCTGCGTGTAGCCGGCCGTATCTGTCGGGAAATATCCGTTACCGATCAGATCCCAGTTGCGGGACTTGATCGCAGCGTTAACACCAACCTGATAAAATGTATGAGAGAAATCTTTGTTGGTACCGGCGTCGTAATCAAACCAGGCGCCTACGGTCACGTCCGCGTTGGCCGAATCGATCGAAAAGACTCTTTCCAAACCAATGTTGGTAAAAAATCCGCCACCATCAAGTGATTGATGCAGGCGAGCTTCCGTCAACCAACGGCCGTCAAGAAGATCTTCACACAATCGCGTCTTGAGACCAAGTGAGGCATAAATCCCCTCGTAACCGACCGCTTGATCGGCAAAGTTGGTCCCAAACCAGACTCTGCCCGGCCAAGGTGTTTGGATGGGAGCCATGCCTGTGGCTATACCATTGGCTGGTTCACAAATTTGGCCTCCCGCTCCAATTGCGCCGCTTACATACGGCTGCTGAGCATCACAGTTGGATGCAAATACCATCATCGCTATGGCAAGGCAGTAGGCGAAACTTACGCTCGTCTTCATTGATGTCTCCCGACGCTGGGCGGTTAAATGCCCTAAAGGTTCGGTCATATCCGGTAGCTGGCGCAATTTTGGCGCCTGCAAAACAGGTACACGTGTTAGGAATGTTCGACATCGCAAGCTCGGGGTCATTAGTAATTTCGATACAATTCGGATAATTAGTAGATCTTGACACCCCAAATTAACATCGGGCCTAGCGCAAACGGTTGGTTTACATTCGGAACCACAGATGCCGCCAAAAAGCGCGATTGATTTACCAATCATGCTGGCAGATTGGAAGCATTCGTTTTGAATGCTTGCACCCGGGTCACAATGCGAGCTACGTTGGCGGAGAAGTTGCCTTAAAACGTCATCCAAAAGGATCGACTCGGTGTTGGCCGGGCCACGGATGCGCGCAAAACCGTGAGCACTGCGAAACGCTGGTTGGTATTTGGCTTCAAAAGTCCCGTATCAGGGAACCGTTACTCGAATCGAAGCAGCGCGTATTTTTTCTTGCCCCGACGCAGCACAATCATCGTTTCACTGGCCAAATGATCATTATTCAATGTTGTGTCGACTTCGGAGGCGCGGCGATTATTGACATAGGCACCCCCTTCGGTGATGGTTCTGCGACCTTCACCCTTACTCTTACAGAGGCCCGAGTCGACCAGCGCGTCAATCAACGGGTAACCCTGGTTGGCAAGTGTGTCAAATCCCATGGTGCTACTGGGCACATCGGAGAATATTTGACCCAGTTCCGCATCGGACAAATTTTGAATTTCCGCACCGAAGAAGATCTCGGTCGCCTGTTTTGCTTTGGCCAGTCCCGATTCGCCATGGATCATCAAGGTGATCGATTCGGCCAGCCGTTTTTGGCTTTCCCGCAGATGGGGAGACTCCTGGCGTGACTGGCCCAGGGTCTCGATCTCCTGGTGATCCAATTCGGTCAGAAAACGCAAGCAATTGCCAGCATCTTCATCCGCCACATTTAACCAATACTGATAAAACGTATAGGGACTGGTCCGCTCGGCCGACAACCAGATCGCGCCGGACTCGGTTTTACCCATTTTGGAACCGTCGGCCTTGGTGAGCAACGGACAAGTCAAACCGAACACCTGGACACCGTACATGCGACGAGCCAAGTCAATTCCGGCAGTCACATTGCCCCACTGGTCGCTGCCGCCAATCTGCAATTCGCAACCATATTCCCTGTTCAAATGCACGAAATCGTAAGCTTGCAGTAACATGTAGCTGAATTCGGTGTAACTCAAACCGGCTTCACTGGTCAGTCGGCTTTTGACGGAATCTTTTGCCAACATGACATTCACCGGAAAATTCTTTCCCACATCCCGCAGAAATTCAACATAACTAAACTGGCCCATCCAGTCGTTGTTGTTGACCAGCACGGCGGATGTTTCACCGCAGTCAAAATCAAGCAACAACCGCATTTGCGATTCAATACCCTCTAAATTGCCGCTTAGTTGGTCAGTTGAAAGTAGGTTTCGCTCCGCACTCTTGCCACTGGGATCACCGATCATCCCGGTGGCACCACCGGCAATCGCAATCGGCCGATGACCGCATTTCTGGAACCGCCTCAGCATCATCAACGGCAACAGACTGCCCACGTGCAGGCTGTTGGAGGTGGGATCAAATCCGGCGTAAACCGTTCGGCTGGCTGAATTCAGCCATTGGGGAAGCTGGTCATCGGCAGTAGTTTGATGGACCAGTCCGCGCCACGTAAGGTCGGAAAAAATATCGGTCATGGATTTCCAGAATTCGACAGGCAATGAATGCTTCAGAATGCACATCTTAACGCGCGGAGGTTAATCACGGGGAGGGCAGTTGGGAAATCCGGGCCCATGCTTTGCCGCGAGTCCCGCATGACGTCGTCGTGCACTACTGCCGAAATGCCCTGAAATCATGTGATCCGATGGCATACTTGGTATCTGAACCACAATCGTTGAAAATAACGAGCCTCCATTTACCAGTGCCGGCAAGTGAGTCCATGTCTCGAAGACCATTGAAACATTCTGAAACGCGTGCCGGCTGGCTGTTCAGCCTGCCCTGGATCATTGGGTTTCTGGCATTGTTTGTCTGGCCGCTTGTCGCATCCATCTGGTGGAGCCTGTGTCGATTCGACATGATCAGCCCGCCACGCTGGGTTGGCTTGAATAATTATGTTCGCCTGGCCAACGATGTGACCCAACAGCAAGGGTTTGGCCAAGCCTTGACCAACACCATGTATTATTCGTTACTTTCCGTGCCGCTTTCCGTGGTCATCGGTATCCTGTTGGCTGTTCTCCTGTCAGCCCGGTTGCGCGGCCAGGCCATCTACCGAACGCTCGTGTTTCTACCCTCGGTCATTCCCGTGGTTGCCGCCAGCATTTTGTGGCTTTGGTTGTTGAACCCGGAAAGCGGGATGATCAACTACCTGTTGTCCTGGATAGGAATCCCTCCCCAGAACTGGTTAAACCAGGCGCGGTCGGCGTTCAGCCTGGAGACGGTCGAGGTGCTACAAAACTATACGGCGGGTAATCCCCTAAAACTATTTGGCAGCAAGGACGCCTTGATCCTGATGACCCTCTGGGGAGTGGGTAATTTTGTTGTGATCTACCTGGCGGCCATCAGCGACATACCGCAGTCATTGTACGAAGCGGCCGAAATGGATGGTGCCAGCCCATGCCGAAAGCTGCTTCATGTAACCCTCCCCATGTTATCACCTGTCATTTTTTTCAACCTGGTGATGGGGCTGATTCGAAGTGTCCAGACCTTTACCTCGATCTATGTTCTGAGTGAGGGGACAGGGGCCCCGGGTGGATCGCTCAACCTCATTTCATTGGAGCTGTTTTTGTCCGCGTTCAGCAGCTTGGAAATGGGATACGCATCGGCCATGGCGCTGCTCCTGTTTATCGGCCTGATGTTGGCCACCATTCTCCTGTTCAGGACATCCCGTTACTGGGTTCATTACAGGATGGTCGCATGAGTCGATTTCGAAATTGGATATCCGGGTTTGTGCTGACCTGTTTGATCGCATTGATGGCAGTGGGATGGCTGTCCAGGGAAACGGACTTGCCATTGGAAAATCGGCAGGAAGTCCTGTTTTGGCACTTTTGGGGCGGTCGCGATCGAGCCGTTGTCAATGACGTGGTGAAACGGTTCAACGAATCTCAGGATCGATTTTTTGTCCGGGCGGTCGCCATGCCTGGCAATAATCTTCAAGCCAAGTTGTTCCTGTCGGTCACCGGTGGAGATCCACCGGACCTGGTGAATCAGGACGATCCCGTTTTGGCTGACTGGGCAACACGCGGCGTCATCCAACCGATTGCTTCGGTTGCGACAACCACCCAGATACACCAACTGGACCAATGGATGTTTGAATCGGCCCGGCGACTGTCAAAGGTAAATCAGGATTATTACGGCATCTGCAACGGTCTCGACATCCGAGCGCTTTACTACAACAAAACGCTGCTCGACCAGCATGGTTTGGAACCCCCCAAGACGATTGAGGAACTGGACCGAATTGCCACCGTTCTCACTCCTGACTCAGCGGCTGCAGCTGAGGGTCATTACGGCTACCTGCCTGATTCTCGCCGTCTGTGGGCGTGGGGTTACGTCTTTGGCGGTCGATTCTATAACCCGCAAACGGGTCAGGTCGAACTCGATTCGAATCCGATTCAACAGGCGATTCGTTGGATGGCCAGCTACAGCCAACGGTATGGACCGGATAACCTGGCAGCGTTTCGACAGGGAGATCAATCGTTGCCGGGCAAATCGTTTCCACTATTGCCGGCCCAATCCGATTCCATGGTGGGCCGCTACGGCATGATCATGGATGGACAATGGCGGACGCGGGACCTGTTGGATTTCGGCCGCAAACGAAAGCAGCTGGGCCTGCCCTCGCCCGAGTTCGGTGTCTGCCCGCTTCCACCTCCCCCGGCAGGCCGTTCCCGAGCTGGCTGGGTCAATGGAAATTTCTTCGTTATCCCAACCGGGGCGGAATGTCCCCAGGGAGCATGGGAGTTCATCCAGTTCTGGATTGGCCTCAACGATCCAGAACTGGCAGCTAAAACGTGTGCTGCCGGTGGATGGATCCCGGTTTCCCAGCGAGTCGTCGAGACGGCCGAATTCCAACAATTCCTGATTCAAAATCCGTTGTTCGCGGAATTTGTTGATCTGGCAAGTAGCCCAAACCAATTTCCCATTCCGGCCGTACCGGGCGCCGCCATGTTCAAACGAACGGTTGAATCGGCTGCTTATGAAGCGATGAGTCAACCGGACCGGCCAGTCGGCCCGATTCTCCAGCAAGCGAACCAGCGAATCCAGCAGCAATTACAAAGGGCCCGTGCGGAATGAACCAACGATGGGTAAAAACGGGAGGGTTGTACTTGGTTGCCTGGTTCACCGTAACCATTTTCTCGTTGCCATTGCTGGTGATGGTCAGTGGCTCACTCAAATCGAGCGAGCAATTAACACGCGATCCCTACAGTTTATGGCCAGCAGGATGGAACTGGATCAACTACCCCGAAGCGCTGGCCAGCATGCCGTTTTTGGTTTACCTGTCCAATACACTGTTACTTTGTACTGGCTGTGTAATCGGAACTACACTCTCATGTGCTTTGGCCGCCTATGGACTGTCACGTGTCGACTGGTCGGGTCGTCGGTGGATGTTTGGACTGGTCATTGCCACGATGTTGCTTCCCTGGCATATCACGATGATTCCCCGATTTGTGTTGATCAGTGAATTGGGACTCTACAATTCACTATGGTCCATCGTTTTGCCAACATTCCTGGGAGACGCTTTTTTCATTTTCCTGCTGCGGCAATTTTTCATGACCATTCCCGAGCAGTTGTTGGATGCCGGACGAATGGATGGACTCTCCCAGTGGGGTTTGTTCTGGCAGATTGTGATCCCATTGTCCAAACCGGCGCTGGCAACGGTCGCCCTATTCCAGTTCGTGATAACCTGGAATGATTTTGGCAGTCCATTGCTTTACCTGAACGATCCGCAGAAATTTCCCTTGGCATATGGGCTGGAACGATTTGTTAGTTCGTATGGTGATCAAACGAATTTATTATTGGCCGCTGCCACCCTGTTTACCTTGCCGATGATTTTGATTTTCTTTTTGGCACAAAAGACGTTTATCCAGGGTATCTCGACCACGGGAATCAAAGGGTAATTGCTGGAACTGCGGCAGTTTTTCGGGTCCTAATGATGAGGGTGACCGAAAAGCTGATCTTTCAGACTGTTCCCAAAGACTTGAGTATCGCAACTCGAAATTCAGACTACCTTGAACGACAAAGGGCAGATATCGCCTGTCCGGTTTATTATTCGTCGTTTTCGACATACATTCTATTTTTTGCATCCCGTTTACAGTTGAACCTATGTCACTCGTCGTTCAAAAATTTGGTGGTACCAGCGTTGCTGACGGCGAGAAAATCTTGTCGGCAGCCCGCAAGGCCGTTCGCGCTCACCAGAATGGCCACCAGGTCATCATGGTCGTTAGTGCCATGGGCAAAAACACCGACATGTTGGTGCAAATGGCCAGCGAAATCAGTGAAGCCCCCCCGGCCCGGGAGATGGACATGTTGCTGTCAACCGGCGAACAAGTCAGCGTGGCCTTGATGGCCATGGCCATCGACTCGTTGGGATATCAAGCGGTCAGCCTAACGGGTTCCCAAATCGGTATTAAAACGGACAGTTCCCATACCAAGGCGCGAATACAACACATTTCCACGGAGAGAATTCTATCGTTACTTGATCAAGGGAACATTGTGATCGCAGCCGGTTTTCAAGGCATCGATGAAAATCTGAATATCACGACTCTAGGACGAGGTGGCAGCGATACGACCGCCGTAGCACTCGCCGCCGTATTACAGGCCGAAGCGTGCGAGATCTATACGGATGTAGACGGGGTGTACACGACGGACCCGCGAATCCTTCCCGAGGCCAGGTTGATTGCAACCGTCAACTACGACGAAATGCTGGAACTGGCTAGTTTGGGTGCGGGAGTCATGCACAGCCGGAGTATTGAATTTGGCAAGAAATTCAATGTTGCCATTCGTGTACGCAGCAGCTTGAGTGACGCCTTTGGCTCCTTGATTATTGACCAGGCCCAGACGCGCGAACTACCGGTCAGCGGCGCAGCCTTGACACCCGACGAAGCACGGATCTCCATCAGGGATGTACCCGACGTCCCAGGGACGATTTATCAGTTGTTTCTGATGTTAGCTGAGGCCAAGGTTACGGTTGATATGATTGTCCAAAACGTTTCCGACGATGGCACAGCAGATATTTCATTTACCGTCCCACGGGATGAGGCAGAGGAAACTTTCCAGGCGTTAGCACCGGTGGTCCAGGCTTTGGGCGGTCGAATGGGAAAGACGGATCCGGATGTCTCCAAAGTTTCGGTCGTGGGAATGGGAATGGCCACGCAAGTCGGCGTTGCCAATCGAATGTTCCGAGCCTTGGCCAATGCAAATGTCAGCATGCAAATGATCACCACCAGTGAAATCAAGATCTCTGCATTGGTTCGTCGCGATCAAGCGTTGTCCGCGTTGCGCACGGTACACGCCGAGTTCGGATTGGATACCGGCGCCACCGATACCACTTCGTTTTCCTATGAACCCACTCCCCAAACACAAATCGATGCCGCGGACGTTGTTGATCGTTTACAGAAAACGGGAATGGAATCACTCGTTATTGATGACATTGTTCTCGACGATACACAGGCCAGGGTAACCTTGACGGGCGTCCCCAACGAACCAGGAATTGCGGCCGCCGTGTTTGACCGTGTCGCCTCCAACGGGATCTTTGTTGACATGATCGTTCAGAGTTATGCGGATGACCGAAATGCCGACATCAGCTTTACAGTCCCGGCGGAGCAGTTCGACGCCAGTCTTGACGTTGCGACTAAAATCCAGCAGGAATTTGAGTGCGATGGACTTAACTACAAAAGCCAGATTGCCAAATTAACCGTTTCCGGAATTGGCCTGAGAAGTCACACCGGAGTTGCCGTGGAAATGTTCAAGGCACTAAACGAAGCCAACATTAATGTAGATATGATCAACACCAGTGAAGTTCGCGTGAATGTGGTGGTCGACGGAGTCCAGGGCCAGGCAGGATTGAAATGCCTGAGAGAACAATTTGCCAGTGCCATGCGGTAAGGCTGTCCTGCCCGATCAACAGACTGTTTTCTAGAACCATGCCGATCAACAGACGATATTCCATCTTACTTATTTTCATGATTTGTGCCGTCTCGCGGATCTCTGCCGACGACAAGTTGAAACGACATTTCACGGCACGCCAGGCGTTTGACTACCAGGGCCCCATCCTCTTCAACAGCAACTTTACCGACCAAGGGTTGGATAAATTCAATCTGTCGGAAGACGGACGGTATGGCATACAAAAACACGATCCAACACGGACACAAATCACGACAGC
>JABACA010000074.1 GCA_014237975.1 Mariniblastus sp. | reverse complement strand
TGGATATAGGCCCACCCGTTCTCGATACACCATTGTTCGATCGCCTGGTGGTACGCCTGTTGGTAATCGCCACTCCAGGTATGCAGCGCCACCATCAGCGGAACCTCCTGGGTCGCGGTCGGGGAATAGAACATGGCCGCTTGCTGGCTGTTATCAGCCGACGTCCGATAATGGACCTCTTTCGTTTGCTGCCCCATCAATGCGGGGCTAGCCAACACGATCAGGCAAACCAGTCCAGTCAAATACGTGTTCCTATTTGCCGTTTCAAACATCGTGCTTTACCCTTCCCGTTTGTCCAACCGCCGTTGACGACGCAACAGAATCTGGCAGGGGATGTATGAATAATATAAAGTCACAAACAATCCTGCCACGAAGCTCCACCGCATTGGCCATTGATAATGGGCACCAATGGGTTGCAACACCAATTGGAACATAATCCAAAACGAACTGATACAGAGTATGGTTCCAGCCAACGTGACCAGCGCGAATTCCACCCGGCCACGATGGGCAACAGGCAAAAGAACAAACAACCCGTATCCGTAGAACGCAAACAACGCACCTGCCGAATTCAACCAGACATCATGATCAAAAGGAAAACTGAGGAAACCCAAATAGCGCAGCAACCCGGTCAAAATAACCGCCAGCGACAAGGTGCGCGCCGCCACGATACAACATTGATAAGTCTGTTTTTTTCCCATGACCAACAACCCCCTTAGGCCACGGTCAAAAAATCAAGATCTGCCATTCCCATTTTTCAATTGACTCTGCCAATGCAATAAAGTTTGACAGAGAATGCATGAATCATACGGAGGCACCACCAATCCGGCCAATCAACATCGCCCAAGCAACCGGCAAAGCGATGCGCCATCCGTTGTTGGACCAGGTTCATTCTCTCGTTGATCACCCCAACACCCGACTGTCTATTCGTATTGGAAATCGTTGGATTGCCGGTAGTCCAATTTGCCTTTGCCAACATTGATGCCAATCAGTTTCCCCTTGGCCAGGTCAATCGTGAGCGTCGACAGGACACGTTTACTGGGAACTTCGACGACCAGTTCGAGCGAGGGTGACTGGGCCATCCCCCGGATCGTATCGGCCAGGCCAATCGTGTAGTCCGTCTCGGGGCTGCCGGTGTAAATTTGTTTTCCATCTACTTTGACCGTTACCGGTTTCCCGTCAAATCCGGATTGTAGATGGATTTCATACGCCTGTTCGGCGGGTGCCGGTTTGCTCGGTTCCACGGTGGCCGGTTTCTCTGTTGTGGCCGGCGGGTCAGGAACCTGCGGAAGGTCCGGCGCTTGCGGCGGTTGCGAAGTTTTAACCGGTTCGACCGGCTCGACTGGCTGGTTTACTGGCGGCTGCTTGCTGGGGGTCGCACCTTGTCCCTGATCCGTCCTCTCGAGACAACCTGGCACGACGAAGCTCATCGTGCACGTGGCCGCAATGATGAAAACTGGCAAGGTTCGGTTACGGCGCGGTGGCATAACGGCTGCTCCCTGTCTGGTTGTTTGCTAGACGATTCATAATGCACCGCACCTCCACGGTACGATTTTTCAACGGGCATCTTACCAAAACGGTCGGGGCAAAACGGTTCGGCGGCCAACGATATCCGGTCTTCCCGGCCTGAATCAGCTGGGCCTCAACCGGGCCTCAACCGGGCAATTGGCGCCTTTTCGACTCAGCGGCTGGATAATCCGGAACGATACGGCCCGTCCTGGTCAATGCGGCTCGACGTTTTTCGACTTTCGCTGGTGAAAGGATTTTGTAGAATGGCGATCCTGCCGATTTAATTGGGGGCCCGCTTGGCCGGTCAAACAGACCGTTTGCAACCGTTCGGTCTCTGTGTTTTGGTCGGTATCTTCGTACAATTAGCGGGGCAGGGCGTTACCCACAGGATGGTTCGCCTGCCAGTTAAATGAACGAATACAGTATCGGGAGAGGTGGCTGAGTGGTCGAAAGCGCCGGTTTGCTAAATCGGTGATGGAGTCAAATCCATCCGCAGGTTCGAATCCTGTCGTCTCCGTTCGAGATCTCGTACCACCTGGGTCACTGTCGGGTGGTACGTTTTTTTTTGTCTGGCTGCGGGTCGCTTGCCCTGGCCGAAGCTTATTTTTCGGTCAAATTCAACAAGAGTGGCAAATTCTCCGGGCCCACCTCGACCGTCAACCCGGATGTTTCGAAATCGGCGTACCGCGCGGGGACCAGGCTGATGACTTCCGCCTGATTGGAAACGGCCAATTCGTTTTCATCATCAAGTTCCTGCTGGTCGCCGGCAACCGCTTCGGTTTTCAAATCATCTGGCTGAACGATCTTTTCAAGCGAAACAATGATCTGATGTTTGCCGGGTACCGCGCCGTCACCCGGGCGATAGGTGGTGACATCAAAACTGCCATCCGCCCCTGCCACACCATAGCCGTTGCTGCCACCGTCAACCGGTTTGAGCATAACGGCCGCACCCTCCAGCGGTTGACCATCCAACATGACCTTGCCCGAAACCGGGTAAGTGGTCGGACTGCCCTCTGAACAACCGAGCAGGGCGGACAACGTGAACAATGCGACGAGGGCCGTACCGCGTCGAAGTCGGTTTAAAGATCCCATTCGGCAACTTTCTGATCCGCCTTGGCGCCCAACAGGTTAAACAGGTCGGGATCCATGCTCTCTTGGATAAAATGGGTACTGCCGTCCCCCATCAAGATATGAACTCCCAGCGGATGATTCGATTTAAAGCCAAATTCGGCGTTCCAGTTACCGGGATGAAACCGGCCGTCGGTCGCATCTTCGTCGGCACAATACCAGTTGATCGGGATCAAGGTCGACAACATCCCCTGTCCATTGTTAGTGGCACCCCAACCTTGCTGCACGTGGCGAGAATCGGCTCGGCGTACTTCGCCGAAAAAAATGACGTTCGATTGGCCATCGATACAGTCGCGAAATTTGTAACGAATCGACAACCGGTTAAACGGACCGGCCGTTTGCTTCCAGTTGTGATAGTTCCCGAATCCATTGGCATTCCAGACCGTCCATAACGGGTTGGGATGCCAAGGGCTGTTGATATGTTTCGTCGGACCCTTGGACGCCGAATAATTCGAAATACCGCGACCATTTCGATAGGTTTCTTCTGCATTGTCCGACGGGCAGACCAGGGTCGGAATGGTGTGAGCGGCGATCAAGGTTCCATCGGCCATCTTCTGGTTGTCGGGCTTGACACTCGATCTAAAATTGTAATTGTCGAACAGGTTGTTCTGCTCCATAAAGGGGAGCAGACTGATGATGATGGAACCGTAGTTCCGATTTTCAATATGGGACGGTATTGAGAAGTAAGCCCCGGCCGGCATTTCGCCCGTCGCCCCTTCGTAGTTGTGCAATGCCACGCCGATTTGGCGCAGGTTGTTGGCACACTGGGTTCGGCGGGCCGCTTCGCGAACCTGTTGCACGGCCGGCAACAGCATTCCGATCAGGATGCCAATGATGGCGATCACGACCAGTAACTCGACCAGGGTGAACGCATTCCTGGAAACGGGGTGGGAGCGGGTCAACACAGGTATACCTCCAGCACGGGCCATCGCGCGGCCGGCAATCCTCTACCGACTCGCCCGCATGGCGAAAACAACATTGTCATTAAAACGTGGGTGGGCCTGATTCTGTTCCAGTTTCAGTATGACCGATGATCGGTTTCATTATGAGGTAAGAGGCCCGAAAAACGACGATGAAAGTCCGGTTTTCTGGCGATTCTGCCACCGATCCGCCCAACAGGCCCCTTCTTTTCAGTCTAACCGTATCAGTCAAACCCCAAGAGCCGCAGCTACCCCAAGAGCCGCAGCTCAACTCTATGGCGGACCGGTAAAGTACGCCCCAACCGGGCCCAGATGGATGATTCCGTCGGTAATGCCACCGTCAAGGCGAGGGCGATCGGGCCCAAGCTGACGCAGGGTGATGGCACGATCTTTGACGTCCGCCAGTTTGAGCAGATCTTGGCCCGCAGTGTAAACGGGGGTGATGATTTCGCTGAATGGGTTGAATTTGACTACGACTTTGAGCTGGAAGGTGGCTGGAACAGCTAATTCCACAACGTTGCCAGTACCAATTCCGCCGTGCAGTATCGGGCATCGCTTGTTATGATCGAAGCGGTTGAATTCCGTTACGCACTCATTTGTCCTATGGCAATACGAACCTTTTACGAAATCCTGGGGATCGCCCACGACGCGGACGATGAGGAAATTCGTCGCGCCTATCGGCGGGTCATGCAGGAACATCATCCGGACCAGAATCCTGACGATCGGAAAGCGGCCCGGCGAGCGCGGCACCTCAACGCTGCCAAGGCGGCGCTGCTGGACAAAGACAAACGCCGCAGGTACGACCGCAAACTGCGCCGCAAAGGAATCCTGCCCGACCAACCTGCCGCGAATCTTAATGAACCGGGCGATCGGCCGGACGAGGCTGCCGCCACGGAAAGTTTGCCCATCGAAAAAGCTCCCGACACCACCACGACGGCAGGTAGCGAGGATACCGACCGAGCCCGCACCCGATCTGACCGTTGGAAGGCCAACCAGTCGGGGCCCAGCCAGTGGATACCGAAACCGCACTTTACACCGCCGCCGCCCGCGCTGCGGCGATTGTTTGTCACCGGTGGTGGGATCCTGCTACTGGTGGCCGTGTTGTGGTCGCTCTACCTAATCGTTTCCAACGCTCAGTTGGGCATTTTCCCGACCTCCCTTGAACCGAAAAAACGGACTCCGTTGGCCGCTGCCGACAGGACCGCGAAATCCCAGGTCGACGGCGCTCGGTACGGACGAATGATTCCCAAGCAGCTGACGGTTACGGGCAAGAACAAACCGACACAAACGCAACCTGCCGACAAGAACCAACCGAATATTGGCGACGCATTCAACCAACCCTCCAACACCCCATCGATACCACTCTCGGGGTCGTCCACCGAACCGGGCGTGGTTGGCAAGTACGATTCAACCAAGCCTCGCCTCTCCTTGGCCGCCGCCCCGTATGACGTGCCGCAGGCCGAGCGCTACCAGCAACAGTGGGCCCGATTAATCGACCAACCCGTTGAACAAACCAACTCGATCGGCATGACATTTGAGCTGATCCCTCCCGGCCAATTGCTGGTCGGCTTCCCGGAACAGGCCAGGATCCAACAGGGCAAACAGTCAACACCGTCTTTGCAGACGATCGATCGGCCCTTTTACATCTCCCGGCAACCCGTTTCCCAGGCTCAATGGAAACAGGTGATGGAAACCGAACCGTGGGTCGACCGCGAACCGTTTTCTTCGACGGCTGACAACAACACGTTTGCCACCTGGATGGATTGGCAGGCTGCCAATGAATTCTGCAGAAAACTCAGTGACATCGAAGGGAAACAGTATCGAATGCCGTACCAACTGGAATGGGAGTATGCCTGGCGGGCTGGCAAGTCGAATTCGTTTTATCTGTCCGACTTTGCCTGGCAGACGGACGAAAAATTGGCCCCATCCCATCAAAACCGTTTCGGGATTCGGTTCGCGCCGTTGCTGTGGGAGTACTGCCAGGATGTAAACGACGATCAAACCCATGTCGCGCGGCGGCCGGCTGTGCTTCACTCCGCCTACCTGGGCCGGCAACTGGCCCTCGGCACCGCTTCCCCGGGCCGCAGCCAGGGGTTCCGCCTGGCATTGATCCCCGACGGTGTCGACGGGAATCTTTTGGCGACCCCAACCGCGTGGGATACAATCCCGATCGCGCCCCTGATGGATCGCCAAGCGTCGCCCGACCCTGCCGGGTTGCCGGTGTCTTGGACAAGCCTAGCGCAGGTACCAAAGCGGCAATGGATACCTGGACCAAGAGCCAGAGCCGACGCGACGGCCGCGATCAGGAAAGACTACGAGACGTTTAGCCTGGGATCTTCCAGGGGCAAAGCCCGCGCCGTCAAAATGTCTCGCCATGCTGCGGAACTTTTAGAATCAGCATACGACGAACAGGATGCCGCGCGGTTATTTGCCAAGCTCGATCGGGCCACACGTTACTTTGCTGCCTCGGGAGATCCCAAGGGGACGGACCACTGTATTGATTTTCTTGTCGAACAATTCCAGGTCGATTACCTGTCGCTTCACATCGATGCGGCCAGGCGATGGTCCAAGTTGATCTTCCAGGAATGGGTGCTCGACAAGGCCGCCAAGAGTAAAACATTAGCGATCCGGGTTAAACGCCTGGCCAGCCAAGCCGAGGCAGCCCACCGTTACGAGGACCAGATCGGATTACTGGAACTCTACCTCGACCTTCTTTCACCGAAACACAAAGACATCGCTACGACCGAAAACAACTTAACGGTAGTTCGCAAACGGGCCGAACGTCACCGGGAAATGATGCACCTCAAGGAACAACTGATCTTCGAATCGAAGCCCCGACAGGAAACAGAACTGGGGGAGTACCTCTGTTTTGTGTTAAACGACTGGGACCGGGCAGTGCCCCACCTGGCAAAAGGGCTGGCCGGTCCATTACAGCGGGTCGCCCAATTTGAACTGGAAAAACATGATTCGCTGGATGGCAGGCTAATGATTGCCGAAGGCTGGTGGAATCTGGCGAACCAACGAACGGACGCAGTTGGAAAGGCCATGAAAGACCGATCGTGCCAATGGTACCAAGCAGCGTATCCCGATTTAACGGGAGCAGAAAAGGACCAGACTAACCAGCGATTAAGGGAAACCTATGCCCAGCCCGTTGATTGGAATTTCAAGTTCCAGCCCGGATTTCTGCCGGACAAGCTGATTCAGCGAGGAAGAACGGCCCAGCGAAAAACGGGCTTGCTGCTCTACCCAGAAAGTGCTATCGCCTTGGACACGGTCTTTTCCTCCATCGAATCCGTTACCATCCGCGGCAAAATTCAGTCGCCCTTCACCAATAATTTTCGATTCCAGGCAGGACCGATCCATGCCATTTTCAATTGGCAAATCAAACCGGTAAACCACTTCCGCACATTCGGCCCAAAAAATCGGAGGCTGGGTGGCAAAGTCTCTCCCTTAGTGGATACTTCGCTGCAACTGCAACCGGGCAAGTTTCATACATTCAAGATCACCAAGAGCAACCAGGGCGAACTACTCCTGTCGGTAGACGGAAAACGAGTGTACCGAACCAAGGGCGAATTTCGCGGCGGTGTTATGATTTTTTCTGCCGATGACCCGATCGAGATCGAGTCCCTGCAGATCCGGGGAACGCCCGATCCACTTTCCGCCCCGACCTTCGTGGATCGTTTTGACCTGCAACTGTCAGAACCCAGGCAACGTTAGCTGCCGTTTTAGACAACCACGGGGAAGCCGAGGACAACGCTGGCAAGCACTTCCATTTCATTGGAAAGCCGGCCTCGACCAAACCGATAACGAACCCCAGCAGGAACGTTGGCTAGACACGATCCACGAACACCCAGTACAGGATCAACCCCAACAGCAGCGCCATGGGACCTTTCCACAAGATCGAATCGCCGGCAATAGCCGCCTCGTGAAACCAGGAAAGAAAAGCGAAGACGATCCCAAAGGCCGAAATGAACATCCATAAACGACGGGCCTTTTCGTTTTTATTGCCCTCCGACTGATCGCTCATGACGGTTCCAGTGTTTAAGCGGTTCAAGTGTACAGCAGAGCGGGTAATATAAACCATTTGCCATCGTTCTCACAATCCCCGAAAACACCTACCCCGTTACCGCCATGTCGTTGTCTACGTCACTCTTGATCTGTTTGTTGGTACCCGCCGTTTCGGTCCTGGCCGGTGGTCTCGTTGTACGTTTATGGACGCCTGGGAAAACCACTTTAGCCGCCATCCAACATTTTACGGCCGGCCTGGTGTTAAGTGCGGTCGCCGTCGAACTAATGCCGGACCTGGTGGCCAGCCCCCACTTCGCCGCGGTTGTCATCGGTTTTGTCGTGGGCGTCGCTTTCATGTTATTGATTGCGAAATTTACAGAACCGGCCGAGTCGACCGACGATCAACCCGCCTCCAATTCCGGGCTGTTATTCGCCGTTGGTGTCGACCTGTTCGTCGACGGACTGTTGGTCGGGACGGCCCTCTCACTCGGCGCCCGCCAAGGAGTCTTGATCGCAATCGCATTAACCATCGAGGCATTTTTTCTGGCGTTGTCGACCAGCTCGACACTCGGTAGCCGCGGGGCAACCCATGCTAAGCGATTCCTGATCACCCTGCTGCTGTCAGTGCTGATCGTAGCCGGTGTGTTGATTGCCCACGTCTGCTCGCAGCAGTTAACCGGTAATCTGTTGGATGGAACCTTATCATTCGCAACCGCCGCGCTGTTGTACCTTGTCGTCGAGGAACTGCTGGTGGAGGCGCATCTTCGCGAGGATCGCGCAACCACGCCCGCCTATTTCTTTGCCGGATTTCTGCTGCTGTACATCCTGCAATACCTGCTGGGCGTTTAGCAGAATAATTGCCGTGTTGGGCAGTGGGGACTATTCGGTAGCGGCCATTGTCTTATCGCCCATGCCAGCGCCGCAGCGGCTAGAACGAACCAACAACAACAACCAGGCGATCAAGAGAAATAGGCTGATTTGAACTCCCGTCATCGCGGCTACCGGTTCAAACAACCCGGCCAGGACGACAAACGCCAGCATGGTAACGGCCAACATTTTGGCATACAGATCGCGTCTGATATCAACATAATAGATACCCAATAGTAAGGGCAGTATCAGGATCGTTAGATCGTATTGATAAAAATGCGGACTCACCAACACGGTGGCAATTACGATTGCCGAAAACCAGGCTGCAAACTGTGCCGATCGGCAATCCACCTTACGTCGCAGCGTGATAGCCAAAGCGATGACCACCCCTACTGCAACCAATCGCCCTGCCCATTTGGAAACGAAGCCATCTAACCAGCCAAGGGATAATTCCGCACTACTGACCAACCCGTGGGCCATGGTTAATTGATAGCCGCCCTGCTGGGTGTAATCCGTTGTGCCGGCAAGTGTGGTCACATAATCCAATAACAAAAACGGTCCTGCACAGACACAGAGCAACAACCAACCGATGCCGCTGACCGCTAATCCCGCGACAAAACGCCAATCACGTTGCAGCAACATCATCAAAGCCAGCAACAAAATATAATGAGGTTTGAATGCAATCGCACCGAGAACCAAACCGGCCCAAAACGCTTTTTTGTGATAGAGCAAGAGATAGGTCGAGGTCAGTACTAACAGGATCAGCATCGATTTGTGGCCAATGTTTAAACTGAACAGGACCGGCGTAAATACAAGTGCCAGTAACGGACCCCAAATCCATACGTAATCGCCCATCGGATGGTGCCGACCCACCAAGTAAAATACAAGGAACAGGCAAACCAAAGAACCGAGCAACCAAATCACCGCCGCTGTTTGATACGGAATCTGGCTCAAGGGACTTACCACCAAGTAGTAGCCGGGAGGATAGATGGGCGGATAGTAACTCGCCTCGTTCCAGTGGAAACCGAGTGCTCCCGGATCATGTTGCCGACTTGCAAAAAACTCCGTGTCGTATAACTTCCCCCGTTGATCGGACAACAAGATCTGTCCACCCACCCATTCCTGCAAAAAATCGCCACCAAAAGGTGACGACCGACTGGAATCGACGGATTTGAAATTGGGAGAAAAATTCAAAACCAGTAGGCACAGGATCAGCAGAACGATGACCGATGTTCCGATCCGATGACGGTTTTCGGTCTCAAAGACGTTTGTCAGAGAGGTTGGATAAGTACAAAAGGACATTGGCCTTCCCGTGCGTCCACGCTTTGGCTTTATTCCCACACCGGCTGTGGGCCTGTTTGCTGTAGGAAATGTAGGTCACGCAAACACCCGGTGATCGAGGAATACCGCTCGGATCCCCCATTTACAGAGTGGTTTTTTTCGGAAAACAGCGCCCCCAGTAGATAGGGAAGCCGCAAAACGAGGGGCTTCATTTATCGATTCCGCAGGCAATCCTGAAAAACCCGAACCCGGCTCTGTTATCGACCCGCTCAATCGGTCCGTATTTCTGCTAGCACGCCAAACGTTTGGCCCGTTTTGCGTGAAGATCACAATGTCCTCTGGCGATAAATAAAAGGATGGTCTGCCGTAATCGGCATAACCGTTAGCATCCTTAATTTTTGACTTGGCTCGAAAACCACCCAGTCGATCGTCTATGAATCACGACTACTGCCTAGCAATTCGCTCATTATCAAAAGGTGCGCCGTACACTGATGTGGACCAACCGCCCTGGTATGGATGGGAACCTCAACCCCTCTCCGAGCCGACCATCGCGCACCGTTTTCTCTCTATTTGCATTAAGCATGCTGACCGTATCGGCATGGAGGACGGACGTGGTTCGGTATCCTATCGATGGTTGCATTGCCAGGCTTCACGTTTGGCCCAACACTTGGAAAATCACAGTGATTTCGAGGTGGGAACGCACGTTGGCCTTTGTTTGCCCAACTCCCCCGAATATGTCGCTGCATTTTTTGGTATCCAATTAGCAGGTGGTGTGGCGGTTCCCATACCGCACTACCAACAGGGAAACCGCATCCAGCAACAGATCGAAATGACAGGTCTCAAGCTGTTGATCGAGGAAGCCAAACCTCAAGCAGACAAATCCATGCGCGACACACTCCTGGTTCGGCTGAATGCAACGACCGTCCCCCCATCCTGTCTGCAGGTTCGGCCCATGGGACGACTGGCGATGTTGTTGTTCACTTCCGGATCATCGGGAGACCCCAAGGCTGTCATGTTGAGCCACCAAAACATCCTGTCCAATACACAATCCATTACCCAGGTCCTGCCCTTGGCACCCACGGATCGCACCTTGGCCAATATGCCGTTCGCCCATGCTCTTGGTAATTCAGTAATGCAAAGCCACATACTCAATGGGGCTGGGCTGATATTTTCCAGTGATCTATTATTCCCAACAGCATTGTTGAACGCTTTGGAAACCAAACAGTGCACAAGTCTGGTCGCCGTTCCCGAGGTTTTCGATTTTTTGTTGCGGGCCCTGGGAACCGATTCATTAAAATCTTCCAGCCTGAGGTACATGGCTGTGGCGGGAGGCCGGATGGATCCCGGCAGGGCAGTCCAACTCGCGAACCAGATTTCACCTGCTGAATTTTTCGTGATGTATGGCCAAACCGAAGCAACCGCCCGACTCGCCTGTTTGCCGTCCCAACAGATTGAACAACAGTCAGATACGATTGGGATGCCAATACCGGGGGTTGAATTCAGCATTCGCAACGGCCACGGCGCCTCCGTTGATGACGGACAAGTTGGCACCCTCTTTGCGCGGGGCCGAAATATCATGCTCGGCTATTGGAATGACCCGGAAGCCAGTCATGCAGTATTGCGTAACGGATGGCTTAACACCGGCGATCGCGCGGCGAAGAACCCAATGGGCAACTACCAGATTTGTGGCCGCGAAAACGGACTGGTCAAGATCCAGGGATATCGGTTCCATCCAAATGAAGTCGACGCCATCCTTGTCAAGTTGATGCCTGACATCCAATTGGCAACCGTAGCCTATACGGACCAGGGCCAGACGCGATTGGCACTGTTCGCCCACCACCCGGGGAACGGCCAAATCGACCCGGCGGAGCTTCGGAAAATCTGTCACCGACACTTGGTCCGCCACATGGTTCCCCAGCTTTTCCAGGTGCTCAAGAATTGGCCTCTCAATACGGCTCAAAAAATTGACCGGGCAGAACTGACGCAAAGAGCTTGTCAAATCAGTTTGGCCCGACCCTACAACCGCAGCGCTTAATCCAAACCGTTACATCAGGAGACTCTATTGAACCCGCAATCAACGGAAACACTGTTGAAGTTTGTTCGAGCCAATACTGCGACAGCGAATCCTATCACCCACCAGACTGATCTGATTGAAAACGAAATCCTGGATTCGTTGATGTTGATGGATTTGGTTTTATTTGTGGAACAGACTTGGGGAGTCCAATTGATGGGCAGTGATTTCGCACCCAGAAATTTTCGAACGGTTGAGCAACTGGCACAACTCGTTGAAACACGCCGATTGGCACAATCGGCATAGTCGAGGAACGCAATTTTGAAGTGGCCGCTGCAATCAAAACCTGCCAGCCAGTTGGAGACACCATTCTTCAATCTAATGTACCTGCATGCGCGAGGCCAAGGCGGACCCGATCCAACCATCGTTTGGATCAGCGAATTACCCTGGAAACCCGTTTCCGATTTTTTGGCCAAGATCAACCAGTCCGGTGACGTCATGGTGGGAACCACGCATCTCCTGATTCAAGCGGTCGGTCAGGCGCTGGCCATCCATCCCGAGTTTAACCGACGTGTCGTCGGCAGAAACGTTCACAGCTTTAACGACCGGAATGTCTGTTTGGCGACACGGCTGCCAGGCAACAACGAAGTCAACCTGGTGTTGGTCGCCGAAGCCGACCGAAAACAAATTCACGAGATTGCCGAAACGGTTTGGCATTGCCAACTTGCATACCGTCGGCAACAGGACCCCGTCATCCGCGATCGCGACCGACTCAGACGGTTGCCGGGATGGTTTTTTCGGTATTCGTTACGGGCCTTCCACTGGTTCGAACACCTTTTCCCGATGCCCATTTTTGGACGAGTGGACCGGTTTCGCAACTCCCCCGTGCTGGTTAACGATTTTTCGCAAACACGATTTCCATTGATGCGCGGATACAAGCCCTCCCGCATGCCGGATGAGAGCAAATCGTTGAGTGTGACCCTCGGTCCCCGCGAGCAAAAAGTTGAGTGGCACGACGGTCAGGCCGTACCGGTCAACGTGGCCCCTTTGTGTGTCCGAGTCGACCATCGAATCTGCGATGGTTTCCAGTTGTCCCAATTTGTTTCCACCCTCATTCGTCTGTTGGCAGAACCGGAGAAAATGCAGACGGCTAAAGAGATGGAATCCGCAGATAATGGGCTGATGAATTTTGAAAATCGCAAGACGGCTTGAAAGGATAACTTATGAAATATCGACCTGATTCAAATCGACCGTCATCCGTCTCCCCTGCTGGCAAATCGGGAGGACGGTACGTTTTTCGAACCATCGGCTGGTTGGTCTTATCATTCCTGGCGCTGCTGAGTTTGATGGCGGGCCTGCAGACAAAACTCGGCCCGGACCATGTCCAACGGCAGGTTTCCAGTTATCCAGCCGCTGACAAGGACGCGGTGGACCCAACGGCAAAACCCGCAGCAAACCATCCGTACCCCTGGTCATTGGCTCGCCCACTGGTCCAGAAAGTTCCGACTACCCAGTTGCCCTCTGCCAACAACATACCGATGGCGGTTTCGGAAACAAACAAGGAAGCGATGCCGGCCGGCTACCTGGTAAGCCAACCCATTATTAAGGAACCCAAGGGTCGCATCCTGATTGTTCGAGGCATCTTTACCGTGTTCTCCCTGGGCATGGATGACCTCGGCAAAAAACTTCAGGAATTGGGTTACCAAGTCAAAGTCACTCCGTCAGCCACTTCCTATCGCGAAGCAGATCTGCTTTGCGCCCAAATTCTAAAATCGAAAAAGAAATCTCCCCTGATCATTATTGGGCATAGCTTGGGAGGCGACTTGGCACCCAAACTTGCCAACACATTTGCCGATCGGGATGTTCCGGTAGACATGTTAATCATGCTCGATTCCACCATGCCTTCGTCGCCCCCTCGGAACGTCAAACGTTGCGTCAATCTATACCAGTCGAATTCCTCGCCGTCCTGGGCCCGTGTTTTTCGAGGCACCGACATCAACGCTCAATCCCAAAAAACGGAAATGATCAATGTCGATATCCGTAAATTGGCGGGGCGTGAACAAACGGCCGGTATCAATCATTTCAATATCGATGCCAATCCATGGATACATGACCTGATCGTGGAAGCGGTAAGCATTAGCCATGAACCCGTCACCCAAACAACCAGTTCAGCTACAAAAACCGGCAAGAGACCGAACACAGACTGACACGCATTCGTCTCGACACCCTTTCAACACAGACGCCCAATTGGCCCGCACCCCTAACAACAGCACCTCAAAACAACCGTACCGATGGAGACAACAAATGGAATGGTCACAAATACCCCAACTAGTCGTGGCAACGGCAGTTACTCTTTACTGGACATGCGTGGTCGCCATGGTCGCCCGAAGCTGGTCGAAATTCAAAGTCTCTTCGGGATCCCTGCCCAAGACGCGACTGGAAAGAACCATGTGGCTGTTGTGGGTGCCGACCATTATCGCCTGGAACCTTTTGGCCTGGTATTCCAGTAACGCCGTAACGGAATCGTTGGCATCACTGGGAATCACTGGCTTGTCCGGGCTTTGGTTTTTCGTCATATGTCTAGGGGCCCTGGCCGCCTGTTTCGCATTCCTGACCACGACGCGTTGCTGGTTAGGCATGGGACGAAATTGGAGCATGGCGGTAACGCCGTCCAAGGATACTGAATTGATTACGGAGGGGGTTTTTTCCAAGGTCCGCCATCCAATTTACGCACTTAGCTTGATGCTGATGATCAGCACCATGGTCGTTGTTGCCAACTGGATGATGTTGGCAGTCGGCACCATTCACTGTTCGATGCTGGTTTTAAAAGCGTGGAACGAAGAAAGGTACCTGTGCCAAACCCACGGCAGGCAATATGAGGAATATCGACGTACCACGAATCGTTTCATCCCGGTTCGCGCCATGTTGGCGATCTGCCTGCCGGACAAAACCCGATAAGTTGAACGAGCGGCAGTCGGTTCCCTGAATGATGCAACGGGTTTCGTCAGCTAATTACCCACGCGGCCTGAACCACTGCCTTTCTTCGGTGGTTTTTTCCGCTGATTGGGTCTCTTGGGCATCTCTTTACTATAGGTTCCCTGTAGATCGTAGGGATCGCCTAGTTGCTTCATTTCGTAAGCCAACAGACTCGCCATCTCCTTCCGTTTCGCTTGATAATCGGGATGGTAGGCCAGGTTTCTTTGCTCGTTTCCGAGACTGCGTCCCTGTTTGGCTTCCACTTGAGGCGCGATGACGGGACAGTGATGTTCGTCAATCAGCTCATCTGGGTTCGCGGTCAAATTAAACAGCTGGGTTTCGCGAACCTCTTTGCCCAGCACGTTGTACTCGATCAATTTCCAGCCACCGGACGTCTTGATGCTGCGGATCCCCGGCTTGGTACCGCCGCAGTAAACACCGTAGACCACTTCCCGCACCCGGTCCTCGTCCCCCTCCAGTACTGGACGAAAACTCTTGCCGTCCACCTCATCGGGAATATCGATGCCGGCCAAGTCACACAGAGTGGGCAGGACATCACTCAAGTAGATAAATCCCGAGGCCGTCGAACCCGCTTGGACACCCGGCCCACGGACGATAAAGGGAACCCGCCAGGTGTGTTCGTAAAGGTTCTGTTTTCCCATCAATCCATGTCGACCGACGGCGATCCCGTGATCCGAAGTAAAAATAACATAGGTGTTTTCCAGTTCCCCCATCACTTCCAGTTGTTGGATCACCCGACCGACCTGCCGATCAATATTTTCGATGCAGGCATACTCACGGCCAAGTTCATTGCGAACGGTTGCCTCGTCCCTCCGCCTGCCCACTCCCGGGACACTCACCTCATCCCGCAACTCGGGATGGCCGTGATGAAAAGGATGTTCGGGAAGCCAGTTGACTGGCAGGGGGGGAGCCTTTGGATTCGGCTTCTCCAACGGCGCATCGTCATTAGTCGCCCCGTATTTACGGGCCAGTTCCGGCAGAGCACGCCGCGGATCATGGGGGTGAGACAGACCAAAATAAATCAGAAACGGATCGGTGTCCTTTTCGAGGCTCCGCTGTTCCAGATAATCCAGTACTTGATCGGCGTGCCAGGCGCTTCCCGATTCGGCCGCATCACCCCGTTTGGTCGCATCCCGCACAATGTCAAACTTGGCGTTGGCCTGGGGATAACTGTTGCCCTTTTTGCAAGTCCGAAACGTATCGTAGCCGGCTCGGTTGAAAACCGCGGCCATCGAATGTTCCGCCGCGGTTTCAAGAAAGTTCGGTGGCGACTCGACCTCGACGGCTCGGTTTCCAGGAATATTCCAAACGTGGCGACCCGTCATGATCATCGTCCGCGACGGTCGACAGACGGCACCCGACCAGGCACCCATGTGGTGCGCGTCCTGAACCACCATTCCCTGAGCCGCCAATCGATCGAGGTTGGGCGTCTGGCAAACCTTGTTGCCATAACAACTCAAGGTTTCCTGCGATTGGTCATCGGTCAGGATAAACAGGAAATTGGGCCGCTGGTCGTCCCCCCAAACCGAATTCCCCATCAGGACAAGTAGACATATTTTGATCAGAATTGACGGTTGCATCGTGGCAACACCTTTCCCGCCCTCGCATAGGGCGTGTTGACTCTCTCGTTATTTCGACGGCGGTTCCACCACTTTTTGGGACGCTCTCAAATAGGCCACCATTTCCAGAATCTCGTCCTTGGTAAACTGGTTTACTAACGCTTTGGGCATGATCGATTTGGAGGTTTTTACCATTTCCTCGATCTCTTCCCGCCGGACGATCGTCGGTTCCCTGGATTCGGGGTTGTCCAGCAAGACGACTTGTTCTCCATCCTGTTCCTGGATAATCCCCGTCAGGGTCAACCCGTCAACGGTTAAAATCATGTGCATCGAGTATTTTTCATCGATCCGGTTGGAAGGTTCTAAAATTTCCTGCAGAACCGACATGGAGTCGCCTTGGTAGCGCTGAAAAACCTCGTCCAGAGCAGGCCCCACCGCGCCGCCCACACCCCCCAGTTGGTGACACTGGGCACACGTGGCGTCTTTGAAAATCCGCTCGCCAATCTTCATCGACCGGCCTTGCAAACCGCGGTTCAATCCATCTTGGAAGTCGTCCAATTTCCAATCATTGACAAACGATCGGTTGCTTCCAATCGGATCCCTGGGTGGAATCGGTTTTTGTTGCCATTTTTCCAGATCATCGACGACGACCATCACACCATACATGCGTGACCAGTGTTGAGGAAACGTACAGACGAACGGGTATTCCCCCGCTTCGGTTGGCGCCGTAAATGTCAAAACCTCTTTTTGAAACGCCGGAATCAGGCCACTCGCAAAAAGAACATTCTCGTTTTCAGGAACGTACGGTTTTCCCTGGTAACCATTATTGGGACCCGCGGCCAGGCCCGCCTCGGCCACCTCTTTCAAGGTACCCGGTTTCACGATCAGCAAATTGTGGGCCATCATGTCATCGTTTTCCAGCACGATCTGCACGGGTCGCCCCGCCTGAACGGCAAAATAAGGACGGTCATATCGCATCTCATCCTCGACGGTTCCAATCCGCACCAGGCGAACCGTCACCTTATCCAACCGCTCCCGGTATTGGCGAGCCTGTTCAACGGGTACCGACACCATTAACTGATCTACCAACTGCATGGCATCGATAAAGGCGTCGGAGGTTCTTTTTTCTGCCGGCGTTCCCTCCGCGACGGTCACGAGTTGTTCCACCAGCTTGCCGGACGTCGGTACATCCCTCTGGTTGACGGGAATCGATAACAGAGTCTGAACGGCGGCTGCGATCATATCCGGTTGGGTAACCAGTTCCGCAACTTTTTTAAAGGTGAGTTCCCGATCCACTGAAATATCCTTCAGCGCCAAGATCGCCGCCCGCCGCATCTCCGGATCATCCGACCCCAGTGCGCCAATCACCGATTGTCGATTGTTATTTCGTGCCGTTTGAGATGGCACCATCGAAAACGAATTCAACCAGTCAATTATCCCTTGGGGCTCAAATGGCTTGAGACCCACCCCCCCTGACTCCATCAGTGCCGCGTGACCGGCAACTCGAACAATCTGCTTTTTACTGTGGACCGTATCGATCAAAACCTGTTTGTTCTTTTTCAACCGATCTATCGGTTGGTCGATCAGCATTTGAGCCAACGACCTGGCGGTTGCCTTTTCTTGCCGCGAATCATCGGGCAACGATTCCAGCAGTGCCAGCAACTCCAGGACGGGATCCGATTGTTTGAGGATCACAATCGCCTTCAAGGCATCGGACCGTTGCTGTAACGGCATCCCATCCCGCAGTAAGATAGCTTGAAACACTGGCAGGTATTTCGAATCGTCAGCGTTTCGTTCCACCTGCAGCAGGCGTTCGCTGGAAAGCCGTTTCAGTTGGTAAGCGATGATCTTCGCGCTGCGGTCCAGGTAAATCTTGGGGGGAGACAGCGGCTTCTCATCTTGAGCCAAACCTATACCACAACTGAATGCCAGCAACGCCGGCAGGTATAGATACGCAATAAAAGTACGAGCCATCTTGTTATTGAATCTCCAACATTCGCATCGTTTCGTCCAGGGTATACTGCAAGTAGTAATCCATTTCGAATTCGAGAACGCCAAGCGCCGTCTCGATCGCCTCATCACCCGACATGAAACTGAGCGCACGCACCGATTCCAAGCGGACCCGAGGATGTTCGTCGGCAACATGTTTCTTGAGTATCGCCAGTGGTTCGTCGACCTGGTCGATCCAGAATGAGAGCACCCGGATGCCGGCCGCCCGCGCCCGATGGTCCTTGGATGCCAGCACCTTTTGCAACAGCGGCTGATTAACCTGGTTGTGCGTCTGGTACATCCACAATGCCTCGAGTTGTTGATGCTCGAAGTTTTCGTCGTTGGAATCGAGTGCTGCCAGCCATTGGTCCAGGGCGGGCATCACGTCTTTCGTGTCGCGCTGAGCCAATTCACGCTTGGCGCGGTAACGTGTCCGGTCTTCATAGGCTTTCAACAATTCGAGCAGTTGCGGGATCGGTGCGCCATCAATCTTGGCTGGCGTCAGTAACGGTCGATCTTTGTGGGTGACCCGCCAAATACGACCATGCCTGTGGTCGCGACTGGGATCTCGCAAGTTGTGCTGCAGGTGACCGATCAAGGCATTGTGCCAATCCACAATGTAGAGAGAACCATCGGGAGCAAACTCGATATCGACCGGACGAAAATTGCCATCTTCGCAGGAGACAATGGGGGGAGCCTCGGTACCCCAGAATCCGGAGTCCTGTTCCTCGATCTTATGGTTCAGCACCATCCGATCCCCAATGCAGTTGGTCACCAACCAATTACCTTGCACATCATCCGGGAAATGCCGACTGGAGACCATTTCACAACCGGCCAACGGTCGGGTCCGCTTCTGGTAGAGCGTCTTGAACTTGAAGCCTTTGTCGCGACCCACATATTCCTGGACTCGTTTGTCGTGGTTGCCACCACCATGTTTATACGGATACGTCATGCGTCCGCTGATCGGTGCCGCCCAAAAAGAAAAGCCGGGGGAAGCGTCGCCAATAAAGTCCTGCCCCCAACGATCAAAAATATGCCCCCAGGGATTTGAAAAACAGAACGAAGCGTGCACACCAAACTTTTCAGTTTTCGGTTCATATTTCCAGACTCCGGCTTCCCGCAAACGGGTCAGACCATAGGGACTTTCGACCTGCGAAAATTTAAAGGTCCCCTCCTGGAAATAAAGCACACCGCCCGGACCCCATTGGAACGCCGCGATTCCATGATGCGAATCGGCTGAGTCAAACCCGATCAACTTTCTCTCCACATGGTCGGCCCGGTCATCTCCATCGGTATCCTGGGCAAACAACACGTCGGGTTGTTGAGCGATGTAGACCCCGTTACTTCCGATTTCAAACCCGGTCGGCTGGTGCAAGCCATCGGCAAACACTTTACATTCATTGGCCACGCCATCCTGATCCGAATCCTCGAATATCAACAGCTTGTCATTCATGGGCGTTTTCGGTTTCCAATGTGGGTAGGATTCCATCGTGGCGACCCACAACCGGCCCTGGTTGTCAAAATTAATAGCAACCGGATTCGCCAATTCCGGAAATTGTTCTTCCGAGGCAAACAGGTTGATTTCATACCCGGGCGCCAACTTGAACTTTTCAAGCTGTTCCTCCGCGGTCAGATAATTCAGCGTGCCCAACTTCCCCTTCCCCTTATTAGGATCGTTGGCAGCGCCGACGTTCGTTTGGGGATTGATGAAGGGCAGCGTGTTGGAATCATCCACCTTGTCAGCCACGTCTTTGTTCGAGGCCAGCGTCCAGACACGCGCGTCGCGGTTGGCCACCATCTCGTCGAGAATTGCGCGTTCGCGTTCCATCACGTCCCGGTTATTGTAGGTGCCGGTACCATCTTTACCCGCCTTGCCGCGATCTCCGTAAATGGAAAAACCGTTCACCGATCGATAACGATGCCACCAATGGAAATTTTTGTCGCAAACTTCCGCGTGCAAAGCGGGTTTTTTCTGCACGGCATCAAGACTCTTTGCGGGAGCCCGATCAAAAACGGCTTCCATCAGGATCGGCGCGAACTTCATGTAACCTTGCTGGTTCAGATGGGCGCCGTTGAGCGTCAGCTGTTCGGCGTTGTCGGCAAACATCTTTTGGGTCGGCGTGAACACATCGGCGTAATGCACGTCCATTTTCTTGGCGACCCGTTGCATGGCGTCGGCGTACATTTTCAACTGCTTGTTTTCCGTTTTCCCGTCTGGCCAATTTTTGTTACCCGCGTTTTCAAAAGCGATCGGAGAGACCAGCACAATGCGGCACGGATTGCCATCGCCGTCATAATCGGCCGCCAAGGTTTCCTTGACCAGTTTCTCCAAATCAGACTCAAATCGGCTGAGGCCCTTTTTCCCGTCAAACGATTCGTTGAAACCAAAGAAAAAAAGCACAACCGATGCTTTGCTATGCGTTAAATGGGACTCCGGCTCACCAAAATTTTTCGACCGAATCCGCTCCAGCGGTTCGTCCCCGGGAAAACAGAGATTGCGGACCGCCAGTTGCATCCCCGGATTTTCGGAATGCAACAACGTTTCCCAGTAGTTGTGGTGCTGCATCCGTTCGCCCAGTGCATTACCGACCAGGCAAATCCGATCGCCCTTCTTCAGTTCCAGTCCGTTGGCATCCTGGCCCACACCTGCCGCGGCACCCAAAGGCGACAACCCCATCATCATCAATGCAAATCCGGAAATCAAAAAACGTCGGATGTTCATATCGAAAACCATTTCCCATGAATTGTTGGACTAACGCAAATATTATTCTGGCATAAACTATTTGGAAGGGTAGAAATTTTCCGTGACTAACCATGTTTTTTCAAGGACCAAATAGTTCATTGAATTTCTTGATGGTCTGTTCGGCGGCCGCATTCGAACTGGGAACAGGAAGTGCTTCGGCGGAAACATAACCGTCGAAACCAATCTGCTGGATGGCCGTCGCAACCGCGTCAAAATCGGTATGACCAAAACCGGCCGCCTGGCGATTCGAATCGACAAAGTGAATGTGACCGATATGCGATCCGGCACGGCGGATCGACTCTGCCAAATCGGTTTCCTCGATGTTCATATGGAACAGGTCTGCCAGAAGTTTTACATGGTCGGTCTCCAGTTGTTGCAGAAACAGAACCGTATCGTCCAAAGTATTCAACAGGTTGGTTTCATACCGGTTGAGTGGTTCGTAAATCAGCGTTGCGTTTTTTTGCTGTGCATATTGTCCCAAGCGGTTCAAACTATCCTGCAAATAACCCAATGCGGTCGGCTTGTCCACATCGCCAGCCCAGCGACCCTGCATCGATCCAATAATGGCGCTACAGTCGAACTCGGCACCAAAATCGA
>JABACA010000073.1:3868-21647 GCA_014237975.1 Mariniblastus sp. | reverse complement strand
TGAGAAATTGACGCCCATCGAAAACGGTAAGAAAAATCCAATTCAGCTGAATCCATCTTGGATTCAGCTTTTCGTTTTCAGACAAATAAAAGGAGAACGATCAAAGGTCTTCATGGTGGCAGGTCATCCTAACAGGAGCCAGTCCAGAATCGCTTAATTGCGCAGGAACGGCTTGCTCAGGACAACCAGGCGGATGAGCTCGCGCAGGCCGCCTTGCTTGCCGTCGAGTTCAGCCAGAATCGCATCGATGCTGGGGCGGTCGCCCACTTCGAGCTCACGTCCCAAGGCGTAGGTCATCAGTTTTTCGGTCAGGCAGCGGTTGAACTGGTCCTGTCGATCTACCAGGAGTTTTCGGAATTCCGGAACGGTCCGAAACGAATCTCCGCCCGGGAGTTTGCCAGCGGAATCGATCGGCGTTTTTGGATCGTATTTGTCTCGCCAACCTCCGATCGCGTTGAAATTTCCCAACGCGAAGCCGAGCGGATCGATCTTGCGGTGGCATTCGGTGCAGGTTGCGCTCTCCCGATGTTTGATAAGTTGCTCGCGAAGGGTGACCGCACCGCGGATGTCAGGTTCGATCGCGGGGACGTCGGGGGGCGGTGGCGTGTGGCCGAGCAGTTTCTCCAGCACGTAAATACCGCGGACGACGGGCGACGTATCCACGCCGTTGGCCGAGGCCGTCAGGAAAGCACCGTGCCCAGGCAATCCGCCACTCCGACTGCCTTTGAGCGAAACACGCTGCAGCTCGTTGCCCTGGACGCCTTGGATGCCGTAGTGCAAGGCGAGTTCGCGATTGAGAAACGAATCGTCAGCGTCCAGGAATTCGCGCAGTGACAGATTGTTTTCCAGCACGTGCCGGAAGAACGTCTCTGTCTTCAATCAATCAGGTTTCAATGGAACCCGGTTTCATCTTCCAGAGAACCGAGATGGACGTGACAAAGGCGACTAGCTTCGCCGGCGGCGACCGAGGCCGACCAGGCCAAACAGCCCACCAAACAGGAGCAACGACGTTGGCTCCGGTACGTTGTCGTTCGTGAGCAATCCCCGTTCGGGCGACAGATGGAAATCCAGTCCATTGTTGACGATGTAATCGACCAACTGTTGGTTCTGCGTGCTAACGTTGAACATCAACTCAAATGACATCGGCGTGTCTCGGTTCAAGCTGAGGCTGTTGGTGGCCAAACTGTTGTCAAACAAGTAGTCGACCGAATCCTTGTAGTCGACCAAGCCGAAACTATTGTCGGCACTACCGGCCAGGTTGGCCTTGAAAACGGTCCCACCACTGCTGTTTAAAATATTCAGTTTTTCGCTACCGGTGGCTCCATTAAAGTCAAGTTTCATGTCACCCGGTTTGTGGTGAGTTTCGTGGTGCACTCGATACGACGCAACATCGTCCTCGGTCAGACCTGCGGTCGGATCCGTGTTGGACAGCGGGTAGTTGTTCTTCCAGTCCAGGTTTTGCCAGATCATGTTCTTGGCACCGATCGGCGCTTCGAGATACAGGAAAAAGTAATCGTTACCGGAACTATCGCCAGCAAGCTGGCCGACACCGTAATGGACCGTCGTCACTCCAAGCTGATTGTTGAATTCACCATAGCGGCTGAGCTCCGACTTGTGGCCGTTAAACCAACTGGTGGTCGCCGTATTCCCATACGCCGAACCGTCCGAGACGCCATCCAAACTGATGACCGAGGCCGTCGCCGCAGAGCACCACACGGCAGTAAAAACAACTGAAATCAAAAGATGTAGTTTCACAGAAATATTCCTTTGCAATTACCGCTTGGATGAAAAGAGGACTCGTCGGCAGGCAGGCCATTCGAACCCAGCTAGTCTCCCAGTATAGCTGGCCAGCCAAAACAAAGGCAATAGCGGCAACCTGAAATCACCCGCTTCGGTCAACACCACTGACCGAAACCAATGGCGGTTTTTAAATCCGCAACCCTTTAACCATCACTCGATACGCTGGGAAATCCCAAAAAGCTCCGCCGGCTCAAGACACTTCGACGTTTCAAATTTTCCCCCATTGCAGTCCCGCCACTTTGACGTTTCAGATCTGAAAGGTCACTTACTCGGTCTCGTCAGATGCATGCATGGCCTGTATTTCACAGAGCGGGACAGGCAACTTCGGCTTGGCAAGAATCCTCTGGAATCTTTGCCCGTTCGAAGCCCCGGCAATTAAGATAGAGACACTCGCGTTGTTTCAACGTCAACCATCCATTTCGTTATCGAGTCCGAGCCTCCATGGTCCGACTGCACTGCCGCTTATTAGTGAGCCTGATGGCCCTCTGCCTGGCCTTGGTCCCGACTACCAGGCTCTCGGCTGATCTGGTGGAACTGTACGACGTCGCCGCCGGTACGCTGCCGGGTGACCAAGGCTGGCTGGCGGTCGTTCCCGCACCGTCCACCGAACAACACAACGGCAACTGGCTGAACCTGGACACCACAGCCGACCGAGCCTCCCAGGCGGGCTATTTCAGCGAGTCACCTTTCAATGGAGCTTTGCAACATCCGGACATGCCGGTGCTCGACCGGCTAGCCGGTTTTCATATCGACTTCCAATTACAGGTCCTGTCCGAAGGACACAACCAGCGGGACGACAACGGAGACGGCTTGGACGACCGGGCCGGGTTTAGCCTGATCGCGATTTCAGAAGACCTGCTGGGCCTGGAGGTCGGATTCTTTGAAGACCGTGTCTGGGTTTACGCCGCGGCAGGGGAGGGGACCAACTCGTTGTTTACCCAGGCCGAAGGTATCGCCTGGGATACGACCCAGATGCACGATTACCGGCTGACCTTGTTGGGCGGGAACTACCTGTTGTCGGCCAACGGCAGTTCGTTGCTGACAGGCAGCCTCCGCAATTACAATCCGAGCGGAGTGAATCCGCTGTTCGACCCGTACGACAATCCCAGTTTCCTGTTCCTCGGCGATGACACGACGTCGGCCGATTCCAACGTGCTGCTCGGATCGATCTCGGTTTCATCGATCCCCGAACCGTCCGGAGTGTTGATTCTGACTCTGATCCTGGGACGCGTGGCGGTCCGGCGGAAGTACCGCACTCGCCCCAACGCACGCTAGTCTGACCCATCCCCCGCCAATCCAATCGGTTGAGCCGCCTGACTGGCGGCGCGAGCAGCTGGTCTTTTCGGTTTTCGGGAAAACATTTGGCTGCCGCATTTAGTTGAAAACAGACGGTTTTTCGCCATCGCGAATGCCTCGCGCCGAACTCATTGATCCACAGGTCGGCAGCAAGGTAGGGCCGGTTCGACGTCACGGTTGGCTGGCGAAGCTCGATTGGCCCTATTTACATCTACCGAAACGGATGGTTTATTGAGCCTGTTGTGAATTTGAAATCAACCAACAACAACCATTTAAGCAGGGGTGCCACGATGGGGTCATTTTTTATTCGCCGCCTTTTGTTTTCAATGTTGGTTTTGGGCGTTTTGCAATCCTCCACAGTTTTTAACGTGGATTGCTGGGGGCAGATCGGACTGAACCGCCGGGCAACCACTCCCTTGGCCGACCTGAGCGGCATGGTCTGGGTGGGTGGCAATCGATTTATCGCCGTTCACGACGCCAAAGTGGAGGACGAATTTTTCAAACCTCGGGTCGCCGCGCTGAGATTACCTCGCGATAGCCGTGGATTGACTTACAAGGACTCGCGGGTCAGCTACAGGAGAGAAACGCCCAACGACTTGGAAAGCGTCGCGGCCATTCCGGGAACCAACCAGGTTTTGCTGGTTGAAAGTGGTGATGGAAAACACGATCCCTCGGTCCAGCGGATTTTCAAAGCGGACGTCAAGCAAAACGGAGTCCGAATCAGGAGTGTGACCCAGTGGCCGTTTCCAATCACCAACGTGGAGGGAACGGCGGTCGCCCACCTCGGGGAAACACATGTTTTCCTATATGCCGAACGGGCCGACAACCTTCCTAGTACCGAATTGAGCTGGGTCGTTTTTGATCCGAAAAAGATGGAATTCGCCTCGACGGCAGACAGCGTAACGTTCGAATCTCCCGACCCGGCCAGATTTAACCGGGTGATTGTCGGCCTTGATGTGGACAGCGATGGGCTGATTTACTCGGTTTCAGCGTTCGACGCGGAAGCAGCCGGTCTACCCGATCCGGATAATGGGCCGTTCGCTGCCGGTGGCTACCTGATCGGTCAGTTGAAATGGGTCGCTGGCAAACCGCAGGTCGAACTCCATGATCCGCCCGTTTGTCTGGCGATGGTCGATGGTTTCAAGGTCGAGTCAGTTGCCGTCCGCCAAGACCCGGCCAACGATATCTACCAGCTGTATATCGGGACCGATGACGAGAATTATGGGGGCACACTGAGACCGTTGCCGCCGCCGGTGATCGACCCGTAACAGGCCACCGTTACCAACGGGGCCGGGGTGTGCCCATCCACGAGGGTGGAATACTCTCTATTCATCGATTGAAAATCTGTCAAAAACCCACAACCAATACTAAAACCGACCGATTCGGTTTTAGAACGACAAAAAGATCAGGAATGGGATGTCCGTCAACCTGCTAGACCAACTGCCGGCCTCCGAAACCGCCCAGATAACCCGAGCGCGTCGGCGAGTGACGTTTGTGTTGTGGTTGATTTGGCTCGGCATTCAGATAGCCACCTGCCTCGGCATCGACCCGCTGTTCCGCTTGGCAGCCGAGGACAATTGGAGCCAGCTCTCGGTTTGCGGCGTCCTCGGCATCGTGCTGGCCTTTCCCGTAGCCTGCGGCATGATGATGGTGTTTTTCGGTTTTTCCCTCGGAATAAGGCTTGTAGCAGGCTTAACCGCCATCTCGATCTGGGCCATCACGCTCTGGCTTGGCACGAACATCGCGAGTGAAATAGCACCGGAAGTCGCGGGAGTCTGGCCCGCATTTGGCAATGGCCGGGAAATCTTCCTCTCCATTCCGAGTGCCCTGCTCGGAATCATTATCCCGGCCCTGATATTTCAGACCGCCCTCGGCTGGCGTGTCGCCTTCCCAATCTGGGAACTCAACCGACGACGACCGAGTTGGTCCATCCGGGGCGTCGCGCTGATCACACTCGGAATTGCCATCTCGATCTGGGCAGCACAGTTCGCCCCACGCAACTCGGGTAGTTTTTTGTTGACCGCCCTGATGGCCAGCGGAATCACGTCGGCATTACTTCCGATACTAGCCTTAATCCTAAAATCTCGACACTACTTCCGCTGGTCCTTTGTCGTCGAGTGCCTCCTGCTGTGCCTCCCGATATTAATCTTTGAATTGTTAATCGGCTTCCCCTGGTTAGAAGGATTTCCAATCGGCGTCTTCATTTCGTGCTTCGCTGGATTTTCCCTCCTCCCATTTCTGATTTCCCGCAGCGGCGGCGGCCTCTTATGGGAAGCACAAAAAGCAGCTCTAAAAGTCGATAAAACCCACCAAAAAATGACGTAAAGCAGACTCAAACTCCTCGGGCTCGGTCTCCGAATATTAGCAATCGGCCAACCCTTTTGGCACACCCCACTACCGATTCCAGCCAATCCAAAAGGAGTCCTGCCGGCAAATGGCCAAACAATATTTTGAAAAATCGGCAAAATTGACTTTTGTCTCTTGAGCCGTCGTCCGATATGAGTATACTTCTCGGCTCGCTACGATTAAGTTCAGCATGGAAGTAGCCTTCGGTTTTCGATCACGAAAGCCCCTTTGACAGGCCTTTCTTGACCAACGAGCGGCAACAAATACTTAGATTTCGCGTAAACTGCGCGGTTGACGGATTGGACAAAGTTGCTAGATTGGTTGGTTCCCTTAAATTTATTGTTGGTGGCGGTTTGTCCTGAGCCAATCAGGCCAAACCACTCTCAACAGTTGAGGGTTTGCTGTCCTTTGGACAGCGATTGTTCTTTGGCAATTTGGTTGTGATTTTAATAGATGGCATCTTTATGTCGTGTTGTAGGTGATCGGGCTTGCCCGAGAGCAGGCAGCATGGCAAAGAAACCACTCTTGAGTAGCGCCACATGAATCGATGGCAAACCAGAGTCAGAGCAATCTGGCGAAGGCAAACCAGAAATTTGTGTGTCGAACAGACTTAAAAGTAGAGCGAAAAAAATTATACGTTACCTGGATCTGTGGCGAGTTCGCGGATATTGGGAACTTTCTGATTCATGTCGACTTCGGTCGACCGGATTTGAGAGGGCTGGATATTTGTGGTCAAGCTACTAAGGGCGTATGGGGGATGTCTTGGCATTAGAAGGCTGAAAGGCGTGGAAGTCTGCGATAAGCTTGGGGTAGTTGACAAACAAACATTGATCCCGAGATTCCTGTTGCAAACCCGGAGAACTGAAACATCTAAGTACCCGGAGGAAAAGAAAGAAAAATCGATACCGATAGTAGCGGCGAGCGAAATCGGTATAGCCCAAACCTTGGGGGTTTCCCCTGAGGGGTTGTAGGACCTTTCATATGGAAAGAGTACTGGCTAGAAGAACGACTTGGAATGGTCGACCACAGAGGGTGACAGTCCCGTATTCGAAAGCTTCGTACCTACCGAAAGGCACCTGAGTAGGTCGAGTCACGTGAAACCTCGACTGAATCTGCGGGGACCATCCCGCAAGGCTAAATACTCTCTAATGACCGATAGTGAACTCAGTAGCGTGAGTGAAAGATGAAAAGAACCCCGTCTAGGGGAGGGATAAGAACCTGAAACCATACGCTTACAAGCGGTCGGAGCACTATGATTCGTTCAGTGTGACGGCGTGCCTTTTGCATAATGATCCGGCGAGTTGTCGTATGCGGCTCGGTTAAGGCCTTACGGGCTGGAGCCATAGGGAAACCAAGTGTTAATAGCGCGAAATTGTCGTATGCGGCAGACGCGAAACCTGGTGATCTACCCATGAGCAGGTTGAAGCGCGGGTTATACTGCGTGGAGGACCGAACCCACTTAGGTTGAAAACTGAGGGGATGACTTGTGGGGAGGAGTGAAAGTCTAATCAAACCAGGAGATAGCTCGTTCTCTGCGAAACATCTTGAGGGATGGCGTCGCGCAACTATGTTACGGGGGTAGAGATACTGAATTGGATGGGGGCCCTTCCCGGGGTACTCCACTGAACCAAACTCCGAATACCGTAACAATTATCGCGGCAGTCAGTCCGTGTGGGATAAGCTGCACGGTCAAGAGGGAAACAACCCAGACCATCGTCTAAGGTCCCCAAGTCATACTCAGTCACTAAGGAAGTTAGATTGCTGAGACAGCTAGGATGTTGGCTTAGAAGCAGCCACCATTTAAAAAGTGCGTAACAGCTTACTAGTCGAGCAGTCTTGCGCCGATAATGAACGGGAGTAAGTATGACACCGAAGACGTGGAAATATATTTATATATTTGGTAGCAGAGCGCTGTATGGGAGATACAAGCCCGACGGAAACGACGGGTCGCGGTCCATACAGGTGATTATGCCGGAATGAGTAACGATAAAACAGGTGAGAATCCTGTTCGCCGAAAGCCTAAGGTTTCCTGGGGAAGGCAATTCCGCCCAGGGTTAGGCGGTACCTAAGTTGAGGCCGAAAGGCGTAGACGATGGATAGCAGGTTAATATTCCTGCCCCAGCTTGTGGACCGATGGAGGGACGGCGACCAGAAAGTGAGCGGTACGATTAGAAATGTCCGTGGAGGTCACTGAGATGGAGGGATGTAAATGCGCCCTCATAATTCAAGGTGATCGACTGACTGACGTAGATCGGGAAATCATTGGAAGGTCGTCCTAGAAAAGCTTCTAAGGGTTGAAGCAAGTCTGACCGTACTAAAACTGACACAGGTAGGCGGGTCGAGTAGACTAAGGCGCTCGGGAGAACGGTGGTTAAGGAACTCTGCAAAATGGCCCCGTAAGTTCGCGATAAGGGGTGCCCCTGGTGGTTTACGCTGCTGGGGGCCACAGTAAATCGGCTCCTTCGACTGTTTATCAAAAACACAGGTCTCTGCTAACACGTAAGTGGACGTATAGAGACTGACGCCTGCCCGGTGCCGGTAGGTTAAGGAAGTGGGTTAGCCCTTGGGTGAAGCTCCCGACCGAAGCCCCGGTAAACGGCGGCCGTAACTATGACGGTCCTAAGGTAGAATTTTTCTGCCCTCCTGATTGGCGACAATCAGGGATGCACTTGGCTGTATGCTGGAAAATCTGAGTATCCAACGGTACTCGTTTTTGAAATCTGATTTCAAAAACAGTGACAATCCGTTTGGTGCAGACAATCAGCAGGAAACCGATTTCCGTCTGACTCTTTGAGTCAGCCAGAATGAAGGATCCTCAGAGACTATACGCCAGGCAACTCGCATTCGAGTCAAATCGATCGAGTTGAAGATATAGTCCGAGCTGCATGGCGACATGCAGAGGTTGACAGAAATGATCAACCCGCCGAACGCAAATCAAAAATCTCGATTTGCACTGCAGTATTCTTAGCAAAATCAACACCCGTTCGACTTCTCAAGTGGTTCATTTATTACTCACACTCCATGACAGTTCCCTGTCCGCTTGTCGGATAGTGCGCTGAAACTGGAATGTATGTAATGCAATCGCATTGAGCGGTTGGACAAATGGTTGACGTGCTTTGAATCTTTCTTGCAGACTTCGGTAGTAACAATACTGAGCGAAGTTCCTTGTCGGGTAAGTTCCGACCTGCATGAAAGGCGTAACGAGAGGAGCACTGTCTCAACCACCGACCCGGTGAAATTGTAGTGGTGGTGAAGATGCCACCTACCCGCGGTTAGACGGAAAGACCCCGTGAACCTTTACTGTAGGCTGATATTGGGCTGAGGTATATTTTGTGTAGTGCTAGGTGGGAGGCTGTGAAACGGTAGCGCCAGCTATCTGGAGCCGAAAGGTGAAATACCACCCTGGATATGCTTTAGTTCTAACGATGACCCTTGAATCAGGGCATCGAACAGTGTCAGTTGGGCAGTTTGACTGGGGCGGTCTCCTCCCAAAGAGTAACGGAGGAGTACAAAGGTACACTCAGCCTGGTTGGCAATCAGGCGTCGAGCGCAAAGGTAGAAGTGTGCTTTACTGCGAGACTTATAAGTCGAGCAGTTACGAAAGTAGGTCTTAGTGATCCTGTGGTTCCGAATGGAAGGGCCATAGCTCATCAGATAAAAGGTACTCCGGGGATAACAGGCTTATCGCATCCGAGCGTCCATAGCGGCGATGCGGTTTGGCACCTCGATGTCGGCTCATCACATCCTGGGGGTGAAGAAGCTCCCAAGGGTTTGGCTGTTCGCCAATGAAAGTGGTACGTGAGCTGGGTTCAGACCGTCGTGAGACAGGTCGGTCCCTATCTGCCGTGGGCGTACGAAACTTGAGGAGGTTCATCTTTAGTACGAGAGGATTTGGATGGACGTAGCTCTGGTGTACCAGTTGTCACGCTAGTGGCACGGCTGGATAGCTAACTACGGAAAGGATAAACGCTGAAAGCATCTAAGCGTGAAGCCCTCTCCAAGATAAGGTTTCGTTGCGGTTTACCGCGAAAGTCCCCTTGAAGACGACAAGGTTGATAGGCCAGATGTGTAAGCTCAGTAATGGGTTCAGCTAACTGGTACTAACGGACGAACGCTTGACCACATATATCCAGGTCTCTCACTTTAAAGTGAGTTAGGGTAGGCTGTTTCGGCAATTGCCGAAACATATTGCACTCTATTCAAGAGTTGCCATCTAAAATCACAACCGTCAAAGACAATGAGTATTGTCGGGTGAATAAGCCGGCAATATTCTTTGCGGCGACCATATTGAATTGGTCACACCTGTTCCCTTCCCGAACACAGTAGTTAAGCAATTCAAGCCGATGATAGTACTGCAAGTGCGAAAGTAGGTATCGCCGCTCATTTATAAAAGCCCGTCAGGAGAAATTCTGATGGGCTTTTTTTATCCCCAGTTCATTCCCATTCCTCGCGGAACGGGAAACGGAATACAATGTCAGATAAACCAGCAACTTTTTCGATTAGAACAGGTGATAAAGAAAGTCGCCGCTATAAAATATGATTGGCTTAGCCTTTTCGTCCAGGCGCCTCAACAACCTCTCCCAGCACCCGCTGCTACCTAGTCATGCCAAAACGTCCATGGTTACGCGCTTTCCTGTCCATGTTGATATTTGTCATCTGCGCGATCGGCGTATTTCTATTCTGGCGGTGGGTGATCGACGGCGGGAACAGCGGACCACCCACCCTCGGCAAAGAGACCACGGCCGTTAGCGACGCCCAATATGTCCGCCAGGATGGATCGATCAGTTATGTACGGGCCGTCAACGATTGGCGGAGCGAGGGAGTCACCGCCGAAAACAACGCCTGTGTCGACCTGATGCGGGCCGTGGGACCGACCTCGTTCGATCCGGCCGATTGGCCGCTGGCCTGGGCCGCCGTCGCCGGCCCTGAGGCACAGCCACCCAGCGGGCCTTTTCTCGGCCCGGCCCCCCTGACCACGCAAAAACAATTTGATCAATACGACCAATCGATGGAACGAGCGTGGCGCGATGACGAGTTCCCCCAGCTCTTCAAATATATGCAGGCCAACCAGGTCCCCCTCGACCACGCGGTTGCCGGCAGCCAAAAAGAGCATTTCTGTTTCCCGTTGATCATCGCCGACCGGTCCGATGTCAGCCTGATTGAAGTTCTTTTACCCATCGCGCAGGCCAGCCGGGACCTGGTCCGCGGTTTGAAGATGCGGGCCATGAATCACCTGGCCAACGGACGCAACCAACAATGCCTCGACGACCTGATCGCCGCGCGTCGAATTGGCCAACTGGTGTCGCAAAAGGGACTGCTGATCGACCACCTGGTCGGTACGGCGATCGTCCATATGACCATCCTGGGCGAGGTGGAAGCGATCGAGTCGGGCCAGCTAACTCCGGCCGAAGTGAACGGATACCTGGCCCAGTTGGAATCGCTACCCGAGTTCAACGACCTGGCCGAATGCGTCGATCGGATGGAACGGCTCTGCTCCCTCGACGCGCTCCAATCGATCCGCTATGGCGATGAAAACCAGGTCAACCAGGTCAACCAGCTCGCTGGCTGGACCGGTAGCAATGGACCGGAAGCCGCCATGTCGACTTCGTTCGATCTCGATGAAGCGATGGAAATCATCAATCGGTTTTACGACGAACAGGTTCAGATCACCCGGACACCGACGTTTGCCGAACAGGTCCACTTGGCCGACGCTGCCGAAGAAAGGCTGGCCGGTCTGGCGGCTTCCTCCAATTCAATCGCTGCCGGAATCCAATCATGGGTCGGCGGGAATCGCTCGCGCGGTAAAATAATGGGAAATGTACTGGCCACCCTGATGTTACCGTCTGTCTCCCAGGTCTGCCGGGCCGATGCCCGCCGGCTCGCCATGGATCGGATGGCCTACCTGGCATTCCGACTCGAACAATACCGTCATCAGAACGGCGACTACCCCGCATCGCTGGACGAACTCCAAATCGGCTCCAGCGTCTCGCTGACCGACCCGTATTCGGATCGGCCGATCCTCTACCAACGCCGGGAGCACGGCTACCAGCTGCACGTGGTGGGAGTCAACATGCAGGACGACCAGGGGGTCGGGCTGGAGGAGAGCGATGGTGTCAACACGTTTGGTGATGACTGGAAGATCGAGATCGACCGGTCAGAAACGGCTGACAATAAAACAGGGGAGTAACGGGGCGGTCGTCAACCGCCATGGCTACTTGATCCGCTTGATGATGTGCCAGCCATACGGACTGTTTTCCGGATCGTAGACCGCCAGGCCCACCCCACCGACCGGTAGTGGAAAACCAACATTACCAAACGCGGGGACCATGCCGCTTCGTTTATGAACTCCTGCAGGAACGTTGTCCTGCCCGAAGTTGGCCATCTGGTAGATGCCCGGGGGAGAATCGTTCGTGTACTGTTGAACCAGTTCTCCAAAATTTTCACCGTCGGTCGCCCGCTTTAGCAGCTCGTTAGCCAATACCTCGGACTCCTGCTTGGTTCGGCTAATCGACTTGCCCCGTACCGAGCTGCCCGTGCCGGGTCTTCCTTTGTTGGGAGTTGAAAACCCGATCAAGATGTGCTGAACCGTAATAAACTCCGGTTCACCCGTCAGTTCACTCTGCGTGGACACCCCCGTTTCGGGCGTTTCCTTAGGTTTCACGGGACTGTCGCAGCCAGTATGCAGTGGAGACAAGAAAAAACAGACCATGGCTGCCATAAAAATAAACTGTCGCACAATTCACTCCCTGCTCAATCGCTTGGACATGCTGATAAAAGAAACCTTACCAACATTACCTTACCTCTCAATCCGGTAATTTTGAAGAGGCGATGTTCAAAAGCAAGTGATCGGCTGCGGCCCTTTGAATGGCCGACGCGGTCCGGCAGGGCGTGATTGTTTTGCCCGGTTTAGACATTGCCATTCAATCGTCTACATCAATCGGATGAAATTGGGTTGAGACTGGTGTTACAACTCAAATTGAATAGGATAGATATCCGTTAAACCAATCGCCAGCTTGGATGCATCCGGTCATGGCTGGTTATCCGGGTGCCGAGCCAGTCCCGCACGGCCGATGCTACGACCAGGGCGAAAAATTCGCTCGTCCCACACGAATCTACCGTGAGAAACAACCAAACAACAACGGAACCGTCCATGAAAATCAAAGCGATCCGCGGCTACCAAGTCGACCTGCCTTTGAAAGAAGCCAGTTACAAATGGTCCGGCGGCAAGTCCGTCGAGGTTTTTGACAGTACCATCGTAGAAGTCGAAACCGAAAGCGGGCTGCTGGGGCATGGTGAAGTTTGCCCGCTCGGGCCCTTTTATTTGGCGGCCTACGCCGGTGGTGTGCGGGCAGGGCTGAAAGAACTGGGTCCACATTTGATCGGCTTGGACGCGACCCGACTGGGTCCCCTCAACGATGTGATGGACCGGGCTTTGAAAGGACATCCTTACGTCAAATCGGGAATCGACATCGCTTGTTGGGACATCCTTGGCAAGGCATCCGGGCAATCTACCTGTGAGCTGCTGGGGGGACGTTTTGGAAATGAATTCGTCCTGTACCGGGCCATTTCACAACAGCCTGCCGACGCGATGGCTCAAAATGTCCTGGACTATCGGAACCAAGGCTATCGTCGATTTCAACTCAAGGTCGGGGGCGATCCGCTGGAAGACATCCAGCGGATACGGGCCGTCTCGGAGGTCCTCCAACCGGGTGACCGCCTGATCGCCGATGCCAATACCGGCTGGCTGATGCATGATGCGGCGCGTGTGGTGAGGGCGGTCCGCGATATTGATGTCTACATCGAACAGCCATGCCTGAGTTTTGAAGAATGCTTGTCCATCCGTCGCAGGACCGATCACCCGTTTGTCATGGACGAATGTATCGATTCGACCGCCGCCATTCTCAAAGCCGCCTCGCAAGATGGAGCGGATGTTGTGAATATAAAAATCAGCAAGTTCGGCGGGCTGACCAAGGCAAAATTGGCCCGGGATATCTGCGCCTCGTTGGGGATCGCCATGACGATTGAGGACAGTTGGGGCGGCGACATTACCACCGCGGCCATCGCCTGCCTGGCTCACAGCACTCCGACCGATCTGTTATTTACTTCCACCGACTTCAACAGCTATGGGACGGTCAGTACGGCCGAGGGAGCACCTCAACGAGACAACGGAAAAATGTCGGCCTCGACGGATGCGGGTCTTGGGATCACACCCAGAATGGACGTTCTAGGTACGCCAGAAGTCGAAATCCATTAGTCCGTTTCATTCAACAGATCGGTTATTCAACAGGTCGGTTGTCATCACCGAAAACCGTATCGAGATCATGTTCATAGGGCAGGTCGTTCCCATGAATCTCGGCCAGCGCATTGGCCGCCGCCCGCTGCTCGGCCTCTTTCTTGTTACGTCCCCAGGCGGGTGCAAATTTCCGTTTACCGATCGTCGCTGCAACCATAAACCACTTTTCATGGTCGGGCCCACGGTCACCCAACAGCTGGTAGGATGGCGGTAATCCGTCCCGTTTCTGGGCGTATTGCTGCAAGTCGGATTTGAAATTGGACTCGGCATTTTCATCCAAGGTCATCTGCACCAGTTCTTCGACAAACGGCAACAAGAAATCTTTTGCCGCCGCCATGCCACCATCCAAATAGATCGCACCGAGTAGTGCCTCGAAAGCATTGGCCAACAGCGAATCAGGGATCGTCTCTCGCTTGCCAATCCCTTTGCCGATAACCAGAAATTCACTTAATCCGAGTTCCTGCCCCAGCTTGGCGCAGGCCTGTCGACTGACGACGACCGACTTTACTTTGGTCAATTCTCCCTCGAGCCAATTGGGATAGCACCGAAAAAGAAACTCGCAAACCACGAATCCGAGAATCGAGTCGCCCAGGAATTCGAGGCGTTCGTACGAATGGAGCCGCGAAATTGAACTGGAGGCGTGGGTCATGGCTTCGTCCAGAAGCTGCATTTCCTGGAATTCGTAGCCGATCCGCCGTTCGCAGTTTTGCAGATTTTGCAATTTTGAGGCATCGATCATATTAGAACGACCCATGAGCGGTTCCATTGAGTGCTGTCGTCCCGATTTACCGCTTTGTTTAATAGCCGGAAACAAAGCTTGGACAGGTCACTCTATCATTTCGCTCTAGTCGCCGAAACCCACGTGAGCCGGACAACCTTTGGAAAGCAATTTAGTCATCACTGGATTTCATATGTTCGGCAATCGTAAACGCCAGTTCAATCGCCTGGTCATAGTTAAGTCGTGGATCGACCGTACTCTTGTAAGCACGGTGCAGGTCCGGCTCAGCCAACTTCCCCGCACCACCCACGCACTCTGTCACGTTATCACCGGTCATTTCAAGATGGACACCACCCAATATGGAATCGTTGGCGCCGTGAATCTTGAACGCCTGTTTCAATTCGCTGATGATCTGATCGAAACTCCGTGTCTTAATTCCGGTATTCGTGGAATAGGTGTTTCCATGCATCGGGTCACACGTCCACAGCACATTTAGCTCGCTGTCCTTGATCCCCGCGATCAGCGGCTCCAGCAAATTGGCAATTTGGTCTGCCCCGAATCGATGAATCAAGGTGATCTTTCCCTTTTCATTTTCAGGGTTCAGCGTTTCGACAAGTCGAATCAATTCTTCCGCTTCCATTCCTGGCCCGACTTTAATGCCTACTGGATTCACGATGCCACGAAAATATTCAACGTGAGCCCCGTCAATGGCTCGCGTTCGAAAACCGATCCATGGGAAATGTGTGTTCAGGTTGTACCAACCTTCCCGGCGGGGTACGTGCCGCGTTTGAGCCTGTTCGTAGCTTAAGTGCAAACCTTCGTGCGAAGTAAAAATATCGACCGCCTGACTTTCCCGCAGGGTGGAACCCAAGACTGCTTCCATGAATCGCATCGATTCATTGATCGAATTAACCATCCTGTGGTATTGCTTGGAACGGGGTGACTCACTGGCAAAATCCAGATCCCAATTTTCCGGATGATGCAAATCCGCAAAACCACCACCGATTAAACCACGAATAAAGTTCAAGGTCAGGGCGGCGCGTTCGTAACCTCGCAACAACAACTCGGGGTCCGGTCGCCGGTCAGCTTCATTAAAGCCACTTCGATTGACAATATCACCACGGTAAACCGGCAGCGTTACCCCATCTCGTGTTTCCGTCTGGGCCGACCGCGGCTTTGCATATTGACCTGCGATTCTCCCCACCCGGATGACTTTCTTCATCGAACCAAAAATGAGAACGAAGCTCATTTGGATCAACACTTTCAGATTCCGAACGATGGCATCCGTCTCACAATCTTCGAGACTTTCGGAGCAATCACCTGCTTGGATCAAAAATGCATTACCGGCGGCCGCCTCGGCCAATTGTCCCTTCAGGTTCTCAATCTCCCAACTGGTTACCAGGGGCGGCAGTTTGGCCAGCCGTCGAAGCGTTTCTTCAAGGTTTTGAGAATCCGGGTAGACCGGTTGCTGGGTTACAATTTTTTTCTGCCAGGAGCTCGGTGTCCAATGGTTGTTCATATCGATGTTCTTTTTGTCTGAACTAGCAAAATGGGCTGGTAACTTACCATAGGATCCAACCAGCAAAGTCAGCCTGCTTTAAAGCCGACACGACGATTCGGCAAGGACGACGCTTCCCCAAATACCGACAAGTCGTGAACAACCTAACCTATAGGCAGGAAATTCGCCTGGCCGATGCCTCGGGAGGGTTGCAATTACTGATTTTACCAATCAACATTTAGATTGACATGCTGCACGAACCAGTAACGATCTCCAGATGTATCTCTTGAGGATTTAACGTCCAAATGCCAACCCGCAAAATACTTTTTCTGGTTTTTTCGTGGATTACCTTGGCAATTGTCTCCGGTGTGAACGGACAGGACAGTTCCTCGGACGTACCCACGGATGATTTAAAGGAGATCCTGCAGGGACATTCTCAACACGGGGAAGCGTTTAACAAGGGACCCCGGCAACAAGCTTACCTGATCGGCAGTACGGGGAACGTCTCGTTTCCTGTCACCTGCAACCGTCCGGAAGTCCAATCCTATGTCAACCAGGGGCTGGGCCAGTTGCACGGTTTCTGGGACCTGGAAGCCGAACGCACATTCCGGCAGGCCATCGCCATGGATCCCGACTGCGCCATGGCCTATTGGGGTGCGGCCCTGGCAACCACTCGGGACCAAGAACGTTCGCAGGGATTTATCGCCAAGGCGATGGAGCGAAAAGACAAGGTCACGCCGCGGGAGCAAATGTACATCGAAGCGGTCAATAAATTTGTTTCCAACAAACCCGAAGAGAAGAAAAAACGCGCGAGCCAGTACCTCAAGGATTTAGAGTCGATCGTCCTGGAATACCCGGATGACCTGGAGGCCAAGGCATTGGTGGTGCACCGGATCTGGGAAAACGGGCGAGCCGGAATTCCGATCGCCAGCTACATCGCCACCAATGCGCTGTTGATGGAGATTTTCGAACAGGAACCATTACACCCGTCCCACCATTACGCGATCCACTTGTGGGATTACCGCGATCCAAAAATGGCGTTGAAATCGGCTGCCAGATGTGGCATTTCGGCGGCTTCGATTGCCCACATGTGGCACATGCCCGGGCACATCTACTCCCGACTCAAACGGTATGAAGACGCTGTCTTCCAACAAGAAGCATCGGCGCGGGTCGACCACGCCTACATGATGCGCGATAACGTGATACCCGATGAAATTACAAATTTTGCCCACAACAATGAATGGTTGATTCGCAACCTTGTTTTTATCGGCCGCGCCAACGACGCGTTGGACCTGGCGAAAAACATGGTCAGCCTGCCAAGACATCCCGAATACAACGTGCTGGATAAAAGCCGGGGCAGTCACAGTTATGGTCGACGCCGTTTGCTCCAAGTCCTGCGGGAATTCCAAATGCACGACCAGGCAGTCGCATTGTGTCAAACACCTTACCTCGATATCCCGGACAATGACGCCGAGCAATTAAAAACCTGGAGACGGTTGGCGTGTTCGGCGGCCCTCAGTGGTCGCTTAGAATTAAGCACCGCGACGCGGCACAAGATGGAAACCATCAAAACCAAAAACCAGGAACTGGTGGAGTCGTTAAAGTCGCGGATCAAGCTGCTGGAACAAATGAGCAAGCCAGAGAAGGATTCACCGCCGATTGAGGCCGATGACCGGCTCGATCCTGAAACCGCCAAGAAAGAACTCCCCGAGGTCAAGAAAAAGCTGAGTACCGCCGAGCGGATCCTCAAGAGCAGTAGCAAGGCCCTACTGGCCGTGGATGGTTACACGGCGGTTGCCAACCGCAAATTTTCCGAGGCCGCCAAGAA
>JABACA010000073.1:3268-3834 GCA_014237975.1 Mariniblastus sp. | reverse complement strand
GTTGCTGAACTCACCTTCCTGGCCGGCGACCAAAAAGATGGCCTCAAGCAACTCCGCGACCAGATCAAGCGCCGCAAGAACGAAACGATTCCCCAATCCCGCCTGGTCTGGGCACTTAGCCAGTTGCCGGAGAACGACCCGGAACGTGAGAATTTGTCGAAAGAATTTAACCTGTTGCGCGACATGTCAACTTCCATCGATCTCGACATCGAACTGTTCCAACGGTTGAACCCCGTCGCCAAAACCCTCGGCCTGGAAAACGGCTGGCTCAAGACGCCCGTTTTGGCAGCCGACATTGGTTTCCGTCCACAGCTGGACACGCTTGGTCCCTTCCGTTGGAAACCAACGATGGCCGCCTACTGGGAATTGGTCAACGCGAACGACACGAAGGTGAGCTCGTCCGAATTCAAAGGTAAGCCACACATTTTGATCTTTTATTTGGGGCACGGCTGTCTTCACTGTGCGGAACAACTACAGGCGTTTGCCCCGCGCATCGAGGATTTCCGTGGTAAGGGTATCGAGATCGTGGCCATCAGCAGTGACCCGCAATCCGAGCTGGCAAACGA
>JABACA010000073.1:0-3093 GCA_014237975.1 Mariniblastus sp. | reverse complement strand
ATGGATCATCAGTTTCTGTTAACCGAAGCCGAACGACTGCTGTCCCAGGAAAGCGAATCCACGGAGGTTCAAATTTCGGGAAAAACCCCTTGAATCCTCTATGGCACGCAATTCAAAACCAACCGACATGGTTAGCGACACGCTGAATCCTCAGAAAATCGTCAACACGGTGTCGAAATTACAATCGAGGATCGAGGACCGGTTTCCCCAGTCCGGGCTGGCCAAAGTATGCGCTCAGCTGCAGACAATAACTCAGCGGGCACAGGAAAAGACCGAGTGGATTGGTCGACCCATTCTTTGGATGAGAACTTTGGTTTGGATTGGCTGCGGCACGTTTTTGGCAATGTGTATCTTCTCCATTTACCTTGTGATTCCTTCGTTGAACGGAGGATTGACCAGTACGCCGTCCCAAGGCGGTATTGCCGTAGCTGACAGCTCCGACCTGGAAGTACTGGTTCCCAACATTGAAGCCGAGCTGAATGTCTTGATACTTTTGGGGGGAGCCATCTTTTTTCTGTGGACAATTGAAAAGCGGTATAAACGGGCTCGCGCACTGGCGGCAATTCATGAACTGAGATCGATCGCCCATATTATCGACATGCATCAACTAACCAAAGATCCGGAACGACTGATTATTTCCCAGCAGTCAATGGGAACCCAGGCATCGCCCGAATTGGGAATGAGCCAATTCGAGTTACGTCGATACCTGGACTACTGCAGCGAAATGTTAGCCCTGACCGGTAAAATTGCAGCCCTGTATGTACAGCGATTCGATGACTCGGTCGCCTTGGCTTCTGCCAATGAGGTCGAATCCCTGACCACCGGACTCTGCCAAAAAATCTGGCAGAAAATCCTGATCCTCCATTCGTATTGTGAAGACGAGTCCAACAATTCACCCATGCCGCCTGCTTGAGCCATGTTGGTCGCCTGGCAGTCCCGATCATTGGCAGACTCGCGGCAATCAATTTGCTGTCTTAACCGGGGCTCCCATTGTTTGCTCCTATTTCATGATTGCCAAAGCCCGATACCAGCCTGGGCCCTACCCACCATTTGGCGTGTCCGAACAATCGAACGACCAAACTAGGTGTGGTGCCCTAACATAATTCGCCGGTTTTATGGCTATTAACAGGGGCGGATTCCCTGGAAATGTCCGGCTGGCACGGTGAAAAGTAACGACTTTTCTCGTATATTGACGGATCGGAACTGAAACATAGATACCCCTTTTAAGGTTGAAAACCAATGATGTTGAGGCTGCAGCTTGTATTGATTGCATTACTGATCTCGTTCTCGCCAACACAGCTGTGCGGCTTGGCAACCGACGAACAGACCGATGCCCAATCGAAACCATCCCAGCGAATGACTCCCGAATTGCTCTGGAAACTGGGACGTCTGGGCGAAGCCGTTGCTTCTCCCGACGGCAGTCAAGTGGCTTACACCGTACGGCGTTATGAATTGGCAGAGAACAAAGGATTTTCTTCATTACATGTCATCGACGTCAAAACCGGACAAGATACCGTTGTGCTCAAAGACTGGCCTTCGTTGAATTCGGTTCAATGGTCGCCCACTGCCGACGGACCACGCCTCTTTTTTATCGGCCGCGATGGAAAATCCAAGGACCGAGTGGTTGGCCAGGGCGCCGACCAAAAAACTCTTCACCTGGCGTCGTCTCAGGCATGGATGCTCAACCTCAAGCCAAAACTGGAGGGTATCGGTGTCATTCTCAAGTCCAACGGTGGCGCTACCATCGTCACTCAGGTTGTGCCTGGCGGCCCTGCCGATAAACAGGGAGGTCTCGCACCGGAGGATCAGATTGTGGGTGTCGGCCAGGGCAACGAGGGAACGTTGGCTGATGTGACAGGAAAGGGCCTCGCATACGTCGTCCAAAAAATCCGCGGCAAGGCTGGCACCACGGTCCAACTGCAAGTAATTTCCAAGGGCAATAAGGAAAAAAAGACGGTCAAGATTCGTCGCAATCAAATTCAACTTGGCGACAAACCTGCCAATGACGAAGGCGCTGAAACGCCGGCAACCCCGCCGATTTTCGACCTGATCCAGGCTACCAATGTCGAAGGGGGTATCGCCAACCTGAAGGTTTCGCCGAACGCCAAACATCTGGCGTTCACGGTTGAAGTCAAAATGGACAAGACCGTCAACGAGTTATTCAAGGATTTACCTTATGCCGATGCCCGTATCATTGATTCATTGATGTACCGTCACTGGGATGCCTGGCACGATTACGCCTACACCCATCTGCACATCGCCCCTTTCGATGGAACGGGACCGATCAGCACCATGACCGACCTGATGAAGGGCATCAAAGCGAACTGCCCGGTTCCTCCGTTTGCTGGTTCCGAGCAATTCAACTGGTCGCCTGACGGACAACAGATCGCCTACACCTTGAAAGACGTTCCCGATTGGGCTGAGTCCACGAACAGCGACGTGTTTGTCGTTGCCATTGATGGAAATTCGCCCGCCAAGAATATAACCAAGGGAATGCCTGGTTACGACAACGACCCAGTCTATTCACCGGACGGAAAATTCCTTGCCTTTCATTCCATGGAACGGGCCAGTTTTGAATCCGACCGCAACCGCATCATGGTCATGAATCGGGCAAACGGCGAGATGTTCGACGCGACCCGGGGCCTGGATCAGACGGCCCATGGAGCCACCTGGATGCCCGACTCAAAATCATTGCTGTTTGCCTCGGAATCCCAGGGAACTGAGCAGTTGTTCCAAGTCTCCATCGACTCGCCCGGCGCCACGCAGTTAAGCAAAGGTCGCTACAACTGGGGTTTGAAGGAGATCATGCCGGACGGAAAAACCGCCCTGGTGTCGCGGATGGACATGCTCCGGCCCAAGGAACTGTTCGTACTGAACCTCAAGGATGCGGCGGCCACGACGCTGACCCATATCAATGATTCCATCTATGCCGACCTGGAGCTCCCTATCATCGAGGAGCGATGGGTCGAAGCGACGGATGGTAAAAAGATTCACTGCTGGGTGATCCACCCGCCCGACTTCGAACCAAATTCCGACAAAAAGTGGCCCATGCTGACCTACTGCCAAGGCGGGCCACAGGGACAAATCGGCCAG
>JABACA010000072.1 GCA_014237975.1 Mariniblastus sp. | reverse complement strand
TACCTATCGAGCGCCATTGATTCCGAGTTACTCAGTTTGCTTAAATACTGCGCCACGGATAAAGTCAATCTTGAACGGTTATTGACACGTATTGAGCGTGTTGAACACAGTAATTCAGGTAGCAACCTTTATTGTTTGAACGACGACTATCACAACCTGCTTTGGTCAGGTGTGCCGGAATTACAGAACTTGGCTGGCCAATTACAGGCGCATTACCGTAATGCCAATTTCAGGTTGACTATTTCCGAAGAACTCTTGAATCAGGTTGTCCCCCCGATTCCAGATATGCAGGAACCGTTTCGCGACCGAATCTTGGGTGCGAATGTTGTTGGACAAAACCAGATTTCCAACGAGGTCTATATTCGGCTGATGCCAGACCCCAACCAGATTCAAGTTCGTCTGGAAACCGAGGGAAGAGTTTTGTCTCGAACCCGGGCGCAGCGCAGTGGTTTTACGTTCCACAATGAGGGATCCTCGCGATTCCAGGTGATCAAACGTCTGGCGTTTGGACGCAATGGGATTGAAACGGGTAAACCCGTGTCGTCCTCGTCGACCAGCCAGCGTCTCACGGGAATGAATTCAGAACTGGATTCGATTCCAATTGTCGGTTGGATGGCCCGCAAGATTGCCCAACAGAAGATCGAGCAGCAGGCGCCTGACACCGAAAGAATCACGAAGCAGAAGATCGAGTCCATGGCCCGATTGCGAGTCGACGAGCAGGTTGACAGTTACCTGGATTGGATGCGGGAATATACCTATGTGAACCTGTTGCAGCCCTTGGTGGCGTTGGAGTTGGAACCGGATCCTATTGAGACGAAAACGACCGAACAGGATGTGGTCATGCGGTATCGACTGGCGGGTCGGGACCAGATGGGCGCCAGTTCCGCACGACCCGTACCGCTGGAAAACAACCTGCTCAGCATGCAGATCCACGAAACGGCAATTAATAACCTGTTACAAAGGATCGAACTGGCTGGCAAGCAGTTTTCAATACCAGAATTGAAAACTCACCTGCAGGATGTGTTCAGCCTGCCGTCGGTGGAACCCAGCGATCTTGAAGTCCGCGCTGATGCCGAGTTTGTGTTCGCCTCGTTTGATCCGTTGAGGGTTGATTTTGAAGACGGCGGCCTCGTGTTGACCATCAATCTCAAATCCTTGCGATTGGGAAAAAAAGGGAAAACCTGGCGACAACTCTCCGTTCGAGCTTTGTACTACCCGGAGATCGAGGAGACAAAAATTGTCTTCCGTCAAAACCCCGACGGGATTTCATTGCGCGGCAAGCGTTTGCGACTCGGTGACCAAATTGCGATTCGTACCATTTTTACGTCGCTTTTCGATGACCAGTACGAGGCCAATATACTCCCCCAAGCATTGGCCGAACGACTGGGAGATCCGATGTTCCAGATCGGACAGTTTGTCCTGACCGACGGCTGGGCTGGAGTCTCGTTAATGGACTCATCGGATTCGGCTGCCGTTGCCGAGACGCTTCTCCGTCGACGTTTGCGCACCAACAAGACCCGGCGTTAGGCCCGGTTCACCTATCGAACCGGCCGCCAACTCGGCGCGGACCGCCCAGTTGATTTTACCGGCATGGGAGTCGGTTGCTGCTGACCCGCGGTTGGTCCATTTCGAGAACCCTCCATCAGAGCAGGTAACGACGATTGGGCGGTTGCCAGATCGACCCAGCGGCTGTCGTTCTCAAGCCAATCCGCGATTAATGAGTCGTCGGGTGTATAGTCTTGCGGGGGCGGCACAATGGTGATTTCGAACGACGATTCGTGCCGCTGTTGGGTGGAGTCCGCAAATTGGACGTTGACCACGAGATTTTTGTTGCGAGGGATTTGGGCGTCCCATGGTAGGTGAAGCAAAATCCCTTGCTGGATCAATTCGTCCCTGACAAAAAAGTTGGGAACTTCCGCCGCACTGAACTGCCAGAGTCCAACTTGTTGTCGATTGCCGGTTTCTCGGGGATCGATAACACTGACCGTTAAATCGCCAGTCGTCTGCAGCACTGCACCGGAATCGGATTGAGGTTGGATTAACAGAACCAGTCCTTCGTCCCCGGCGACGCCATCCAGGTTCTCACCGCGGGTGGCCGACTCGCTGATCGAAATCGATGCCACTTCCATCACCGTAGATGCTCTACGGAATTGGCCTGTGACCTCGGATCCCTCAAGTTGAATCTCATTGCCTGAGTCCCAGGTTGTGCCCTGGGAGTTGATGTCGATGTCCTCCACCGGTCTGTCCTGGTTTTGCTGCTGGTTGTTGGGTGGGGGTAATTCTTCGCGGTTCGGTGCTAATCGGGGTTCCCGATATTGAGGTGAACGGTTGCCATCATTAATGATCACCTCGTTGCCGTATGACAGGACCGGGTCTTCACAATAAGGCATGTTATTGTCGTAGAACGTCGGTTGCTCACCGAACAAGGGATCGGAACCGACCGAATCGTCCTTGCATTCCTGGGAGTTTTTCAAGGCAAACCGATACTGTGATTTGAGCGCGTAGTACTGGTTTTCCAAGTCTAGGATCTCCGAGCGGAGCAACGCGATTTCACGTGTCGCATGGGGATCCGTCTTGCATCCCATTGAGACCAGGCCCAACAGACAAATTAAAATTAACCGACGCATTGATTGATGACGAAATTTCGAAGGTAGAAACGAAAATCAGTGGGATTGCTTTAGGGGAAACGGCCGCCATGTGGCAATGCCAATTTGACGCTCCCCGGGAAATCAGTGATTTTTTGGCGTTGTTTTCTGGAAATGTGCTAGCTGCCGTATCGCGTTTCCGGCAAACTTGGTTGAGCCCTTTTAACCGCTCGGTCTCTGTGGGGCATGGTGGCTCGCCAGGCTTTAAGCCACCGGCCGACTACCAGAATTTAATTTAGAATCGACTCGCCCGACGAATTTCATGAGGGCCTGGGGTTATGCATTGAGTTTTCAGTCTTAGATGGAAGTGGGTTTCAATGGACGCTGCAGAATTTAAAGTCAAAACGGCGCTCGACGCTACGGTCGCGACGGACTCATTGACGGAACGTGAAAAACACCTGATTGGACTGGCCGTCACCGCCACCCGTGGATGCATCGCCTGTACAGGCGGACGAATCGAAAAGGCGATGGGAGCTGGTATCGATTACGAGACGGTGCGAGCTGCCGTTGATCTTGCCGCCGCCGTGAATGCGGGCGTAACGCTTCGCACGGCCATCGAAGGCGCAGCCCGAAGTGGTACGAAATCCAGTTGCACGACCGCCGAATGCGGTGGTGATGTGGCCGCAAACAATAGTTGATTCGACGGCGGTAGGCGGAAGCCGCCCGTTTTTTGGATGGCGGCAAGTCCACGTCGCATCATGGTCGGACCGGTCAGCCCGTTGGCAGACAGGGCATTGCCCGGTTGCGGGACGTCATGCAGTTCGGATCTCGGTTTCCAAGTGAGTTTCGGCTTTGAGAGAATTGGTCACAAAACAGGTGGCCTCAGCTTTTTCCAATAATCTTTGGGCGCGTCCGCTATCGCCTCCGTCCGGGATGTCCAGCGTTGCTTTCAACTGGAACCGGGTAAACTGGATATCGCGTTCGACTTTATCGAGTACACCCGATGCTTCGCAACGGAGGTCGTTCCACTCAAATTTGGACATCGCGGCGATGGCCCGAAACGACAGGACGAAACAGTCTGCGACCGCTGCAACCAGCAGGTCCTCCGGGGACCACTGATCACCAGGACCACCAAATTCACTGGGTGCATGGGAAGCGATTTCAGCTGCATGAGCGACGGCCAAAAGGACATTGCCGTCGGTCTTGGCAGTTGCCGATGCTTGATAGTCGTGGGGCAAGTTCATGAATCCTGCTTTCAAACGAAGGGTAGATTGGAGTGGAAAATATCACCGGCGGGAAATTAGCAGCCAGGCAATACCAACCAGGTTTGTCCGGCCGAATCGCATTCGTTTCAATCGGATTGAAACAACAATAGAGCCTGCAAATCTCGGACGTCGGGTCTCCGATCCCAAAGATTGGGTCGGCTTAGCCGTTTGATTGTGTCTCGGCCATGTCTTTGACAACACGGTCAATGAGTTGATAATCACGTGCTTCTTCGGCCGTCATGAAATTGTCCCGATCGGTATCTCGTTCAATTTCTTCCAGCGAATGGCCCGTGTGTTGGATCAACATTTCGTTTAACCGCAGCTTCATCCGCCGCAATTCATTTCGATGGATCAAGATGTCTTCGGCGGTTCCCTGCATACCCGCCAGTGGTTGGTGAATCATAATGCTGGCATTCGGCAATGCATGACGCTTGCCTTCGGCACCGGCGGTCAACAGCAGTGCGCCCATGGAGGCAGCTTGGCCGAGGCAATAGGTGGCAACATCACACGTTACGAATTGCATCGTATCATAGATTGCCAAACCGGCCGTCACACTGCCACCGGGCGAGTTGATGTACAGGTGGATGTCTTTTTTTGGATCTTCGGATTGCAGAAAAAGCATTTGGGCAACCAGGGAATTTGCCAATTCGGCGCTGACCTGTGTGCCCAAAAAGATAATTCGGTCTTTCAGCAAACGGCTATAAATATCGTAAACGCGTTCTTCGCGGCCGGTGTTATCGACTACGTACGGAACATATGACATCGGTTTTCAAACTCCGTCTTAATTTCAAGCCTTTGAAAGGCGTCATGAATGGGTGGTTTAGTCGTCGTCAGCGTCAGTTTCAGGTCTTCGAGTAATTTCATCGACCAGACCGTACTCAACAGCTTTTTCGGCGGTCAGAAAGAAGTCCCGATCACAATCGGCTGCAATCTGTTCTGTAGTTTTTCCAGTATGTTTAGCCAGGATCTCGTTTAGGACGTGACGGTTTCGCAGGATTTCTTCCGCCTGAATTTCAATATCACTGACTTGCCCGCTGACACCACCATACGGCTGGTGAATCATGACCCGTGAATTGGGCAGACAATATCGCTGACCTTGGGTACCACCCGCCAAGAGCACCGCAGCTCCACTGGCAGCTTGTCCCACACAGAATGTCGAGATCGGGCAAGACAAAATTTGCATCGTGTCATAAATCGCCATCGTTGCGATCACATCACCACCAGGTGAATTCAGATAGAAGTTGATATTCTTCTTCTTGTTTTCACTTTGCAGGTATAGCAATTTCATGACGATTTCGTTGGCATTGCCCGTGTATATTTCACCCTGCAAAAATACGATCCGGTTTTCCAGTAACAAATCTCCCAACGTCATTTGTCGTTGGCGCTGGTACTGTTGTTGGGCGTAGGAATTTTGCAGTTGAGACTGGGGGTCAGCTGCCGGGCTATCAAGTCCGAATGGAAAATTATTGTTCAAGACGAACATCCTTTGAGAATCAATCTGGTTTGCAATTCGTCCAGCACCGACGCCATTTCATTGCCACCGGCGGAGTGCGAGTCATTGTGGGGTGTCTCCCACCTTTTTAACCGTACCGACATTAACCGCCAGAGACAAGACGGGATCGAGCAGTTCCTGGAGGGTTCCTGTTCCACCATTAAAAAGGCGACCTTCGTCAGCCGGACGAGTGTCGCCATGGTTTGCCGAGATCGAGCGTCCGACAAGTCAATGATCCGTCGACCGTCCAGCCGCATTATGACGGCTAGTCTTCTGCCTTGCTGGTCGACGAAGAGGGCAAGGGTTGGGCCTCACCGTCGTCATACTTGGCTTCGGGGATTTGTTCCTTGGGGCGACCGGCCGCAAAGAAATTCAATCCAGCCGTTTCGGCTTCCTTATCCATTTCATAAGGAATTGCCGTAAACTGGGCGCTGTCGGTAATCAGGTCGATCACTTTTCGTTCAATAATCATGTTCCTCAAAGCATCCATCTGGCCGGTCCTTTCCAGGCGGGCGCGGACACGACGGGGGGAATCATTCTGTTGCACCGCAATCCTGGCAATTTCCTGGTCATAATCGCCCGGCTCTTCTTCGACCGATTTTTCTTCAGCAATCCGTTCAAGAATAAAATGTTCTTTGAGCAACCGCTCTGTTTTTTCCATGATGTTTTTTCTCAATCCATTTTTGCGAGAAACGATCTCGTCTTCACTGAAACCGCTGGATCTCATTTCCATAACGGCTCGATCGAGTTCTCGACCGGATTGCCGGCGCAACAGATCGGGCGGCAATTCCCAATTGGCTGATTCGGTCAACGAGGTACTGATCTGATCCCTGATTTTCTCGCGTTGAGCGTATTTCAGCTGCTCTTCCATCGAGTTGCCGATTAGTTTTCGAAGCTCTTCTTCGGATTCAATTCCGATTTTGGCGGCCACGTCTTTGGTTGAAACACTTTCAATCCGTTTGACGTCGAGAATCTCCAACTCAATATCTACCGTTTTTCCCTGTAATTCCTCGTTGTCGGCAAACTCGCTGATTTCAACCGCGGCACTCACTTTGTCACCCGATCGTGAACCGGAAACCAACTTGTCAAAACCTTCCAGTGTGGCATCGGCAAAGCTCACGATTGGACGAACTTGAATACTCTGTTCCTGCTCTTCCGCAACGATGTCATCACCATGCTTGGATACGATATTGCAAATCACATAGTCATCGGCCTGCGCGGCATCATCGATAGGTGCCAAGTCAGCAAATTGCGCCGAGAGTTTAACAATGTGTTTATCAATATCTTCATCGGTGAACTCATGTTCTGGCCGTTCCAGCTTGAGGCCTTGCCATTCGGGCATGTCAAATTCAGGCCGCACCTCGATATCAAACTCGTAGGTCATGTCACCTTCATCGGGAATGTTGACCTGATCAAAATCGAGATTCGGCTCACTAATGGCAGAATAATCCTGTGTATCGCTAATTTGCGAGAGGCTATCCATCAGGATGGTTCCTTTTACCTGATCAGATATCTGTTTGCGGAACTTGTTTTCGACCAGTGCCCGCGGAGCGCGCCCCGTCCGAAAACCAGGCACTTCGGCTTTGGGTACCAGTTCGTCAAATTCCTTTTCAAAATACCGCTCGATATCTTCACGTGGAATCGAGACGGTAACATGCCGCTCGCATGCACTCACTTCCTTGACGTCAACCGACAGATTCAGTTCCTTCTTTTCCTGTGGGTCAGCAACTTCATTTTCATTGGTTGTGTCGGTATTCACTCTGCAAATTCCTGTTTGATATTTTCAAAATGCACGTCGCCAAACACGTGGGAAATCTCGGGTGGAGACCAGGGCCAAAAACGGTTTCAGAACGGAACTTAGGCCGCATCAAAAATACGGCACTGTCTATCAATCTTCTTGTGGTGGAAAACCCGGAGACATGCTCTGGGGCAAAAAGCGGGTGATGGGATTCGAACCCACGACATTCACGTTGGCAACGTGACGCTCTAGCCACTGAGCTACACCCGCATTTCGGCTGAAAAGTCCTTTGGTCCAAAACCCCCGGACATTGCTTATCTTGGATCAAAACGATCCATTTTAACGGCAAAAACGGATTATACGAGCGGCCAATGGCGTTGCAAGTGCCATTGCAGTCCGAATGATAGATAAAGTCTACCATCATTTAATTTGAAAATATGATCGATTAGCTGTAAACTACGGCTTCCATTTGACCTCAAGATGGCCGCCGCAATAATCGTGCTCATTCAAAGTTGGGGCATTTCAAGGGCAAAATCAACTGGGCGGATTGCCAAGCTGTGATGCCAGTTGTTAACACGACTGGGTTATCGGTCAGTCAGCGATGAACCGGAATCAGATGACGATTAGTGGTAGTGGCTCTTCAAAAAGGAAGTATATGTTAGAAGCGAAGTTAGTTGTTGTGGGTGGTGAAGCAAAGCAGACGGAAGTTCGACTCAAGGTTCTTCCCACCATTATTGGCCGCGCTCGGGAAGCAACATTGACGTTGCCGCACCCTTTGGTGAGCCGAAAGCATTGCGAGATTCTTGAGGAAAATGGCCGACTTTACGTCAAGGACCTCGGCTCGCTTAATGGGACCTACGTCAATAATGAGCGAATCGATGGTCAGCAGCAGCTTGCTCCCGAGCAATTGCTGACTTTGGGGAATGTGACGTTTCGGGCCGTCTACGAGCCCGCAACCTCTGGATTAGCGGATGCCTGCCAGTCCGAGCCGTTGGATGAAGTGGCCGATGCCCTTCAGGTCGAGCCGATCGATACATTAAGGGCAGACCAACCGGTCGTGATTCCCGCATCGATTTTGCCCGACCAACTGGTCGATTCTCAGTCCGATCCATTATTGCCGGACTTCGAGCCGGTGGACGCGGATGATCCGAAGCCGGTTGTGGCCCAACGCGACATTAAAACGGCCCCTGGTGTTCGGTCAGCGGGTCAAGAAACGGTGCATGAAAAATCTGACCAGGATCCATCGGAATTGTCTGCTTCGGACACGGGTGAAATCTTGGCGGACGTCCAGTCCAGTGATACGGAACCGGAGACGGCTGGTTCCAGTGACATCTTGATCGACGATGTGGAGCTAGGCACAGGTCCCGAGAAATCCATCTCGGAAAGTGCCATCGGCGCCCTTCCCGCCGGCCGCAAACAGCCGGATTTTTCCATAGATTTTGGAGTCCAGGATGCGGAAAAAGTTGCGATCGAACAGGTCGAGGCGGTTGAGATCGATTTGGGTGAGAGTGGATCCAAAAATCCGGATGAATCATCCTCGAAGCTTGATGACTTTGTCCGCAAACTGCCCAAATAGATTGCCCTGGCTCTACCGCATCCTGTTCAGGCCAAGTGGTTGTGGTGGAAGCCATTGAAGCGGTGTATCGTAGCTTCACCACGATAGGCTGGGTAGAATTTGGGAAGACTGCTACTGCTTGAGACCGGATTATGAAACGACCATCAGAAATCGATCAACACTTGATTCGCCGCATACGAAACGGTGACAGTGATGCATGGAATGACTTGATTGGCCGATACGAGGGGCGTTTACTGGCTTTCGTCGACAGCCGTTTGTCGAATCGGGCAGCCAGTGAAGATATCGTCCAGGAGACGTTTGTGGGTTTTCTTAACAGTTTGCCGAACTATGACGGCCGCCGCTCCCTGGAAAGCTATCTATTTTCTATTTGCGCCTACAAGCTGACGGATCATCTGAGGCGGGAGGGTCGTCGTCCGGCGATTCCACTATCCTCTGGTGCCGATTCCAGTGGTCAATGGCAAATTACCGGCAGCGCCCGGCCTGCCAGCAGCATCGCCCGCAGTGTCGAGCGAAAAAGGATTGAAGAGGAATCGCTGATCGAAGCCATTGATTCCCAAGTCAAGCGTTGGCAGGAACGGGGTGATTGGTCCAAACTCATGTGCATCGAACTGTTGACGGTACGAGGTCTGCCCAATAAGCGGGCGGCAGAAATACTTGAATTGACTGAGCAACAAGTCGCGAATTTCAAATTCGATTTTATTTCACGCCTGCGTACGTTAATCAAAAAACAGGGTTTGGCGCAAGAAGTTTTTCCTGAATTGTATGACGACTAAGCGCCCGATGGTTTTCGGTCCGAGCCATCATGGTCAGTTGAGCCGTTTAACGGATGCCGGCATAGAGTTGCTCGATTTCAGCAGCATATTTGTCCAGAATGGGCTTTCTTCGAAGACTGCCTTTGGCGGTCATCAAGCCCTGCTCTGTGGTAAGTCGATCACGGATTAACCGGAAACGACCGATCTGCTCATACCGCGACAGGTGACTCAAGCGTTGATGGATTCGGCAACCCAGTTCGTCCCTGTCCGGGGGCCAGCTCACCGGAACGATCAGCGCGGTTAAATAGTCGCGCCGGTCACCCACGACCACGCACTGATCGATCCATGGATCGGTCAGCAACAGCGCTTCAATCGCCAGTGGCGAGACATTGTGTCCACCCGTCGTGATAATCATCTCGCTGGTTCGTCCCATGATGGAAACATATCCGTCTGGATCGAGCTGTCCCAAATCACCCGTGTGCAGCCATCCCTGGCAGATGACCCGCTCGGTACTGGCCTTGTCTCGGAAATACCCCTTCATCACGTTGGGTCCTCGAACCAGTATTTCACCATCCTCGGCAATCCGAATCGACACGCCATCAATCGCCTGTCCGACCGATCCCCGCCGGTTGGCAGCGGGCCGATTGGTCGAAACGACCGGTGATGCCTCTGTCAATCCATATCCTGTTACCAACTCGACTCCTGCCGCCTGGAAATAATCAAAAACATGGTTGGCCAATGGTGCCCCGCCACAATTGCATAAACGGATTCGACCGCCCAGCAATTTTTGGAGCGCCCCGGGTTCATCCAGGAGGTTTTGGCTGGCCAGTGTTCGAAAACATTTTTCATAGAAATAGGGCACCCCGTTCAGGTACGTTGGGCTGAAATGTGTCAATTCCGAAAAAAGGTTCTTCGTTCCACGACTGATCACGCTGGTGCATCCGGCAAGATAGGCAGTGTATTGATCGGCGACCCTGGAAAAAACATGAGACATGGGTAGCCAACACAACCGGACATCAGCGGTGTCCAGCGGGATGGCTTGTAGCTTGGCACGAGCATTGGAAACGACATTTTCTTGGCTCAGCATGACCCCTTTTGGTTCGCCTGTCGTGCCGGAGGTGTAGAGAACCGTTAACAGCGAGTCTTGGTTGACGTGCTTGCTTACAAAAGCGGAAAGTTGCTGCAACGTACAAGGATGATCCGTTTGCGGGTCAAATAATCCTACTTTTTCAATCCCAGGTTGGGTCGTGTCATAGGTCAGCACCTGACACGGATCGGGTTTCATTCCAGTTACTTTTTCCAATTGTGTCTGATTGGATACGACGATCAGATGCGGTTTGCAATGAGCCAGTTGCTGTTGCACCTGGCGACGGGTCAAGTCTGGATTAATCGGTACATGAACGGCGCCTACCGCCTGTATGGCGAGGTCAAGGAGCATCCATTCATAACGGTTTTCTGACACCTGGACGACGAATTCGCCCGGCTGGATTCCCTGGTTTATCAACTGCCCGGAAAAACGGACAACCCTGTCCGCCATGGCCTGCCAGCTCAGGGTTTGCCAGCGACCGGCAGCAAAAAAAACCAGGCCTGACCCATCCGGGTCCATTTTTATGCGTTCAAGGAAAACTCCAATCATCGTGTCGGATTGGATCGAATTCGGAGAATGGCTGGTCATCGTTGTAATGCTATTGCTATCCCTGGCTATTAATAGAATCGCGTGCCGTCGGTTGCCATTTGCCGCAGCAGCTGGCTGGGAACCCGCTTGGGGATCTGGGCCGCCATTTGATCGAGGTAGGAATTGATCTGATCAATACCAAACTGGTCAGCCCAGAACAGGATTCCTCCCAGGTGGTTTGGAAACGACAGCCCATTAATAATGCACAAGTCAATATCACGTGGATCGGCCACAATTTCATGCGTCAGAATATTGGTGGCTTCCAGCACGACGACCGACATGATCGAGGGGGCGATTTCGGAAATGGGAATTCGTTGATTGCCAATCCGGTACTCGGCCAATAATTGATCCGCTATTGGGTTGGGCCGTCTCGGGCCATCGATCTTGTCATAGCGGTAGAATCCGTTGAGCGATTTTCGTCCCAGCCACCCTTTCTTGACCATCTTGGGTAGTACGGGAGAAGGTGTCAGGCTGCGAATTCCACTGTTCCACATCGCCCGGCCTGCCAGCATGCACGTATCGGTGCCGATTACGTCCATGATCTCAAACGGGCCACCCAGGAAACCGAAATCCTGCAACGCCTGGTCAATCTCGTCGATCGTATGCCCCTGCTCGGCCAACCTTAAGGCCTGGTCCAACATCACCGTCAGTAGTCGGTTGACTACGAACCCTGGCGAGTCTTTAACGGCCACCGGCATCTTGCGGAGAGATCGGATAAACCCAACTGCTGTGGCCATGGTTTGTTCCGACGTCGATTCGCTCCGGATAATCTCAATCAACGACATGATCTGTGGATGACAGAAGTGAATACCACAAAACCGTGAAGGGTTGTCGATAAAGTCGACCATGCTCTTGAGGGGAATCGCGGACGTATTGGTGGCCATGATCGTGTCGTTATGAACAAACGTCTGTATCTCGCTGAAAACTTGCTGCTTGACCGGTAATGACTCGACAACCGCTTCGATCACGAGGCTGCATTTTTCCAGGTGTTCGTAATGTGACGCGGTGGTTAAAAGATCGCTTTGCAGGTATTGGCTGGCTTGCTCCAATGCTTCGTCGCGGATGTCAAGCAGTACGACTTTCAGCCCGCTATGAATACACGCCTGGGCAATACTGCACCCCATGATGCCGGCGCCAACGATACCCACCGTTGTGATCGGACAGGCTTTTATCGACATATCTACGAAGCCCGGGTGCTTGCGATTATGTTCGCCGAGAAAATAGTTGTTCAACAACCCACGACTGGCAGGACTGCCGTACACCTTGGACATGGCGATCGATTCTGCCTGGCAAGCTTGGTCATGAGGCAATTCGGCCGTATCCAGCATGTGTTCCATAACGAGTCGTGGCGCCAATTCGTAAATCTCAGATTGAGTGGCAATGCGTTGAAGGTATTTGGAACGGTAACGGTCCAGGTCGCCCCTTTCGTTGACAGGACCCAGCATCTGCTGACGTTGGTTGAGATAGGATTGAGATTGGCTGGCGATCTGGATTTGTGCCTCGGCTGCTTGAACTAGCGCCGATGTTTCGGCGACCGCATCAACCAATCCGATCTCGCAGGCGTGTTGGGCATCGACCAACCGGGCACTGGTTGTCAGGTCCAGGCCGATCTCAAGGCTGCACAGCCGGGGCAGGCGGACCGTACCGGCCCAGCCCGGAACCAGGCCTAATTTAACCTCAGGTAATCCCAGCTTGGTGTCCTGGTTGGCAGCGACTCGCAAATCACACCAGAGGGCCAGCTCGAGCCCACCGCCCAGGCAGGCCCCGTGGATCGCTGCGCAGGTTGGGAACGGCATGGTGCTGAGCCGCCGCATGATCTTGATTCCATTCTCGCAAAACGAAATGATCCTTTCTGCCGGCCAATCCAATGTCCGGTTGATCGCTTTCAGGTCGGCACCGGCCATAAAGATGCGAGGTTTGGCTGACAGCAGGATGGCGCCAGCCCATTCGGTTTGCTGCGCCAATTCGGCAAAGGTGTTGTCAAGCTCCAAAAACATTTCGGATGTCAAAACGTTGGCCGAAGATCCCGGCATGTCCAAAGTGATCAGGGCGATTCCCGATTCAAGTTGGCGGACGGATACCATGTTGGTCTGCTGGTGAGGCACTTCTGATACTCATTCAAGGCGTCGAACGGGTAAAATGGCTCCGATCGCCGTTTTTGTGATCCAATAATTATTCATGCTAGGGCCGATCGAGGTTGATGGAAAGTCACCTCGGGCTCACAATAGTGGCTTGATTGAATGAGTATGGAAAACGGGAATTATGACTAATTTACCCAAGGTTTGCATCGTTTGCATCGTTGGCATATTGGCGCCACTGATCTTGGCTGGCTGTACTGGTTCGGGTGAGTCGGTCAAATCGACTGAGTCGCCTATGGGCGGTGCCTGTGAGCTGGTAATCAAATTCAATGGCAGATCGGCAGACAAGCAGTTCTTTGTTGCCTGCCAGGATTCGGCGACCGTTTTGACGATTCTGGAAAAAGCGGCCTTGGAACAGATGATCGAATATACCGTTCGAGGCGCCGATTCCACCGCACTGGTCATTTCGATTGGTGGAGTCAAGAACGAAAAAAGTTATGGAGACAATTGGGTTTACCGGGTCAACGGAAAGCTGGGTGATCGAAGTGCCGGCATTTTCCCAGTCAGTCCCGGGGACATGATCCAATGGACCTTTGGAAAGTACCAACCGGGCGAGTAGAATATCGATTGTGGAATCGATTCCGGTGCCCCGATAATTTAACAGACAGTTTGCCGTAGCCATGCAATTATCAGCGAATCAAAAAGTTGCTTTTAAACTGAGTATCGTCGGATTGTTGATCGTAGCAGCCGTCTTTAGTCGTTTTTGGTTGGTCGATTGGCCCAACTTTAAACCGGTGGCGGCGGTTGCCATCTTTGCCGGTTTTTTGCTTGGCAGTCGGTGGTTGGTCTGGATGGTTCCTCTGCTGATCCTGTTCATTTCCGATTGGAGCATCGGGTTTTATGTTTGGCCCGTAATGGTCTCGGTTTATTTGAGTATGCTGGCGGCGGTCTACGTGGGAATCGTCCTGGCCCGTCAATTTCGACAGAAAACGCTTGGTCCAGTTCAACGCATGGCGGGAATCGCATTCGGTTCGCTGTCGGTTTCCGTTTTGTTTTTTCTTACCTCCAATGCGTCGGTGGTTTTGGCAGGTTGGTATCCACTCTCCTGGACAGGGTTTTTCGAAAGCTATTTGGCGGGATTGCCATTTTTTAGATTTACCGTAATGGGTGACCTCCTGTTTACCATGGTCCTGTTTAGCAGCCATTTCGCGATCCTGGCAGTGATCTCGAAACGTCGTGCTGCCATCGCTTCGCAGTTACCCTTGATGGGTACCGCGGCTGCGCCGAACGGCCCTGTCTGTACTTGAATTCTCTGTGGGACCATTCGAGAGATCACCATCTCCATTTTTTGGATCGGTCTGGTTATCTCCACATCCGTAGGGGCAATCATGCTGCTTCTATTGCGGATTTCCTGCCTTGTGTGATGACGTTGCCGGCCTGCAAAAAGGGCAAAAAGAGTGCAAGTCATGCCGCATTATGTCATAATGCGGCTGCTTTATTTTGCCGGCTTCGCGAAACCTGAATCGCTTCGCGTGTCATTTTCTGTCAGGTAAAAGATGATTGCGAACAGAGTTTACTTATTGGCGATAATGGCGGCGATCGTGTTTGCGACTCCGTTGCCTGCCCAGACAGATGCGATCAATAAACGCGCCGCAGTTCTCATCAAGGCCCGCAAAACTAGCGGGGGGATTTCACTGCCACGTGTTGTTAACTTGATCTTGAATGAGCAAGGGCCGTCGCTGGTTTGTCTGGCCGTCGGAATTCTGACGGAAACCGATCGCGCCGCCTCGGAGTATGTTCAAGTCCTGTTCGCCGCGTCCAATCGGCCTGATTGTTTTCATCAAATCGTTGCGCAGGTTGTGCTTGCCAATCAAGGCAGGGCGGCCGCTGAAATCATCCTGCAAGATTCCCGCAAAAAAGAAAACGCACTTCTGGCCGCCAATATTCTTGCCGTCCATTCGCAGATTGAAATGATGTCGGGGACGGGAAAGCCCAGGAAAAAAAACCAAGGCAAAAAGAAGAAATCTGGCCCGACAGGATCGGTCGGTGAATTGATCAAAAAGCTGTTTCAATCCAAAGACCGCAAGGTGCTTGAACTGGCTTTTCTGGCAGCTGCTTATTCAGGTAGTAATGTCGACTCTGAAATCGACGGCCTCGAGTTGCGCCGAGCACCGGCTGCCGAAGCGGCCAGGCTGTTGTACCTGGCCAAGCGAGGCAAGCCACTTTCCGAAACGGTCGTCCAAGAGCTTACCAAGGCCCGTTACAAGTCGGACAAGCGATTCGAAACAGTCACGCCGACGTTGTCAACTTATGACCCGACGTCTCACCCCCTTTCGTACTTGGCACAGGCTTTGGCAGCCGCCGGCAATACTTCGCATATGGAGTTTCTGTATGCCGGTTTGGAAAACAAGGACATTCGTGTTCAGTCGGATTGTGCCACGGCGATCGAGGCCCTGGGCGTTCCCGCCTCGGTCGAGGCCTTGCAAAAAGTTCTGCCCACATGCGCCTGGCCCACCAAAATCCGGGTCTGTTCCGCGCTGGGAGCCATCCCGGATAAATCGTCGGTTCCCGTTTTGCTGAATCAGCTGGACAACGAGACCGGGCGGTTCCGCCTGGACTGTGCTTATGCGCTGGCCAGTATCATGGGCGAAGACAAAAGCGAAGACGCGGCCGGCTGGCGGCGGGCCTGGCAGGAAATGGAAAGCGACTTTACGGTGGATGCCGCCAGGACGTCTGCCTTTCGCAAGGACTACCGAATCACCGATGTCTACGTCAGGAGCCTTGGCAGTTTTTATCGACATGGAATTTACTCCGATAGTTTCGTCTACGTGGTCGACACATCGGCCTCGATGAAAGGAGAAAAAATCAAGGATCTCGAGTTCAACCTGGCCGATTCGGCCTCCAGCCTGCGGGACCCGGCCAAGTTCAATATTTTGACCTTCGGCGGCGCTATCAAGATCTTCTCCAATCGAATGCAAACGGCAGCCCAAGGTGACATTATCTCTGACATGCTTTACGGTTTGAAGCTGAGTTTGTCGACACGTACGCACGATGCGATTCAGATGGCGACCCTGTTTGGTGAAGCAGATACAATCTATTTCCTTTCCGACGGCGCCCCGGTTTCTGGAGCGTTTGGGAAATGGCATACCATCATTCCAGCCTACCAGTATTTTCACCGGTATCGGCCGATTGCCATGTTCATGGTTCAGTTCAATGCGGGCGAAAAGAATGCCCAGATGATGAAACTGTTCGCTGAGCGGAACTACGGTGAGTCGGGTGGAACCCGCGAAGCAGACGAGTGACCAAGCGACCGCTTAGAATGGGCGGGAGAAACACCTCGGGTTAGCCAAGCTGATTTCCGGAAAACCAATCAACGTCTGGGCTAATGACACAACCCAAGCTGCCGTCAAAAACCTATCCGGTTCCCACTCCTCTTGGCTAAAGGAACCGGTTTGGGGGCCGCCTAGTTGCCACCCGTCCCGTCTTGGTCGCCATTTTGTGGTGGCGTGGCCGCTTTTTTTGTCGCATCTTCCTCACTGTTTCCATCGGCGGTAACCGCTTCCAGACCAGATTTTGCAGGAGCTGATCGGACAACCAATGCATCTAGTTCATCGGCGCCTTGCTTGTAAATCGTGACGAGTTGCTGCGTGATATCGGCTTCTCCCTCTCCCTCATCATCATCGTCAAGCTTGGACAAATCGACAATTCCTGTGTCGGATTCTACGATCAGCCGATCCAGGATCTCAATGGCGGAACGAAATTCAGGTTTCTTGTCGTCGGCAACAATTTGAACCAGTCCCTCGTTTCGATCGTTCTCGAAAAATTGCAAGGCGGTGAATACGACCGCTTTGACTCGTTTCCGTGAGTCGTTGAGTTGGTAGGTTGGTAGCTCCACCGTTGGCTTGTCGTCCGTCGCTCCATCACCACCCCCCGTTTCACCCTCATCTTCTCCAAATCCCATACCGGCATTTGGCGCGTTTCGATCCTTGCTCCGTTTTGCGGAACCGGAAAGCAGCAGGTCCTTGTCTTCGTAAAGCAAGTTGATTGCGACCAGGTCATCAACACCATGCTTCAGGCCGTCCGCTTCGTTTTCCAGGAAATGGGATACGAACTCGATGACCTTGTTTCCAATTTCGGGTGCCATGGCGGGGTCAAATTTCATTTTTGACAAGGCAACCAGTGAATCAAATCGTATCCACTTTGGATTGTCTTCATTGTAAAGGTTGACGGAAATTGCTTTCGCATTGGCACCATCGGCACCCACGTTGCCCATTGCGCCCATCGTCTGGGTAGCTCGGCGTTTCAACCAGTAATTAAGCTGTTCCGGCCAGCCGTCCTGGCCAGCAGCTTTGTCCTGGATGATGGCCAGGCATTGGTTTGCAATCGTATTCATTTCGGCTTCATTGATTTGAGGATTCTGCAATCGACGACTGACTTCGAAATGTCGTTGCAATCCGGCCAAGGCACCCACTTTCATGTACGACGGATACTTGGCGTCCGTAAAGACATTTAACAGGCTGTTGAATGCAATCTTTGAAGGCGCGGGTACCGTGCGAGAATCTCCCTCGCGATCATTAAGCAAACCCATCAGGACCACCGCGTTCATCCGAACGCCCTGGTGGTAATTGCCATCCATGAAGCCCTGCATTTTGGGCACCGTGTACTGTTCAATCACGACTCGTCGCGCTGCCGGTGGGATTTTGTCTGATAAATAGGAACGCAAGAAATCCCGCCTCAGTTTTCCTAGATTGGAAAGCGTGGCCGAGTTGTTCTGGCCCATTTCAGCGAATATGTAACCGTTCAGGTATTCGTCCAGCAAGGCTGCATTTGACGTGTCACCCTTTCGCAATGCGTCAATCACCGCGGATTTATTATTGGTGATTAACTTACGAACCGTCGAAGCCTGGGCCCGCTTCTGGCGGGCCGTATCTCTGTCCTCGCTTCCGTCCATGACGGGCGCCACATATTTGGGATTGATGGTGGTTGACAAAATCGGGTCATTGGCCGGCTTGGTCGCGGCAGCGGGAGGCGTTGCCGCCGGATCTTGTGCAGTCAGATCAGCGGGCACCAACAGCCAGCAAAACGCGGTTGTCAATAACGACCAAGTCAGTAATCGCTTGCCATCAAACAAGAAAGGGGCGCTCGGATTAATCAATGCCATTTTTGTCATTACCTATTGTTTCTAGAAATCATCGACCGCTTGCACATGGCTTGCCGTTGTGTCCGTATGGTTGCATGTAGCTAAAAAGAACGTGTGGCGGTCGACCACGATTCATCGGTTGAGATCTTGTGAAAAATGAACCCAACTAAGTTTAGGATAACCGTGAGCTAAAGAAAGTTCAATTTTTCCTGCATTTCAAAGTGGAAAATCAAAGAATTCCTGCTTTCGGGTACCCTCTCAAGTCATTTTCTTGAAATCACCACCACAATTGAACTTTCAATATAAAACACAATTTCCCTATATTTGTTATGGATGTCACCCTTGGACCCAAACTGTAAGGAATTCGGTATGAACCAATGCCCCCGAGCCAGCCACTTGGTGACGGTTTTTCACCTGTTGGTTATCGTCGCCATTTACCCGTCGATCGGTCGGTCTCAGGATCAGAACGAGCAGGTTGAACAGAACTCGGAGCTGAATCTCCAGCAACAACAGTCCATGCAGGAGATTCTGCAAATCAGAGAACGCCTGGGTGGCGGATTGACTCAACAGCTCCAAGGCGTGTTCGACGACGATGCCCAGGATTTTGGTAAGTCGCTCAAAAGCGTCATTCAAGAACCGCCGCAACTCGAACTGCGTCAGCCCCCACCCGAACAGCGCTGGTTGGATCATCCCCCGAGCGGCAAAAGTGGGTTGTTTCCAAGTCGCCCCATTTCCTGCTGGGAGGCGGGCAGCCCATCGAGAATGTCTGGTCCGCAGGTGCAACTTGCAAAGGGTGACGTCGTCGATATCGTTGAAAAAACCGGGAAAAATGTAGGGAAAACGATTTTGCAATCCGTCGAAATTCATACGGTTCAAAGGACTCCCACCTGCTCTCGGGTGCAGTTCTGGGTAGACACACAGCAAAACAAGCTGCTCGACGAATGTCCCGAGTCCACCAAGCTACAGGTTAAGAAAAGCTCGGTTGCCCGCTTGCCGTCAAGTTCCCTGCCGGGCGAACAACCGGTCGGCCAAGCCGATCATCGATCGGTCCATCCGTCCCGTTTTTCTCCTGTTCGAGTCCAGCAGCTCCGCCAAGCGGCACGTGATCTGGAGCGGATTGCATCCGACCTGGAGGACCTCGAAATGTATGATGATGCCGACGCACTTCGTCTCAAGGTCCAGCAACTACGATCGACCGCACGCCGCAAAAATGGTACGACCGATATCATGCAACGCTGATGGAACTTGGGGCAACACTCGTTAAATCGTTTGGGAAGTCACCATTTGACCCTATTTATGTTGATTTTGTTGACAAAACAGGTTGCCATGGATCAAGATATAGAAACGGTGAGCCGCGGATCGATAATGGGAAATGATTGCTCTTTCCCCCGTTTCCACGTACGCTTGGTTGTTGGGGCCTTGCCTCGTTCACCGTCCCTCCCGAATAAAAAAGAAGTTTTTCGGTAGCGATCCGGTGACTTGGCTGACGCCAGGAGCGAAGACTTAGAAGATAGTTGCATTTGTGCTGGTTGCGTCGAGCAGGTTTTGGTTCACAGTTTTCCCGATTCTGGATATCACGTGTGTCTGTTGATATTCCGCCGATTCAGTAGGACTTCGTGGCACACGCATGCCGGGCAGTGAAATCCCGGTCGGCTAAATTGACAGGGCTAGTAAACGAGAGGAATTATGGAAACAAGTACAAGTAACGGCTTTGTCGACCTTTTGATTAAAGAGGGAGTACTCGGCAAAGACCAGGCTGTCGACGCAGATAACCTGGCCCGCCAAACCAATATTTCGCTGGCTCAGGCCTTGGTGAAATTAGGTTACGCCACCGAATCCGAAGTGATGCAGTCGCTCGCCCGGTTTCACCACATGGAGTATGTTGACCTTGAAACGGCGCAGATTCCTGAAAACGTGATTGAGTTGATGCCCGAATCGGTTGCACGGGAAAACGTGGTGTTGCCCCTGGAAGTTGCCGACGGTCGTTTGAAAGTTCTGATGAGCGATCCATCGGACGTCGACACGATCGAGAAATTGCGTTTTATCCTCAATCGTGATGTGACGCCAGCGCTGGCCCCAAGATCAAGTATTCTCGAAGCGATCAACCGGATGTATGGTCAGGTTGAAGGTGAATCGGCTGACTCGATCCTGCAAGAATTTACCGACACGGCGATCGACTTCACCGAAACGGTCGATGATGCCGAGGTATCTTCCGAAGAGGCGATTGACGAAAATAGCGCTCCGATCGTTCGATTGGTGCAATTGATGATTACCGAAGCGGTCCAGTTACGCGCTTCGGATATCCACGTCGAGCCTTTCGAGGATCGAGTACGGATCCGCTACCGGATTGACGGTGTGTTGCACGAGCGCGACACCCTTCCCCGCCGGCAATTAGGTGCCATCCTGTCCCGTATCAAAATTCTGTCCAAAATTGACATCGCCGAGCGGCGTCGGCCCCAGGATGGCCGAATCAAGATATCCGTCGGTGAAAAAGAGCTCGATTTGCGTGTTAGCGTCATTCCCACCAGTCACGGGCAATCGGCCGTCATGCGTTTGCTCGACAAGGACAATATCAAAGTGGGTGTTCGCCAGCTGGGGTTTTCCGAAGTCACCTACAAGAGGTTTAACAGCCTGATTCGCCGCCCCAATGGCATTATCCTCGTGACCGGACCGACCGGTTCGGGCAAAACCACGACCCTGTATGCCGCGTTGAATCAGCTGAACCGGCCCGATCGAAAAATTATTACGGCCGAAGATCCGGTGGAATATTACCTGCCGGGCATCAACCAGGTTGAAGTGCGACACAATATCGGGCTGGACTTTGCCCGGATTATTCGCTCAATGTTGCGACAAGCCCCTAATATCATCCTAGTCGGTGAAATGCGAGACTCTGAGACAGCATCGATGGGAATTCAGGCCAGTTTAACTGGACACTTGGTATTTAGTACACTACATACGAACGATGCGCCTAGTGCTGTAACACGTATGGTCGATATGGGTGTTCCAGGATATTTGGTTGCCAGCAGTGTGGTGGCGATCGTGGCGCAGCGTTTAGTTCGAACCATTTGTCCCAAATGTCGTGCGCGGTATACGCCTCCCCAGAGTGTGCTGGCTGACGTCGGATTGACCGAAGAGCAGATCAAGAATGCTAACTTTATGCGCGGCAAAGGCTGTAATAGCTGTCAAAAAACGGGTTTTCGAGGCCGAATTGGCATCTATGAGTTGATGATGGTCGACAGTCAGGTTCGCCAGATGATTTTTGAGAACAAATCGACCACCGAGATTCGGAAATATGCCATCAGTGATGCTGGTGGTATGACGACACTGTTCCGCGACGGCGTGGAAAAAGTCCTCAGCGGGATTACGACGTTCGAAGAGATTTACCGTGTGGCGAAGCGAACCGAACAGGACGAGTAACCACCCTAACGAGGGGGTTTTAGCTTGGGTTAACGGCAGATTTGCTTGATTTTCGGGTTTTTTTGGACCTCAAGGGGCTAGTTGGTAACAATAGTTTGTTGCCGACGACCTTGGCGTTCGACCTGAATAGCTTTTTTGTCAACCTTTTTTCCCTCCTGCAGT
>JABACA010000071.1 GCA_014237975.1 Mariniblastus sp. | reverse complement strand
GGACCCGAGACGGCCAAGGTGGGGGAGCAAGTCGAATTCCAGATCAACGTGGCCAATCAATGTGAACAGGCTTTGAACAATGTCAGGGTCGAAGTGCAATACGATACCGGATTGGATGCAACGGGCGTCGGCAATCCGATCGGGCTGGACCTGGGAACTCTGGATTACAATGAAAAGAAATCCATTCCGTTGCTATTTGATGTACTGCAACCCGGGGCGCGCTGCTTCAACATGAGCATTACCGCCGATGGGGGTCATACCGCACGGCAACGCCGATGCGTCGAAGCGACTCTGGATTCGGTGCCCCAGGTCGAACTGAAACTGGAGGGACAGCTGACCGCCGAAGAGGCGCAAAAACCGCTGTTCCGGGCGACCATTACCAATTCCGGCAACTTGACATTGGCCGACCTTCAATTGAATTGCCGGATGAGTAACTCACTGGAGCCGATTCAAGTAACCAAGTTGTATCCCCACAAATGGATGGGAGACGATCTGTTCATCCAGATCGGTCGATTGGATCCGGGCGAGTCGGCGGTGGTGGAAATTGTGATGCTGGCCAAAACAGTCGATCCCAATGCGTTTATGGAAATGACGATTTCGTCCCCGTCATTGCAAAGTTTGACTCGCCGGTTCAACACGCGGATCGAGCCGCCCGGGACGATTGGGCCTCTGCCTCCAGCCCTGTTGCCTGCCGACGGATCGGGAGCAAGCCGGGGTGAGCCCATCCAGATCCCAGGTCAGTCGGGCGATTTTAGTTCCCGCAAAACGTTGCAAGCCAGTGTTGCCACCTTTGACAAGTCGATTGCCGTCAACGGTCGGGGGCGAATCGAGTTTTCAGTGAGAAACAACAGTCCGGCAGAGGAACAGAACATTGACGTCGCGGTATTGGTCCCGCCGGGTCTTGAATTACAGTCGTTTACCGATGAAGACGGTAATCCGATCGTGGCCAATGTTCGTGGAGACTCACAATATTTTCTTCCTCGCCGCAACGAGATGAGGATCGGGGAGACGATCGATTTTTCGGCCATTGTGATTGGCAAAAAACCGGGCAATTATACGCTCGAGATGAGCGCCATCAGCCAGAACATGGTGGGAACGGTTACGGCAACCGATCAGATCTCGGTGACCCAATAATCCCCTGTTTCGTTTCCAGGCGACGACGTTGGTTGCCGCCTGTCGGTCTCGAATTGGCCTGGTGTCGATTGTTGTGCCGGGAAATGTGCCTCCGCTTGCCCACCAAAATTCTTCGGGCGGTTACTTCTGGCTGCGAAACGCAAACATGATATAACGATCAGGAAAATATCTCGTTGCCCTGCCTTCATGTCCGGATCTGCCCACGATGACCAAGAAAATCGAGAGCTTCCTGATCATTCATAATATCGCCAAGGGATCCAATTTTGGTTTCCTGCTACGTACGGCCAACGCGTTTGGAGCCGAAGTCATCGTGGTCGGCCGTCGAGATTTCTCCCGCCGTGGCGCCAACGCCAAAACTCGCCATACCCGGATTCATCGGTTTTTCACACTGCAGGATGCGGTTGAATTCGCACGTTCGCGGGGCTGCCAAATCCATGGCGTGGAGATCGCACCCGAGGCCTGCTCGGTTTGTGATCGTCCGTTTGAGGGCTCGACAGCCTTCATGGTTGGCAACGAAGGTGAAGGCCTGTTGCCAAAACAGATGGACATGTGTGATAAACTGATTTACGTTCCCCAACACGGGACGGCCGGCTCGTTGAATGTGAATGTGGCCGGGGCAATCGTGCTTCATCATTTTGCCCAATGGGCAGAATTCGAAGAAATGCCGCGGGAAGGGTACCAGTTCAACTGCCCGCCCCAGGCAAATCGAGATTTTGGAGAAATCGTTGGTGGCAATCCACTATCCTAGCATCGTCGACAGCCGGCCATTGGTTCGTTTTCTTGACGATAACACGGGCCGCTGCGCGTCGGGTGGGCGGTCATGAAAGAAACGATCGATCACCGTCTGATGGAGAGCGTGTTTGATGCGCTGGGGGATGTCGTATTTTGCGTCAAAGACGGGCAGGCCCGTTATCAATCCGTCAATCAGGCGCTGGTCGATCGGGTCAATGCGGACGAGAAATCGGATTTGATCGGCAAAACGGCGGCCGATGTGTTCCCCGAATGGCTGGCCGCCATCTACACCAGCCAGGATCAGCACGTACTGGAAACGGGGCAGTCGATCCAGGATCAGCTGGAGCAGATCACCAACAGCGATGGCAACCTGGGTTGGTACCTGGCCAACAAGTTCCCGATACTTGACGAGCAGAATCAGCCAGTCGGTCTGGTCGGAATTTCCCAGGATCTGCATGCGCCCACCGATCGCGATCTGGAAATGGCCAATGTCAAATCGGTGGTCGATTTCATCCAGTCCAACCTGGACGCCACGCTGCGCACCGAACAGCTGGCGGCACGGGTGGCCATGTCGGGCGATCAACTCGATCGACGCATGAAGCGGGTGTTTCGTTTATCGACCAAGAAATACATCATGAAGTCACGACTGGAAAAAGCGACCCGCTTGCTGATTCATTCCGACCAAAGCCTGGTTGAAATTGCCAGCCAGTGCGGCTTTGCCGATCAGAGTGCTTTCACCCGGCATTTTCGTGCCGCCGTGCAGGTAACGCCGGCCATCTACCGAAAACAGCAGCAAAACAGTAACTAGCGGTCGCCGTAGGCGAAGATCGGCTTGTTAAGGTTTGCGGGTCAGGCAAACAGCGGGTTACCGGCTGACTTTTTCGTTTGCCGAGGGTTCAACGGTTCATCCGATTATCATGTCCCAGCGGTGAAACCGGTCCGATAGTAACGATAATTCCGGATTTGTGGAAAATCCGGATTTTCGGTTTCTGGACCCGAATGTAACTTTCCCATGCAAAACACGTTGCTATTAAATTCCCGTTCTACCGTCTGCTTGGCAGTCTCCTGTTTGCTGATCGTTTGGATCACTGGTTGTCATCACCACGACCAGGAGATCAGTTTCTCCCCGTCCTGTGCACCGTGCCAGGATTTCCTGCAGCAGATTGAATACCCGGACGCGTCGTGTGCCGGTGAATCGGACGGCATGGAGTTCATGACGGGTCCGCCGATGACGGTCTCCAATTTTGAAGAACTCGAGCCGTGGAACCTGACGGTCGACCAATGCGTCGAGATGACGCTGGCCAACAGTAAAGTGATGAACAAGTTGGGGGGCGTGGTTGTCTCGGCGCCGCAGGCGGCCAGCACGCTGTATGACCAGGCGCTGGTTGAAACGAACCCGTTTGGCAGTGTCGAAGCGGCCCTCAGTGCCTTTGATGCGCAGTGGAACAGTAGCTCGTTTCTGAACCACACCGAGCAGCCGTTTATCGGGGCGACCGAGGTGTTTGGTTCACCCAAAACGGACGGCGCCAACATTAACATGGGCCTGTCGAAACAGACCGCATCCGGTGCTTCATTTACGATGGGCAGTCGAACGAACTACCAGAGACAGAAGACTTATAATCCTTTGTTTCTCCCCTCGCGAAAAAATTGGACGGTCGAAAAAACATTTGAAGTACGACAGCCGTTGTTGCGAAATCGTGGTGCGCAAATCAACCGGATTGCCGGCCCCAACGCGACGCCCGGCAATTACAACGGCGTTTTGATTTCCAGGATTCGAAGCGACATCTCACTGGCCGATTTCGAAGCGTCGGTGCGCGACCTGGTCCGCGACGTGGTGAACAACTACTGGCTGCTCTACTTTGGTTACCGAGACCTCGATACGGCCATCCTGGCCCGCAACGCGGCACGCGATACCTGGGCCAACCGGAAGTTGCGGTTGGATAACGGTGTCGGTCGTCCGGATGACGAGGCGCAAGCCCGCCAACAGTACTACCGTTTCGATCAACTGGCACAGACGGCCCTGGTCGGTATCCCGCAAGGGAGACCGGGTGTGCTGGGCGCCGAACGGGAGCTGAGGCGATTGATGGGATTGCCGGTTTACGATGGCCAGGTGATTCGGCCGATCACCGAACCGATCACGGCCCCGGTCGCTTTTAACTGGGAAGATTCACAGATTCAAACCTTGGGCCGTCGGGTCGAGGTCCGCCGCCAGAAATGGCAAGTCCGCCAGCGGGAACTCGAACTGATCGCCGCCAAGCAACTGTACCGTTGGCGATTTGACCTGTTGGGGAACTACAATTTCAAAGGGTGGAGCCCATACCAGTGGATGGGCGCGCCGGGTACGGCGCCTGGTAATCCCTCCAGCGCCTATTACGAGTTGATGAATAACCACCTGGCTGATTGGAACCTCGGCTTCGAGGTAAGCGGGGCGCTGGGGAATCGGCAGGGTCACCTGGCCATTCGCAATGCCGAGTTGAATTTAACAAGAGAACGGGCGCTGTTAAAAGAACAGCAGCGGCAACTGTTGCATGACCTGAGCAGTGCCTTTAGCGAGGTGGACCGCGCTTTTGAAGCGATGCGGGTCAGTTTCAACCAACGCGTGGCAGTACAGGCCGAGTTGGAACCGAAAAAGAAACGGGTCGAAGAGGGCCAGGACCAGGTCTTCTTCCTGCTCGATGCCCAACAGCGGGCGGCCACGGCTGAAAGCGATGTGCATCGATCGATCTCCGATTACAACCGGGCCTTGATGCAGTATGCCTTCACCACCGGATCATTGCTGTCGCGATACAACATCTACCTGACCGAGGGACCTTGGTCCGAGGAGGCCCAGTGCCAGGCGGAGATCAATGCCAGTCGCTGGAATAGTGGAAAGATGAATACCGAGTGGCTCGATACCTGCCCGGTCAGTTACGGACCGTACGAACAGCTGATGCCAGGCCCGGCCGCCATTTCGACCGATGAACCGAGCCCGGTCACCGACCCCGAGCTTCCGCTGTTGCTGGAAGAGGGCAAGGACTAACAGAACAGGAGTAGCCAGAAACCTCGGGTGCGAATGTCCATTGGGATGTTCGCACCTCTCTTCTTTTACTCCGGCTCGTTGGTCAGCGGCAGCGTATCGTCCATCTCGCTCTGCAGCTGTTGCAGCCGGGCCCGCAGATCGGCGACCCGCACCTGTTGATCCGGCTGGTCGATCAGGTCGTGTTCCTCCCAAGGATCACTGCCCAGGTCGAACAACCGCATCTTGTTGATCTGGGGATAGACGATCAGCTTGTGATTGTCGTGCGTGATCATCCGCTGATGCTTGGTATAGGCGCCGTAGATCGAATCGTAGCTGGTGGCGACCTCTCCCCGGATCAAGGGCAACAAGCTCTTGAATTCGACACCTTGCCGCGAAGCGCCCGCCAGTTCCAGCGTGGTGGGCATCACGTCCTGCAGGTAGATCGGCATGTTCAGTCGTTCACCACTGTCGATGCCGGGGCCCGTCATAAAGAAGGGGACCCGCACGCTGTGGTCGTACATGTTCTGTTTGCCCATCAGGCCGTGATGCCCAACTGCCAGGCCGTGATCGGCGGTAAAGAAGACGTACGTGTTGTCGGCCTGGCCGCTCGCCTTGAGGGCGTCTGCGATGCGGCCGATCTGGACATCCAGGTGTTCAATGATCGCGTAGTACTCCTGCCGATTGACCTTGACGTTGTGCGGCGTCCTGGGAAACGGGGCCAGTACTTCGTCGCGGATCTTGTTGCAGCCAATTTCGTCCGGGTACTCGGTCACGAACGGCTTGGGCAGCGAGATCTTGTCCAGCGGGTACGAATCGACATACGATTTGGGTGATTGACGGGGATCGTGCGGCGCATTGAAAGCGACGTACATGAAGAAAGGTTCGGGTGCCTTGCTGGCCATCTGGATAAAGTCAATCGCGTCGTCGGCTACAATTTCACTCCAGTGCTTGCCTCCCTTCCAGAATCCACCCTTCGTTTTATCCCAGGGCAGCCAGTTCTTGTCCTCTTCGGATTTCGGCCGGTGGTAACCGGAATCGGTCTGATTGGGCATGCCAGGCCGTATATTGCGGGCCGTGTTGAAAATCTTGTTGGCATCGACCGGGACGTGCCACTTGCCCGTCATGTAGGTGTGGTAACCGGCCTGCTCCAGTCGCTGGGACCAGAACTTTTTGTCCTGGACCCACTCATTTTTCAATTGTTTCTTGAGGCGATTGGCGCGCCACAGGAAGGTGCCCGTATTGAGCATCGTACGGCTGGAAACGCAGACCGCGCCGGTCCAGGCGCCCATGTTGTAGGCGTGCGTAAAGGTAATTCCCTGCCGCGCCAGTTGATCCAGATTGGGCGTGCGGATTTCGGCGTTTCCCGAACTGCCCACGCAATCAAATGCCAGGTCGTCGGCGAATATAAACAGGAAATTTGGTTTTTTCAGTGGAGCATGATCGGCGGCTTCGCATGGTCTGGAGCTGAGACACGCCAAGATCACCAAGGATACGATACTGCATAAACGAACGATCATGATTCAGCCTTTTCTGCATTAATGGTTTTATCAATCGGTGTGCTGTAGGGAAGCCAAAACGTGAAGGCAGATCCTTTTCCCAATCCTTCATTCTCGATCGAGATGTTACCGCCCAATTCTCGAATAATACAGCGGGCGAGAAATAAATCGATGCTCAAACGGCCAATGGATCGGTACGCGTCGTGGTCATCCCGGATAAACTGTTCGAAAACATCAACTTGGTGTTCACCGGGAATGCCAGGCCTGCCATCTGAAATTGAACATGTTACTTTCTCGTCCTTTCGGCTGATGCTAATTTCAATCGATCCCTTTTCAGTGGCGTATTTCTTAGCATGATCCAGCAGGTTCACGATGGCTTGATTCAATCGGTCTTGATCGGCAGAGACCCAAAACGTTCCGTTGATCGGTTGTAATACAATAGTTTGATTTTCTGGATCGCCTTTGGTTGCAAGATCAGTAACCAGTTCTTCCAGCGTCTGCCCCAAATCAACTTGAGTGAATATGAAGTCCCCTTTTTCCTGGTTGAATCGGGAAACTTCGAGAAGATCATCCATCAACTCCGTCATCTGTTTCGATTGACGATCAATGATGTCAAATATTTCCGTAAGGGATTCCGGCAATTCTCCTGTTTCCTGTGCATAGTAGATTGCGTGGTAGATCGCCGTCATTGGGTTGCGTAATTCGTGGGATAGCATTGCCAAAAACAGGTCGCGCTGTTCCACCTCATCAGCCGATTTGATTTGGTCTGCTTTGATTTGGTCGATTTCCGTGATCGAGCCGGTCCGTCGTGTCAAATTGCCTTGCTCGTCAAATTGCGAATGGGTCGCCGCTTGCATCCAGCGATAACCCGTATTGGTTAACGCCCGGAATTGAACCGTGTGATCCGTTTTTTCTTGCTCAATCAGGCGACGTACTTCCAGGATCCTGGGGTAATCTTGTGGGTGAATGCGGGAGTCGAATTTCCTGGTCGAGTTTTCCAAGCTCCCTGTCTTGAGACCCCATAATTGTTCAACGTGGTCGGTGAAGAACCAGTCGTAGCGAGCGGGATCCGTTTCCCAAATGCCAAATTGGGAAGCTTGGACTGCCATGTCCAACCCGTGCTGGGCACGTTCCAATTCCCCCTGTGCCGACTTGATGGAGGTGATTTCGTGGCAGTACAGGAAGAACCCGGCAACATTTCCTTCTGAATCAAAATCCGGCTGGTACTTGTTGTGAAGGAATCTTTGACGACCTGCGACCACGACTTCTTGTTCCAATTGTACCACCGTGCCCTGTAAAGCCTGTTGGGCGCTGTCGGTCGTGATGTGAGCTTTTTCTTTGGAAACCAGATTCTCGATGTTGCGACCGATGATTTCCGTCTTGGGTAAATTCCAGAAATCGGCGTAGGGTTGGTTGACGTACCGGTAGACCAGCTGGCTGTCCACGTAGCAGACCAACAGGTCAGAGTTGTCCAGCACTTGGGTGATGTTGTGTTGGGACCAAAATTCATTGGAGTCCGAAGGAACTTGCTTGCTGTTGATTTGTCCTGTCTCCAGTGAATGGATTTTATTGTCAAGAAATGCTGTACCACACGACTACTCGGGTGGATGGTAGTCAACGGGTGAGACTCGATCCAGAAAAAACTCTTTGCGGCAAAGTGCTTCGTAATGGGTGCCGACGTCAATCTGCTGTCCTGTCCAGACACGGTTGCCTTGTTCGTCCAGTCGGGCATTCATGGTTGCTTTCCTGCCCGTTCGACAAATCGTCTTGATTTCAATCAGTTCATCGGCCCAGGCCAGCAGGTACTTGCTCCCTTCAAACGGCTCTCCCTGGAAATCGGTTCTAATACCGTAGCACAATACGGGAATCGAAAACCGGTCGGTAATCAAAGTAAGTTGCAAAACCTGTTTGCTGGTCAAGAATTGCGCCTCGTCGACAAGTATACAGTCAATCGCTTCTTTTTCCTGTTCCTTGCGGATTCCTACAAACAGGTCGTCGGTTTGGGAAAAGGTCATGGCGGATCGATCTAATCCAATTCTCGAAGAAATCACGCCAATGCCATCCCGGCTGTCCAGGTTGGGGGTAAACAGCAGCACTCGCATGCCGCGCTCCTCATAGTTGTGAGCCGACTGTAACAGGGTCGTGCTTTTGCCGGCGTTCATCGCCGAATAGTAAAAGTAAAGTTTGGCCATGGGGACCCGACCTGCAAAAAACAATGGTAAATTAAGACTCGATCCTAACCGAACTTTCCGCGGAATTACATTTCTTCGACTTGCATTAGGTAATTTGAAATGATTCCGTTGACTTCCCAAACGCTAAGTCCCAACCCGATCAGGCAGAGGACTATGCCGATGATCGCCATTTTTTTTCTGGGGGAAGTAATTCCCCAGAATCCCATCAGGATTCCGACCATGGCGTTAATGCTGGCGTACGGTGAGATGGTTGCACCAAAAATCGACCAAATCCCCAACAAAAGAGCGCCGACGGCACCTCCTACGGCGGCCAGGTTCTGAAAGTTGGCTGGCATTTCACGGGGCTTCGCAAAAACTGCGGTCGCCTCGATGATCTCCGAAGGTCCTTCGCTACTAACCATCGTTGCGACAACTATCGATGGATCGCCCTCTCTGGAAGGGGGCGCCTCCCCGATGTCGCTTGTCTGTTTGTCGGAATCCTCGGAATCGTTGCTTGTCGTACCGTCAGAGTCGGCGATATCGTTTGAATTGTCGTCGTCAATGGAATTCACAGTTTACCCTTACCTCGGATCTGAATTTTACAGCAGATTCTGTCAAATCCAACGGTCCAAATGCTGCTTTAAAATGAACCAGCTAATTTTTACATACTTCAGCGCCTGAAAACACTGCCGGGAATCCATAAGTTTTTCGCTCTCAAAAGAAAACTTCGATTCAGCAGCGTGATGGTAACGTCGTTGGGCGTGGCAGTCGCCGTCTTCGCACTCTGCAAATAGCGTCGTAGCTGGCGGCTGATCGAGCCTTGGCAACGAAAAGTCCGGAAAAGCACAAACGAAGAGTTTCTGATGAAAAGGGGACTGCTTGTTCTTCATGCTTGAAGTTCGCGAGTCGGCGGGATACGCTTTCCTTTTCGAGGGCCGCCGCGAATACTGTGTGAACACGAGGCTGAGGAAACAATATGAAGAAACGACTACTCTGTTCCATTATCTTGGCCGCAACCGCCTCCAGTTCACTGCTGCCTGCCGCGCAGTCGCTGCGGAGTTCAAGGCCGAACATTATCCTTGTTATCACCGACGACCAAGGGTATGGCCCGGTCGGACGTCACGGACACCCGTGGATCGAGACGCCAAACCTGAACTCGATGTACGACAAGAGCGTTCGATTTACACGGTTCCTGGTCGCCCCGACTTGTGCGCCGACGCGATCGGCGTTGATGACCGGTCGCCACCCAATGCGCAACGGCGTGACGCATACCATTCTCGAGCGCGAACGGATGACGCTCAACGCAACCACGCTGCCGCAGGTGCTCAAATCTGCAGGTTATACGACCGGTATTTTCGGCAAGTGGCACTTGGGAGACGAGGAACCGTACCAACCTCACCGCCGCGGTTTCGATGAGGCCCTGATCCACGGCGCCGGCGGCATTGGTCAAGCGTATAAATGCAGCTGTGCTGACGCGCCGGGAAACAAGTACTTTGATCCCACGCTTCGCCACAATGGCTCGTTCGTGCGCACGAACGGTTACTGCACCAATTTGTTCTTCACTGGAGCCTTGGGGTGGATCAATCAAGTCAAATCCGGCGACGCTCCGTTCTTCGCCTACATCACGACGAACGCCCCGCACGGGCCCTTTATCGCGCCGCCCGAAAACACGAAACGGTTCACCGACCAGGGGTTCAACCCGAAGACCGCCGGCTTCTACGGTATGATCGAGAACATCGATGAGAACGTCGGACGCCTGATGGACCATTTGAAGAAATGGGACCTGATGGAGAACACGGTGGTGATCTTTATGTCGGACAACGGAATGACTGGCGGCGGGTCGGGACGGTTGGGACAGTCGCTCGGCAAGTCCTCCGACGGGAAACAGATGTTGCCATTCAACGCTGGCATGAAAGGCTTGAAGGGCAGCGCGGATGAAGGCGGTGTGAGGGTGCCGTTCTTCGTACGCTGGGACGGACGAATCAAGCCAGGAGTCGATCTCGGCAACATCGCCGCCCACATCGATGTCTTTCCAACACTGGCCGCGCTGGCCGGCGCTCAACACCCGGCCAATCAAGTGGAAGGCCGTAGCCTGCTGCCACTGATTGAGGACGGCAAGGCTGAGTGGGAGGACCGATTTCTATTCACCCACAAAGGTCGCTGGCGGACTGGATCGGAACCAAACGAGCACCAATGGCGCGGTTTCGCGGTTCGCAATCAACGCTTCCGCCTCGTGGACAACAAGGACCTGTTCGACATGCAGGCAGACCCGGGACAGCAGAACAACGTGATCGAGGACCATCCCCAGATTGTTAAAACGATGCGTGACGCATATGACCGATGGTGGAAGAAAACCCGACCGATGATGGTCAACGAAACGGTGCCCATGTCGCCCACTCGACCCTTTCATGTTCTCCACGAAAAGCAGCTGAAGGCGGGCGGGATTCCGATGTGGAAGGCGCCAAAACTGTGAGGCAAACTCGCTCACCCTCGAGGGTCCGACCCAATCTTGCCAACGCATCAGGGTGGCCGTGAGCTCGGGACATGCAGCCAACGAGGGCAAGTCGGCTCGCCGTTCCACGATACGGCAACGGGGTTGGTCAATGTCGAACGATGTCATCAACAACAGAGTGATGTGGCGAAATGGTTGGGGAACTTCCCGGTTCTGTAATATTCCTGATTCCGTTGGATAGGGTTGCGTGGTGTGACCATACGTGTCATTCGCCCCAATTACTTTATAATTACGCGAAAACCAACATGCCCAGCCTGGCTGAACCTTTGCGAAACGCAAACCGACTACGGCTAGTTCGTGAGGTTGTTTTGGTTCATGGGCGGGAGTGGAGATTTCATTGACGAACGAACAAGAGACAAATGAGACGATTCAGCGCGTGTTCCTGGGACTGGATGGACCGCCATTGCAATCAGCGACCCGCTGGTTAGCTGATTCTTATGGTGATGGCCGGCAATTGGATCTTTCCGAGTTGCTGATTGTTTTGCCGGGAAGCCGTGCCATGAATCGGCTGTTGCAACTATTGGTCATGGAAGCGGATCGACAGGGTCAGGTGTTTTCTCCACCGACGCTGACCACGATTGGTCAGTTGCCGGAGTATCTTTATAAAGCGGAAAAGCGCTTTGCTTCTGAACTTGCGATGCATACCGCCTGGTGTCACGCGCTGCAGCAGACACCACCTTGGGAAATCGAACAGCTGATCGGGTCCGCCGGGGCTGCCTGGGAAGATTGGCAGCCTCTGGCCACGTTGCTGGCGGGATTGTACCGCCGATTAGCCAACGATGTTTGGAGTTTCGAAAGTGTCGCCCGGGAAGTTCGGGACATCGAGGAGCCGGGCGAGGTCAAGCGATGGAAAGCTCTCGAGGCGATTCAAGGGCGGTACTATGAGTTGCTCGATGAAGTCGATTTGTGGGATCGACAGGCGGCCCGAAATGTGGCGATACAGCGGCGGGATTGCGGGACAGAACGACATGTCATCATGTTGGCGACCGCCGATCTGAACCGTTGTATTCGAGAGATGTTGTCCCAGCTGCAGGTCCCCCCGACCGTTCTTTTGGCTGCACCGACGGAATGGTCAGATCGATTCGATGCATTTGGCGGTTTGCTGCCAGATCGCTGGCTCGCAGCACCGATCGAGATTTCTGATTCCCGAATTCAAATTGTGGACCAGCCCGAGGATCAGGCCAGTGCGGTCGGTCATTACCTCGGCCAATTGGATGGCCGTTTTTCAACCGACCAGATTACGATCGGTGTTCCCGATCAGGGGGTGATTCCCCAAATAGAAAGGACGCTCAATGCGCTCGAGATCAGGCATCGCAATCTCCGCGGTCGACCATTGGCCGAAGCGGCGCCGGTTCGCCTGATGCTGGCTGCCCGGGAATATCTCGAAGCAGAATCGTATGACACGTTTGCCGCGCTGGCCGTCACCCGGATCTGTTCCAGTGGTTGAGCCAGCGAGTTGAGGGTTCATCCTGGTTGCCGGACCTGGATCGTTTCCAGAATGAAAATTTGCCGGACGGCATTCCCGTTGCGGCGGAACTCCCTTTTGGCGATCCGCAACGAATTCGGAGTTGGTTTGTGGAGGGTGACGACAAATCGTTAGAGAGGGCGCAGCGGTTGGCGGCAGCAACCGACACTTTGAATCAGCTTCATTTACACCTGGCGACACTTCTCAAGCCGTTGACTGGCAAGAAACGTCCTTTGGCCCACTGGACCCGGCCATGGGGAAAACTCCTCCTGGAAGTTTATGGGGATCGCACGATGGACAAGGAGGATCCGGAAGACCGTCGGACCATCCGAGCCTGTCAGAACATCTATGAATCATTGGCTGACAAACAGCAGGTGCCGGAAGTTTGGCAGACGCGGGTGACGGCCATCAATGCGTTGGAACTGGCGCTGCAGGCATCCGTCGATGGGACCGTCGCGCCTCCCGCCGACCCGCTGGCCATTGAAATGGTTGGCTGGCTGGATTTGCCGCTCGACGACGCTCCGGTGGTAGTGGTGACGGGGATGAACGATGAGTATATTCCGGCCTCGGAGAATGGACATCTGTTTCTGCCGAACTCACTATGTGAGAAGCTTGGAATCCTGGACAATAACCGGCGTTATGCGCGGGATGCCTATGCGCTGAATGTGATCAACCGCGTTCGTGAACACTGTTTGTTGGTGGTTGGTCGTCGGGACAGCGAAGGGGAACCGCAAAAGCCGAGTCGACTTCTGTTTGTTTCCGATCCTCCGACCGTTGCGCGGCGGGCCAGGGCTTTTTTCGGTTACAGTGGCAAGGCAGATATTCATTTTTGGCTGGCCGATCCTGCCGATCTTCCAACGAGTCAGCAGTTTGTCATACCTCTACCCGAAACCGGGATTTCCCAAAACAACCTGACGGTGACTTCGTTTCGCGAGTATATCAAATGTCCTTACCGCTTTTACCTTTCGAAGGTGATGCGATTGGATTCCGTGGACGATGGTTGGCGGGAACTGGATCCCAGGGCTTTTGGCAACTTGGCTCACGATGTCCTGGAAGATTTTGGCCACAGTGATCTGCGGGATTCAACCGATTCGACGAAGATAGCCGGTTTTCTCTCGGCAGCATTGGATAAATGGCAGAACATCCGGTATCGCGGTTCCCGGTTGCCAGCGGTCCAAATCCAGGTGGAACAGTTGCGTTACCGGTTCGAGAGATTTGCCGAGTTGCAGGCGGAGCGGGTCCGGCAGGGATGGCGCATCATCGCCGTCGAACAATATCTCGAACACAGGATGACCGTCGACAACAAGCCGTTTACCATCCGAGGCACGATCGATCGGGTGGATGTCAATGACCGAATTGGGGGCCAGGTAGCGATCTGGGATTACAAGACATCCGATACGGGTAAATCGCCGGCAGCTGCCCATTTTTCCAAGGACCGGGGTTGGCTCGATTTGCAATTGCCGTTGTATCGGCACCTGGCCAGCCATGTCGAGGCTTTGGCTGGCTATGATCTTGGCGTCCCGGATCTGGGTTACATCAAGTTGCCCAAATCGATCAAGGAGGTCAAGTTTGAGGCGGCCAATTGGAATGCCCAACAGCTGGCCGATGCCGACCGGCAGGCAGAACAGGTGATCCGGTCATTACAGCAGGGTATCTTTTGGCCGCCGGTGGCCACCCCACCCATTTATTCGGATGCCTGGGCTGGTATCTGCCAGGACCCCGTTTTTGAAAAATGGTCGCCACCCCAGTTAGCGGGAGAACGGCCATGAATAAGGGTTCGGGAAAACCATTTTCCAATGATGTCATCCGGGCATCGGCCGGAACGGGCAAGACGTATCGGTTGTCCAACCGCTATCTGCAATTGTTGGCCTCGGGCGTTTCGTGTGAGAGTATTTTGGCGACCACTTTTACCCGTAAGGGAGCCGGTGAAATTCTCGACCGGATTATTCAGCGGCTTGCCAAGGCAGCGTTGGACCCTGGCGGTGCAGACGAGTTGGCCGAGGCGCTTGATGTTGACTTGGATCCATCTCGGGCCCAGGCGATGCTGGCCGATCTGATGGTCAATCTGCACCGCTTGCAGATTGGCACATTGGATGGTTTTTTTAATCGGATTGCCCAATCTTTCAGCCTTGAGTTGGAATTGCCCAGTGACTGGTCCATCGTCCAGGAACAGCAAATGGACCTGCTCCGCGACAAGGCCATACAGGAAGTCCTGCGGAATGATTCCGTCTTGCAGCTGGTTCGTCTGATGAACAAGGGTGAAGCCCAGAGGCGGGTTTCCGAACTGATCCGTCTGACCGTTCGCGGCATGTATTCGATTTACCAGGATTCGGAAACAGACGCCTGGAACCAGATTCTCCCATGCAAGACATTTTTGTCGGATCAGGAGTTGGATGAATTGGTTTTGCAGTTGCAGGCGTTGGACTCGATAGAATTTCCTCACGGGCAACAGAAGAAAAAACTGCTGGAAGAGATTCAGCATGTGATAAACCGGGACTGGGATACGCTGATCCAATCCAAGATGTTTGCCAGTGTGGTCAGTGGCGAGGCTTCTTACTACAAAGCGCTGCCTGCGGAACTGGTCGACCTTTACTCCCGGTTGCTGCCTCATTGTCGGGCCCATCTGATTACCCGGTTGATTCAACAGAATGCCTCGACCTTTACACTTCTCGAACAGTACTCGCAGCGATTCGAAGAACTTAAGACGGTCGAGGGGCAGTTGCGGTTTGAGGATATTACTCAGCGACTGGTGGCTTATGTAGCGGCGCGGGAAATGCGCGACCTGGCCTTTCGCATGGATCACCAGATTAGTCACCTGTTGCTTGACGAATTTCAAGATACATCACCGGCCCAGTGGTCGGTGATCAGGCCGTTTGCACTGTGGGCGGCCCAGCCAGAGGATGATCGGTCTTTTTTCTGTGTCGGCGACATGAAGCAGGCCATCTTTGGTTGGAGAGGTGGAGTTGCCGAAATTTTCGACGTGGTAACCAGTCAGCTGGATCATGTCAACGACACAGAAAAACTGTCCATCAGTTATCGCTCATCGCAGGTCGTCATCGACATGGTCAACTCGGTCTTTGGCCAACTTGCTGATTTGGAATTCAAAAAGCCGATTGCCCAAACGGCGGCGCGGCAATGGCAGGAACGTTTTGAACATCACGAAACGGCCAAGCAAAAGTTGAGCGGTTACGTCAGCATGGAGTACGCGCCGGAAGCAATCGATGCCGGGAACCGGTGGGAGAAGGATTCACAACGGAACCAACAGGTCATTCAGAGGACCGTTGAATTGGTTGCCGAGCTTTCCCAGCGCCATGCGGAAGCTGAGGATCTGACGATTGGCGTGCTGGTTCGCAAGAACGAAACGGTTGGCCAATTGATATTTGGTCTGCAACAGGTTGGCATTGCAGCCAGCGAAGAAGGGGGGAATCCCCTGACCGACTCGGCTGCCGTTGGACTGGTGCTTTCGGCAATGCAACTTGCCGATCATCCCGCTGACTCGATTGCACGATTTCACCTGTCCCATAGTCCGTTGGCCACACGGTTTGGCTTGGTGCCCGAAGTAGCCGGTAATCAGGAGGAGAATGCTGCCGCTGCCGTGTTGTCCGCGAACACGGTACGAGAACGCCTGTTGCTCAACGGTTATGGAGCTACGATCGAATGGATGGCGCGAGAACTGGTTGTCCATTGTACTAAACGCGAATTGATACGCTTGCAACAATTGGTCCAACAGGCATTCAATTACGACCAACAGGTTCGTGGAGAACGTTCGCGTTTGCGGGCCGACCAGTTCGTTTCCTACATTCGAAACGAGTTTCGAGCCCATGACCGGTCCAGCGCAAACATTCGTGTCATGACCGTTCATCAGTCCAAGGGGTTGGAGTTCGACGTGGTCGTTTTGCCATTTCAAAAGTCCGGGCAAGGCTGGCTGTCGCATCGGCCGGACGTGGTGGTGAACCGTCAATCTCCCACGGATCCTGTTTCGGCAGCCTGTCGCTGGGTAGGCGAAGGTGAACGACACTTCCTGCCCGAGCCATTTCCTGAGATGTTTGATTGGGACCGGGAGCGGGAGGTTCGCGAGAGTTTATCTGTTCTGTATGTCGCTTTGACCCGTGCGGTTCACGCGGTCCATATGGTCATTTCCCGGGGAACCAAGGCAACTGATATCTCCGACGCGGGCGTTCTGCTTGCGACGCTTCAAGCGGATTCAGTTGGTAACGATCTGGGCGAAAGCCTGATTTATGAACAGGGTGACCCCAACTGGTATCAGGCTGCCAGGCCATCTGACGAATCCGGGGTAGATCATCAATTGGACCAGTTTTACCTTGCATCAGACATAGCCTTGAAACCGCTTGATCTGAAACGGGTGGTTCGTTCGGGTCGTGGTATGCCGAGAACCAGCCCATCGAGCCTGGAAGGTGGGAACCATATCCAGTTGGGCACCGTTTTTTCAGAGCACAACAACCAGGAAGCTTTGAATTACGGATCGTTGGTCCATCGGTGTTTTGAGCAGGTTCGATGGCTGGAAGATTTTAAAATCGATCGAAATGGGTTGCTCGACCAATTGAAAATGGTTGATCCATCGCCCACAAATTGCCAAACATGCGTGCAGGATTTTGAGCGGATGGTTGAAACCGATTCGGTTGGCCGACTCTTGTCGCTTTCCCGGTACCAACAGGAAATCCTTCCGAAGTTGATGGTGGATCAGCCTGTCCTGACCGACGCCATCCGTTTGGAGGTGCAAAATGAACGGCCGTTCGCAGTGTACCTGGGTGGGGAAATGATGCGAGGTTTCATTGACCGTTTGGTCCTGGTTTATGAAGGATCACGATTGGTCGCAGCGGATCTGGTGGACTACAAGACGGACCCGGTGTCGGAAGAAAATATCGGGCAAAGAGTGGAATACTACCGGCCTCAGTTGAATGCATACCGCATGGCGGTCAGCCAGTTCTGTCGTTTGCCCATCGAACGGGTGGCGGCCCGTTTGTTATTCGTGTCTTCGGATAGGCGGGTCGATATTGAGCTGACAGCGGAAGAACGAGAGGCGTTGCGTAGTAAGATTGCAGCTTCGGTTCATCTGAAACTGGAAACCGCAGTTGCCTCAGCAGGCTCGGCCAAGTCAGTCCAGGGGGACGCTTTGCCTGATGCCACGGAGCCGATTCCAGGAACGGTAGAGCCACCGGTTGAAACGAGTTACGACCAGGGAGCGTCGGAGCGCAATGTTTCAACCCAGCCAGATCAATTGAAGTTCTGGAATGACGATTGATTTCTTTGCAGCTGAAGGGCGTTTTAGGAATCGTCTTTTAATCTGCTGTTGGGCAACAACCGGTACGCTGGGTGTCGATTCCCAGTGATCACAGGCACGGATCAACGGGATCGCCTGGTCCACGGTTATTCCGACGTTTTCATTTCAAATTTTCCATGATCGGCCGCTGCGAAAATCGACAGGTAATAGAGCCGGGCGGCGGCAGCGATTTTTTTGTAGTTGATTTTGTCCGTGGTGTCCGATGGCTGATGATAATCGGGATGAAATCCGCCAAACATGAACGCAACCGGAACACCGTGTGCAAAAAAGTTGACCTGGTCGCTTCGGTTCCAAACACTTTCCATGTCCAATTCAAATTGAAACCCGACATGTTGGTTGGCGGAAAGGATCAGGTTGTGAAGTTCTGTGTCGCCACGTTGACTGCCAACCAGATGGATATGACCTTCGTTATCAGCATCCGTATCCCCTTCCCCTTGATCCTCGTTGCGGCCCACCATGTCAATGTTGAACATGCAGGTCATTTTATTGAGCGGAAGTATCGGATTGTCGGTGTAATATTTGGAACCGATTAAGCCAACTTCTTCGGCCGTGAACCAGATGAACAGAATGCTCCGCTTTGGTTTGACAGGGTTGAGTGACAGGGCGCGTGCAATGCTGAGAACTGCCGTGGAGCCAGAACCATTGTCATCGGCTCCGGGGTAGATCGCCCCGCCGCGGGTGCCCAGGTGATCCAAGTGGGCGCCAATCACGACGTACTCGTCACGAAGTTCCGGGTCCGAACCCTCGAGCAGGCCGACCACATTTGGAGCAGCAGATTTTTCTTCGCGGATCCGCATCCGAATCGTGATGTCGCCAGGTTTTTCAATGGCAGTTTCCTGTTTCATCCAGTTCTCGGGCACCTTCAACGCTTTCGCAAGTTCGGCAGCGGCCGGTTGGCTGATGGTTCCTGTTACTCTGCCCCCGCGACGTCCACGTCCTGGATAGATGGTTTGCGATCGGGAGGTCGGTGTGCCTTCTATGACCTTCAAGGAGGCGGCCGGTCGGTTGGCGGCAATCAGTCTCGGCGCGCGGGCCGAGGCCTGATCGTCCGTACTGAAAATGACAATCTTGTCACGAAGTTCAACGGTCTCCGGGATGGAAGGTTCAGCGCCATTTAATCGAAGGAAAACTACCTCCCCCGTAACAGACGCCTGGTCGTTGTAGCTTTCAAATCCGAGGTTCCCTGCTCCCGATAATTGGAAGCCATCCGGTCCTTCGATGATGCAGTTTTTAATGTCCGGTGAACGGCGTGTAATGGGCATCATTTGAAAGTAGGTTTCGCCATCACCAATCGGTTTCAGGTTGAATTCAGCCAGTTTGCCGGCAATCCAGTGAGCTGCTTTCATATACCCGATTTGTCCTGTTCCTCGCCCTTCGAATTTGGGATTCGCCAGTGTTGATAACCAGGATCGTGCCTGATCTGCCGTTATCGTGTCGAAACCGATTGCCATGTCTGACGGGGGAGGAGTGACGTTTCCGTATTGAGCTAACGAGTGATGGGGACTTAGCAACCCCAATGCCAGGAGCAGGGTTGGAACTGTAGACAGGGTGATGATGCGATGCATTTGAGCTCCTGGTTGATTGTTTTTCGACTTTTTTATTGAGTGGTTTTGGTTTCCTTGGCGGACAAGGCCACAGACCCAATAGTTCCCTATTCTAGCCAAGCTTTCACAAGGATACACGACCGCTGCCGCCGTATTTTTCCATTACGGAATCTGTCGGGTCGATGTTGAATCATGGCTTCCCGGTGGATCCGTAAAACCAGATTTGTCTTACATTTTACAGCTAAGGCCGCCCGCAGCAGGTAAGTAGACGTGGTGTGCGTAATCCATGACCATGCGGTCGGAGCTGAAACGCCAAGCCAGCGTATTGATTGAGTGCATCATTCGACGGATCCATTCTCGTGGCAAGCCGTCAATATCCCGATGATAGAACATGGGCGCGACTTCATTTTCCAGAACTTGATAGAGCGATTCAGCGTCACGTTGGTCCGATACCTCATCAGAGACATGATGGGTTCCGTTGCCGATTGCGAACCCGTTCTTGCCGTCAAATGCTTCAGCCCACCAACCATCCAGTATGGAAAGATTTAAACCGCCATTAAGGACAACTTTCTGGCCACTGGTTCCCGACGCCTCAAGGGGTCTCCGTGGATTGTTCAGCCACACATCAACGCCCTGGACTAGATGTCGGCAAAGGTTGACATCATAGTCTTCGACAAAAACCACCCTGGCTTTTAATTCGGGGTCGTTTCTGAGATTGGCAATGGCTCGAATATAGTCTTTGCCAGGCTGGTCTTTGGGATGGGCCTTTCCGGCGAACACAATCTGGATTGGGCGGTGGGGGTCGTTCATGAGTGATTTGATTCGATCCAAGTCGGAAAAAATCAGATTGGCACGTTTGTAGGTGGCGAACCGCCGAGCGAAACCAATGGTCAGGACTTCGGGATCCAGCACGGATTGTGCAAAGTCGATGGTAGCTGCGTCTTCGTCTCTGCGAGAAGATTGGTCTACCAATCGGCGACGAATAAACGAAATCATTCGGGCCTTAAGCGTGTTGTGCGTTTCCCATAATTCTCCAGGGTCAACATTGAGAATTCCGTTCCATACCGAGGGTTCACCCAACCGATCAGCCCAGTCGGTCGGGAAATGCTTGTTGTAAAGCGTTCGCATCTGGTTTGCCAACCAGGTTTGAGAGTGTACGCCGTTGGTAATATGGCCGATTGGAATTTCCTCTTCGACTCGCCAAGGCCAAAGTGATGCCCACATGCGACGCGACACACTTCCATGAAGCTGGCTGACCGCGTTTGCAGTTCGAGAGAGTTTAAGTCCAATCACCGTCATGCAAAACAGCTCGGATGGATCCTGTGGGTCAATTCGCCCGAGCCCCATGAACTCGTCGAATGAAATTTTCAACTGATCGCGTAGAGGACCAAGATGCTCCTCGACCAATTCGGGGGCAAACCGATCATGTCCAGCAGGTACGGGTGTATGAGTGGTAAAGGCGGTTTGCATTGCCACTTCGCGGACAGCGTCGTCAAATGCAAGTCCATCGTCGGTCATCCTGCAGCGAATCACTTCCAGCGGTCCAAAACCGCTGTGCCCTTCATTTAAATGAAAAACACCTGGACAGATGCCGATCGCGTGGAGCGCCTTGACACCACCGACTCCGAGAACCAGTTCCTGGCGAATTCGCGTTCGTTCGTTACCACCATACAAACGGCTGGTCAGTTGCCGGTCTTCCGGATCATTTTCTTCTACGTTACTGTCCAATAAATACAATGGAACCCGCCCCACCTGAACCTTCCACACTTTTATTTTTATGTGGCCGGTCCTGGTTTCGATGTCGATCAAAATCGGATCGCCTTCCTGGTTGGTGGCCGGTTTAATCGGCAGGTGTTCAACTTGCGTGTCGTCGTACTCCTCATTTTGGAATCCATCGCGATCCAACTTTTGTCGAAAATACCCCTGGGCGTAAAATAATCCTACGGCGACCAGTGGTACTCCCAAGTTGCTGGCGCTCTTGACGTGGTCTCCCGAAAGTACGCCCAAGCCCCCGGAGTAAATGGGCAGCGATTCATGAATCCCGAATTCGGCTGAAAAGTAAGCAACCGGTTTGGCTCCGAGAACGCCCGCATGGGTTGATCCCCAGGTTTGATGATTACCCATGTACACTTTCAATCGGCGATAGGCCTGGTTGATGCGACTGAACAGTACCATTTCGTTAGCCCGTTCATACAATCGTGAAGATGTGAATTCACGAAGTAAGGCGATGGGGTTATGGTCGAGTTCCCGCCAGCGAACAGGGTCCAGGTTGCGAGACAGGTTCTACTTCGGGTGTCCAAGACCACCATAAATTGCTGGCCAGCGCCATGCACTTATCGTACAACTCGTCGACAACCGTTTCGTCCTTGGAGCTGTGCGAAGGGGATTTGGAATGCATGGAGGTCGATTCAATCATAATAATGTGACACAGGCTAAGTGCAGGAGACGTTGACTGAGTGCACCCGTTTATAGGTTCCGAGATTTAATACTGATGGTTACTGAACCTTTGAACCCTTTGAACTCTCAGCCGAAACTTGCCTCCAGTTGACGGTATAAACCCATGGTGATTCGACCATCTCAAAGAACCG
>JABACA010000070.1 GCA_014237975.1 Mariniblastus sp. | reverse complement strand
GCACAGCATAAAATCCAACATTTCCTGAAGGCGTATCAAGAGGAGCGAAAAAGTACGATCGTCCTTACCAGCCATTACATGAAAGACATCCAGGCACTGTGCCAACGGGTTGTTATCATCGCTCAAGGCGCCATTTTTCACGACGGCTCGCTGGATGACATTATCGATCGATTCAGTGGCGACAAGATCGTGACGTTGCAAATTGGTGGTCCGGATGAAGTTTTCCAGGGATTGCGGAAATTACCAAACGTGTTGGAGGTTGAGCCTCCGCGAATCAAATTTCGTATCGGTCGGGATGATGTTGCCAGGACTCTGAGTGATATTTTGAGTACACATGCCGTAGAAGATATTGTTGTCGAAGACCCCCCGATTGAAGAGGTAATTGCAAAAGTCTTTACCGATGCGCAGGGTGGCAAGTCTCTCGCCGATTCGAGTTCCCATGTTGCCAAGGTGAGATAGTTTGATGTACGCAAGTCATTGGCTAAACCAGGCGACCATGTGGTGGACTTTTTTTCAGATCTCAATCAATGAGCGGCTGGTGTACCGAATCGATTTTGTCGTCGGTACCTTGATGCGTTTCTTGCCCACCTTGACCCAGATCTTTTTATGGTGGGCCATTTTCGATGCCGTTTCGACGGCCGGTTCCGTCGATTCGGCAGCCGGTCCGGATGGCAAAATCGCCGGTTACACGTTTAGTGGCATGATTGCCTATTACTTGATGGTGATCATTAGCCGAGCATTTTCCAGTATGCCCGGTCTTACGACAGGAATTGCCAACCAGGTTCGCAATGGTGAAATCAAGAAGTTTTTGGTCCAGCCGGTCGACATGATGGGCTGCCTGTTAGTTCAGCGCATTGCCCACAAGTTGGTTTATTACCTGGTGGCCGCGCTTCCGTTTGCCTTTGTGTTTTGGCTGTGTGGCAATTTCTTTGTCAACGGTTGGCCTCCAGCCGACGTGACGTTTGTCTTTGTTGTTTCCCTGTTATTCAGTTTTCTGTTGGGGTTCTACCTGGAGTCCTGTATTGGCCTGATCGCATTCTGGTTTCTGGAAGTGACTTCCTTGACCTTTATCTATATGCTGCTGACTTTTCTCCTGTCGGGCCACATGTTTCCGCTGGAACTGTTGCCGACAGAACCGGTTAACCTGCGGGGATTTGTCGAGTTCATGCCCTTCAAATACTTGGCCTATTTTCCGGCTGCAGTGTTTTTGGGTAAGGTCGATGGCGTCGAAATGTGGCGAGGTTTGGTCGTAGAAATCGCATGGGTCCTGTTTTTTGTTTTTCTTTCGCGTTGGCTATGGAGCCGAGGTATCAGGCGATACAGCGGGTTTGGAGGCTGATGATGACGCCAGCGGTTCCTAAATATATTGTCGCGGTTTTTCGAGATCTTGTCGGGAACATGGGGAATTAAAACCACGATGCTGCAGCCCTCGTACTTGAACGTGTTTCTGACGTTTGCCAAGAACTCGATGATTCGGGATATGTCGTTTCGGATGAATTTCATCCTGCAATGCATCTCATCCCTGTCTTGGGCGGCAATGAACTACGGGTTGTTCAAGATTATTTATCAATTTTCCGATTCGATTGGTCGGCAAACAGGCTGGGGTGAAAGTGAGTTTTTCATATTCCTTGGGACCATTTGGATTATTAATAGTTTGATTCAGACGTTTTTCATGGCGAATGCAACCGAATTCAGTGAGATGATTCGGACTGGCAATCTTGACTTTGCGCTGCTCAAACCAATCGACACCCAATTCCTGGTTTCATTTCCGCGTGTTAACTGGTCACAGTTGGCCAATGCGTTTTTGGGTGTGGCTGTCATTATTTTCTACCTGCATGAATTGCTGAATGATCCTTCAAAAAAGATGGATTTCACAATGTGGAGCGTGCCTGCTTACATCTTTTTTGTGTTTTGTGGAACGGTGGTGATGTACAGCGTCATGATCACGCTTGCTTCGACCAGCATCTGGATGGGGCGTAACCAGAACCTGCACAATTTCTGGTTTTATATCACCAATTTTTACCGTTACCCAATGGAAATTTACGAGCGCGGAATCGGCTGGGCACTGTGGGGCACTTTTACTTTTGTGGTCCCGATTCTGGTCGTTTCCAATGTGCCTGCTCGGGTTTTGGCCCAGCCGCTGGGTGGCAACTGGGGTTTGTGGGATTGGACTTTAGCAACGATGGCAGTTGTAGCAGCGGCGGGAAGTTTATGGATAAGCCGGTGGGTATTTCGAGTTGCCTTGAAAAGCTACCGGAGCGCCAGTAGCTAACTCGTCCCGGGGCCGAACAGGGAGGCTGATGCGGGCGTTCTGCCGGACCGATGTTGCCGGTTATGCGGGGTTAAAAAGATCCCAGCCGTTGAATTTGGCTCCAGGTCTTCGTATTTAGGGATTTGTTCGCCAAGTTTGGGGGGAATGGTTGCATCCTGCCGGTCTGCTTTTAATATGAGTTTCAGGCCTAAATTGACGTTTGAACGGGTATTTGGTCGTTTTCTGAAGTCTTGAAGCAAACCTATTCGATGGATAGTAGACGGCGAGTTATAATTACCGTTTTGAACCCGAAATAAAATTTGAATGAATGTTGGTGTTTCCAGTTGAACTGGAAATTTCAATACAAGATTGACCCCGCTTGTTCGTCCTTCAGGGCGATATGGAGCTTGAAACAACCATGGCGAATTTAATTCCACTAGAGCAAGCCGCCAAAATGCTAGGCGTTTCTGAGGAAAAGCTGACAGAAATGCGGTCCAACCAACAGGTCTCGGCCGTTAAATCTGGATCGGACTGGAAGTTCAAGTTGCAGGAATTGGAGCGGGTAGCCACGGAGCTCGGCACGCCGCTGGACCAAAATGTTGACGACGAAGATTCCGATTTCGAAATCAATGAACTTTCAACAGAGGATAGTGGTGAAGTTGGTTCCGAGGACGAGGGGCTTGCGTTTGGAAAAAGTAGCCTGAAATTGGCTGGCAGTGATGATGCAGAAGTTTCTGCTGACTTGTTGGATGACGATGAAAAGAAAAATGATGGCAGTCCATCGGACACCGGTAAATTGTTGGCTGCCGATGACGATGATGACATGTTGCTGTCAGAAGACGACCTGTTCGGTGACGACTCGGGGGCCGACAGTGCTGAATTAAGCAGTGACTTTGAAGATAGCGATTTGATCCTGGACGACAGTGATTCCAGCAGTGAAGTGTCGATGGAATCCAGTACGAGTGGGGTTTCATTGGCAACCAATGAAAGTGGTGTTTCGTTGGATGACGATCCACTGGAATTGGGTGGAGCGGAAATTGATTCGCTTGAGTTGCCGGAAGACGACGAGATGATCGTACTGGACGATGCTGCCGATTCCGACTCGGCTACCATCATGCAGGAAGACGATTTTAATCTCACGCCACTTGAAGAAGCGATGGATGACGATTCCAGCGGATCCCAGATCATTGCTCTGGAAGATTCAGAGATTTATACGGATGAGTCGTCGGCAACCATTTTGGCGGATAGCGAAGATCTTGAAGACCAGCCTGCCATGCTGGACGCAAGCTCATTTGGTGGCGGTGACGTGGCTGGGGGAGGATTGGTTCCAGCCGGCGCACACGGCGGACAGGTGATAGGAGCACCCGCACTACCCGAGGCACCCTACACGATCTGGCAGATTGCCGGTCTCTGTTTGGTCTTGGTTTTGTTGACCGCGGGAGCGATGGTGGCTTATGATTTGGCTCGCGGAATCCACCAGCCTGACGGCCAAATGATTGGCAGTGGCGCGGTACTCGATTTCTTCCTGAAAATGACCAAGATGAATTGAGCTTTGGATGGTACAAATGGGCCCCGTCTTTGGATGGGGCTTTTTTTGTGCGCTATGCTTTTGTAGAACGGCATTATTCTCTACCAGGTGGGTGCACTCGTTTTGCCATCCAAACCAGGAATGGGTACTGCAAAAGAGGTTCAAATATGCCGGCTATTCAAAATCTTGTTGAGCATCTCGTCGACTATGCTGGACTATTCCCACCCGCGTCACTGGAATTGCCCCAGGTCATTGAGAATTATGCTCAGTACTGCCAGGGTGAATTTTCCTGGATGCTTGGACGCTTGATCATTCCAGCCTCCCGGTTGGATGAGTTTTCCGAGCTGGCTTTGGATTGCTTGCCAGCCTCGCGTATGGACGGTTGGGTCATCAGCGCATTGCTCCCGGCAGCCCAGCCAGACAGCGATGCGATGCAACTTGGTTTTCAGAATATTGCAGCCTTTAATCAGCGGCACCAGGATCCAGCAAACGGCCTGGCTTCGGTAGACACAATCGAAATCAAGGCGTCGACGGCGGATCAGATTTTTCTGACAACCGAGGCGTTACCAGATGCGATTACGGGGTTTATCGAGCTGCCACATGAAACCGACCCAGATCGTCTGCTGGCCATTATGAGCCAATGCCCCAAGCGACTATTTGCCAAGATTCGAACCGGTGGAGTCACCCGTGACCTGATTCCACCAGCCAACCAGGTAGCCCGGTTTATTCGATCGTGTGTCAAGCATGCCATTGGGTTCAAGGCGACTGCTGGCCTTCATCATCCCATTCGTGGGAAATTTCCGTTGACCTATGAATCGGATGCCGACCGCGGAACCATGTATGGTTTTATCAATGTTTTTGCAGCTGCATGTTTCGCGTACGGGACGGATGCGTCACAATCGGATCTGATCGAGATTCTCAAGGAGACTGATCCATCCAGTTTCGAATTTGGTGATCTTGCCCTGTGCTGGAAAAACCTGGATGTGACAACGCAGCGAATTTCGGAAATTCGAATGCTCAATGCCATTTCATTTGGGTCTTGCTCGTTCGGTGAACCGACGTTCGAATTGGCCAACTTGGGGCTGCTTGCCAACGTTCGTATTTGACCTCTATTTTCAGAAAACATATTCATGATCCCAATTGATTTTACGCATGCCCCGGACCGAGAGTCCTGGGTTGATTCAGCGAACCAGCTTGAAACGGATTTCCCGATTCAAAACCTTCCTTTTGCCGTTTTTCATACTGGAGACGATGATCGGAGAATCGGGGTTGGGATTGGTGACCAGATCCTGGATTTAAAGCACTGCGCCAACCATGGCTTGTTGGCCGAAGAGTTTGTCGAGCCAGCCCGACAGGATGTGTTAAATGGATTGATGGGGCTGGGGCCGTCACAGCGCATCGAGTTGCGGCAAGCCATCAGTCAATTGTTGCATGTTTCGACCGAAGCGGATCGTTCAACATTGGAGGACGGGCTTCATTTTCAAGACGCGGTGGAATTCAGTTTGCCCTGCCAGATACATGACTATACTGATTTTTATGCATCCATTTTTCACGCGACCAATGTCGGCAGCATGTTTCGACCCAACAACCCGTTGTTGCCGAATTACAAACACATCCCCATCGGCTACCACGGACGGGCGTCCAGCATCGTGGTAAGTGGAACCGACTTGGTGCGACCGGTGGGGCAAAAGGCGCCGGCCGAGGAAGGGCAGGGCCCAACCCGCAGTCCGGCGGCCTTGCTGGACTACGAATTGGAAGTGGGGTTTTACGTTGCCCAGGGCAACCGCCTGGGTACCACGATCCCCATTGACCAGGCTGAACAGCATTTATTCGGGATGTGCTTGGTCAACGACTGGTCTGCACGTGATTTGCAGAAATGGGAGTATCAACCACTGGGGCCATTTCTGGCCAAGTCGTTTGCCACGACCGTTTCGCCGTGGGTGGTGACGATGGAAGCTCTGGCCCCATTTCGAGTAGCGGAATACCAGCGCCCCGAAGGGGACCCGCAGCCGTTGGACTACTTGTCGAGCAGCGAGAATTCGTCATCGGGTGGCGTGGATATACAACTGATGGTGAGTCTTTCGTCGCAACAGATGAGAGACAGGGGTTTGCCAGCTGAACGTCTTAGCCAAACTCGATTCACTAATATGTATTGGACGATTGCCCAGATATTGACACATCATGCGAGTAACGGCTGTAACCTTCAGCCCGGAGATTTGATGGCCAGCGGTACCGTGTCCGGACCCAATCGTAACGAGCGGGGGAGCATGATCGAGTTGACCTGGAACGGTGACGCGTCCAATCCAACACCCGGAACCGACCGCACTCCCTTAATACTTCCGACCGGGGAGGAACGAAAGTTCCTGGCCGATGGCGACGAGCTGATTTTACATGGTTTTTGCAAGAATGAGCAGTATCGGCGAATTGGATTTGGGCAATGCCGGGGTACAGTGCAGCCTGCTATATAGTGGCGGATCTGGTGTCGGCAGGGCGTGGTGGTTTGGCTGGCTCGTCGCGATTTAATTTGGGAAACCGTTAATTTGGCTCGATCCGCGACAATTTGTCCTAAACAAACTCCCCATTCTATAATGTTTTAACGTTTGCCTGATATGTGGCTTGGAATCATTCGGTTTTATAATGAGAGCCGAGCTTCGAAATCAATTTTGCGGCAATAAAAAGATGTGTTCCCGCATCTACAATGCAGCGGTTGATATACCGAGTGTCATCTTAATTCCAAGTGAAGTTGGTTGTAGTTATGAGACGATGGGCAGTTATATTGATAGTCACGATCTGTGGGGTGTCGGGATGTAAAGATCCCGACACGATTGAATCGTACCGTATTGAGAAATCCAAGTCGGGTTTGAGTAATTTCGACAAGGTTTTGGGCCCTGCATCCAGCGAGACGGCAGCCAGCCCAGCCCGCCCCTCCGGAATGGTCAAAGATCGAATGGTCGTTGCGATTGCCAACCGGCCAGATGCAACCTGGTATTTCAAGATTACGGGCCCCGTGGATGCGGTCACGGCGACCGAGTCACAATGGAGACCTTTCTTGGACAAGATCAGTTTCAACCAGCAGGGCGCGCCGCAATGGGAATTGCCAGACGGCTGGACGGTCGGCGCCGCGGCGCCGATGCGTTTTGCAACCTTGGTCATTAACCCGGAACCGCCACCGCTGGAATTGCGGGTTTCCAGATTGGGACCTAATCAAGACCCGGTTTCTAATGTCAATCGATGGCGGAAGCAGTTGCAATTGCCGGATATTTCGGCAGCCAGTATGAACCTGGCAACGATGGATAATCCCAATGTTAAATTGGAGCTGTTTGACGAACAGGGTGTTTCTGGCTCCTCCGGGATGTCGGCTCCGTTCAGCGGTCCGAACGCGAGTCGTCCACTGGTTCAGAAACGGCCCAGTAGTTCAGCCGAGTTTGTAACGCCAGCAGGTTGGGAAGAAGGCCGCACGTCTTCGATTGTCAAAGCGCGTTTGCTAAAAACCGACGGTGAACAATCAGTGCAAATCAGTGTGACGGAAATGCCGGCTGCCGCCAATCGGTGGTTGCCTAACGCAAAACGCTGGGCCGGCGAAATTGGGATCGATGATAGCCAGTTAGACCTTGATTCATTGACCAGCCAAGTCACGGTCGATGGTTTGGCTGGAAAGCGAATTCGATTGGTTGATCCGTCGGGTGAAGGAACCAAGGCGACCATTGGCTTAATGATTGTGCGTGGTGATTCGGCATGGTTTTTCAAGCTGACGGGTAATCGCGATCTGGTCAAGCAAAGTGAAAAAGATTTTAATGAGTTTTTAAATTCTTACCGGTTTGAAACTCAGAGTCCTTAAAGAAAAAAGTTACATTCTTGAGATTAACGATGGCCACAACCCCTGCCCAAAACCCAACAACTACCTTGAGTGAACCGGTCAAAGCGAACGACCTCGGGGCAGGTGATATTATGAAGACGGTGTTTGGGCCCTTGGCGTCGCTGCGGCTGACTGTTGCCTTGTTAGGCATTTCGGTATTTGTTGTCTGGATTATCACACTCGATCAGGCCCGGATAGACATCTGGGAAGTCAAGCAGAAACATTTTGAGAGCTTGTTGGTATATGTTCCATTTCAGACGTTATTACCTCCTGGTTGGTTTCCCTCTACCCAAAATGTGCCTGGCGGTTTTTTTGTACCCAGTGGGTTCACCTTGTTAATTGCCTTGTTGGTGAATTTACTGGCAGCCCACATTTTACGGTTTCGTTTGCACGCCAAGGGATGGCGATTAGGCGGTGGACTCGTGGTCGGCTTGGTGGCCGCCGGGTTGACCTGGACTGTGATCTTTGCCGGTCGAGGGGTGGGCGGATTCCAGGATCAGCCGCCGATCTCGTACCAGACCATGTGGGTTATCCTGCAGTTCGTGGCACTCGGTTTGGCGTTGGCTGCATTGGCTGGTTTATTTGCCTTGAAACCTGATCGCAAGGTCGAGCGGATTCTACTTGGGTTATTTGCCTTGATGGTTGGGTCGATCGTGGCCTATACGTTTTGGAAAGGCCAGGAATCGTTCATTGGTGATTCGGGGATGAGGATTCTTTGGCAGTTGGTTCAATCGACATTGGCAGCCTCGGTGGCACTGGTTGCCTGCTTGATGTTGTTTAACCGAAAAGCGGGAATTGTGTTGTTGCACCTGGGTGTTGCCGGATTAATGCTCAACGAGGTCTATGTGACGGTGACCAACGTCGAGCAGCGGATGTTGCTTTTTGAAGGTGACAAGATAGCTCATACTATTGACGTTCGTTCATCGGAATTAGCCATTATTGATCGGAGTGATCCGAATGAAGATGTGATTCACGTGATTCCTGACAGCATGCTTGTCCCGGGTGTCCGCATCGATGATCCGCGTTTGCCCTTCATGATCGTGCCGATCGAGTATTTCCCCAATAGTGAGCTTGTCAGTCTCGATGGACCGAATATTGACTCGGCGACACCCAACACGGCGACTGCCGGTTTTGGTACCAAGTGGATGGCCACCCCGCAGCGGGCGTCAACCGGAACGGATACCGATCAGGAAGTCGATGAGGCGGCCGCCTATGTCCGGTTAATTGACAAGACCACAGGCAATCCGATCGGTACTTATCTTGTTGCCCACCGGGCATACGATGCCGGGATTGCCGACCGTGTCAAGTTGGGTGATCAGGAGTACATGCTGGGTTTGCGATTGAAGCATGTCTATAAGCCGTATTCCATCACGTTGAGCGATGTCGAAACGCGCAATTACCTGGGGACGGACATTCCGGAATGGTTTTCCTCGGATATTGTGATTATGGATGAGGATCACCAGGGCACGGCGAACCGGCAGAAGGTTTGGATGAATAATCCACTGCGGTATGGTGACGAGACATTTTACCAGTCCGGTTACAACAAGTTGGACGACGGACGTGAGTACACAGTCCTGCAGATCGTGAAGAATCGCGGTTGGATGATACCGTACGTTTGTTGCATGTTTGTCGTGGTGGGGCTGTTTTCACAATTCGGCTCTAGCTTGTTGAATTTTCTCAAAAAGAACAAACGGCGAGCGGGTGGTCAAATCCTGTCGGCCGTGGGCGTGGTTTCGGGTGTGCCTGGTGTTGATGTGTTGGTAGCCAAGTCGGAACGTGCCAAGGCGGCGGAATCCAAACGTCGGAAAAAGCTGCGTGATTATATACCTCCTCCCAAGCAGTCGAGCTGGTTTCAGCTTAATGGGTTGGCTTTGATTCTGGTTGTCATCATGTTGGCTTGGGTTGGCAGCAGCCTGATGCGATCCTATTCAAGTAAAGTGACTCGTGGCAATTTGAGACTGGACTTGCTGGGGCAGCTGCCACTGACCAATGGTGGTCGGGTTCAGCCATTGGATTCGCTGGCTCGCAATACGGCCCGCCGGTTGTCGAATCGAGAAACGGTGGTTGATGGAAAAGGCAAGAAACAGCCGGCGATCCGTTGGTTGGCGGATTTGGTGTTTGAAGCCCCGGGCTACCTTGACTACCAGATCATTCGTATCGAAGACCGAAATGTGCAAAATGCATTGAATCTCCCGCTGCACCGCAAGGGGTTTAAGTACACGCTGGGGGAATTGCAGGAAGCCAGCTCGACGATGGTGGAACTACTGCCCAATCCGTCACAGTCTCCGCCAGAAACCTGGAACGATTTTCAACGGAGGTTAATGGAGGTATACAACAAATTTGATTCGCTACGTGGTATTCAAGCGTCCATTTCCAATCCCACCAATCGACGGTCGATACAAGACCCGATCGTGCGTCTCCAGCTGGCTGACTTGTTGGCAAAGACAGATGACCTGCCATTGATCGTGCCGACCGACGATGAACAGGAGCCATGGGTTTCCTTGTCGACGGCACGCAACCGTCAATGGCTGGCAGACCTGGCCGGCCAGTATGGTGAAGACAACCCTGAATTGTTGGCGCAGAAAATAGTCAAGCAAGAGCTGATCAAGCAGCAGGCGATCAAACAATTGTTGGACGATCCACAATCCTTGCAAACCATTCAGGAGATTTTGGGTTTGCAGGATCCGCAGGAAATTCAGGACCGTTTGTTGGCAGCCTGGGACGAGATTCCACCCGAACTGCTCAGGTTGGAGGAAACCGAACAATTTGTGGACCTGATCTTGGCGAATCGTTCAGCCGGGATGACCGAGCCGTTTGCTCAAATGGTCCGCCGGGTGAATGGTCCTGATAAAGACAGGATTGAGCGAGTAAGCGGTTCTCAATACGAGGTGTTGGAGCAACTGGAATCGTTGTACAACGAATCGCCATCGGCAGAATTCAACGAGGTGCTGACCAAGTACATGTCCGACCTGACCACTCAGGCGGAGGCCGGGACAGGTCCCGTCGGCTGGAGTCCATTTCGCAATCGTATTGAATTGATGTATGACAGCTTCAGTCCTTTTTACATGGCGATGTTTTTGTACCTGTTCGGATTCGTGCTGTCAGTCGCTGCCTGGATCGGATTTAACCGGCAATTTAACCGGGCTGCGTTTTGTATTATCTGTCTGGGGCTGCTGATTCAAATTGGTGGAATTTACGCTCGTGTTTTAATATCGGGTCGTCCACCCGTTACCAATTTGTATTCTTCATTTGTTTTCGTATCAGCCGGTTCCGTGTTGTTGCTGTTGGTTGTGGAGTGGATCACGCGGATAGGTATCGGTAACGTGATTGCCGGTTTAGCGGGGACGGCCCAGTTGATGTGGGCTTGGACTCTTTCGATTGACAGTGGAGATACGTTTACCGTTTTGAGAGCTGTGCTCGACACACAGTTTTGGTTGTCGACGCACGTCATTTGTATTTCGATGGGCTACATGGCAACGCTCGGTGCTGGTTTACTGGGAGTAGCATTTATCATTGGTGGGTTGCTGACACCCGCAATGGACGCCGAACGTCGCAAGTTGATTTGCAGCATGATTTACGGCATCACTTGTTTTGCAATCTTTTTCAGTTTCTTTGGGACCGTGCTGGGCGGTTTGTGGGCCGATGATTCATGGGGGCGATTCTGGGGTTGGGACCCTAAGGAGAACGGGGCTTTGATGATCGTTCTTTGGAACGCCGTCGTATTGCATGCTCGATGGGGCGGTTTGGTACGTCAGAAAGGGTTGGCGGGACTTGCTGCCTTCGGCAACGTCGTGACACTTTGGTCCTGGGAGGGCGTGAACCGGCTGGGCGTCGGTTTACATGCTTATGGAGGTATGGATGCAGGTGAGTCGTCAGTCGCTGGCCAATGGGCCGCTGTTTTGTCAGATCCAATGTTCTGGCTACAGATGTTCGTAGCCGTGAACCTGATTGTTTGTGCGATGGCCTTGATCCCCAACAGGTTCTGGAATTTCCAGGACTCAAAAAACAACAAGGGAAAACTTAATCCCAGCTGAATCGGCTAGTAGTTGTCCCTGCCCGTGTTGTTGCCAGCGGTGCGGGGTTCCTGCCGTTCCAGTCGATTCAGGAATTCGATCAGGCCATGATTGGCCAACAGGTTTTCTTTGGAACTTTCGGCCATCTGGTGATTGGGCGTGGCAGTAGGTCGGATCCAGAAATTCGCCATATCGATGATCCGTAGCGGGTAGGCCTGTAGTTGATCGTCCACTTCGACATAGGAGCATCGCAATAAGGGCTGGTTGTTCTGGTCAAAGATCAACCCATCTTCGTTCATGTCGACAACCAGGAACTGATCGTTGGGAGGATCCAGCAAAAACTCGAAACCGAACGAACTGTATTGGACGAATTGATTGGGAGACCGACTTCCAATGGGTTGCAGGTTTAAATGATGTTGGGCCGACATCAGGACTTGCGGACTGATCCAGCCGCCGTCAGGACATTCAAATTTCGTGTGAAGCCGGCGTATTCGATCTTCCACGATTTCACAATCCAGGATGATTGCCCTGGCCATTCCACTGAGACGCTGGTGAACGGGCTCCCCGAGGTTTTGGAGATTGATATTCTCGAAGACGCCCTCGAATTCTCCCGAGACACGGTTTTCTGCGTCAATCAACAGAGTGGCCGTGCCACGGAATGTCGCGAGGTCGCCCATGTTGGCCATGTCGCGAACCATGTCTTTGACCAACCAGCAGGGCAGGAGACTGTTGCCGGTATCGAGGGCAATTTCCTGGCGAAGGACTTTAGGATCTTGGGGATAAAAAACCCGGCACTCCATCCTGTCTGCCGATTCGTTGTCTGATCGTTGGAAGCTGGCGGTCGCTGTAACACCCTTGGAATCGTGACAAATGTCCACTTGGATGGGGCTTAATACCAGGCCCAGGTCTGGTGAGTCCGGATTGGGATCGATCGCCAGTTTCTGAAAGGCAATTTGCCAGGGCTGCGAAATGGTACCGAGTTGAAATGCATGTTGGCTTGCTTGTTGTACCAGTTTCATCAGGTCTTCGGGTGCGACGCTAACCAGGTCATTCACGTAGATGCGATTGATGGCTCCAGTGTGGATCGTAATTTCATTGATTTGGTAAACCGTTTTACCAAAAGGTTGATTGATGCGAACTCCGCGCAGGATCGTTTCGCCCGGCCAAGGTGTCTCAAGGGAATCGATTTGGATTTCGACTCCCAGGCTGGCTTGTACGGATTCTTGCCAATCGTCGATGCCGGGTCGATGCGCCATCCAGTACATCAGGCTGAGGGTCGGAAGTGCGCAGAGACCGATGAAAACCAATCGGCAAGTGAGGCGACGGTTGTTATCGCTCATGCGGCTCATCGCATCGATGAAGGATGATATCCGTTTCATGGCATTGCCTCAAACGTGCCTAGTGTTTTGCCGCTAATTCCTGGAATAGGTCGTAACGGGCCAACATTTCCTGCAGGCTGTCATTGCCAAATTTTTCGATCAGGGCAGTAGCCAGTTCGAATGCCACAACGTTTTCAATAATAACGCTGCAAGCCGGAACAGCGCAGGTGTCACTTCTTTCGTAACTCGCGGTACTTGGCTCTTTGGTTGCCATATCGATCGATTCCAATGGTTTCTGCAACGTACTTATCGGTTTCATCGCCGCCCGGATAACCAACGGTTGTCCGTTGGTCATGCCCGCTTCGAGGCCGCCGGCATTGTTGCTGGGCCGTTTGAAACCGAGGTCATGTGAGGTGATGGAGCCAGAGTCAAACTGGATCGGGTCATGGACCTGGCTGCCGGGTAGCGTTGCCGCTTGAAATCCCATTCCGATTTCCACTCCCTTGATCGCTTGAACGGCCATCACCGCTTGGGCCAATCGTCCGTCCAGTTTACGGTCCCACTGGGCATGGGTTCCCAACCCAAATGGCAGCCCTTCAGCTCGAACTTCGACCACACCGCCCAGCGTGTCACCGGCTGCCTTCGTCTCGTCAATCAGCTGTTTGACCTGTTCGTCCTGGTCGGGGTTGAGGGAATAAATCTCACTGGAATTTCGCAATTTTCGGTGATGTAGCAGATCACCCGTTTGCGGATCGATCTTGCAGCTGCCCAATTGACGAACGTACCCAAGTAGTTGGATCCCAAATGCATTTAATAACTGGCGCGAAAGGGCTCCGGCCGCCACCCGCACACAGGTCTCTCTGGCACTGGCCCGTTCCAAAATACCGCGGATTGAGGTCAGGTATTTCAATGAACCTGAGAGATCACCATGTCCCGGTCGTGGCCGCGGTAATTCCTTGAGTCGCTCCAATTTGTAGTCTCGATTGATAACTTGGAGTGCAATGGGGGCACCCAGAGTTTCGTTTTTCCAGGTGCCACTCAAAAACTCGACTTCGTCCGTTTCAAGTTTTTGACGCCCGCCTCGACCATAACCTCCCTGTCGACGGGCTAATTCGGAATTTATCGCTTCTGAGTCGATTTTCACTCCGGCAGGGAACCCATCGACAATGGCCAACATGGTTTTACCGTGCGATTCTCCAGCAGTTAAATAACGCAGCATGAGATCTGTGTTCTTGGTTAAAACGCGATAATGGATTAGCTTGGTGGCACATTAATGGGGCGGCGGATTCTAGTGAACGCCCAGTTTTCAGGGTAGGGCGGTTGCCGGACGCTAGCAGCAAGCCAAAAGAGGGGTCGAGAATTCTTTGATGAAATCAATTGCCAGCAACTGGTTTCTATTGGCTCTGATGGCTACTTTGGCAGTCGGTTTTGGCGGGGCGCAATCCTGCCGCATGGTGGTCGATATTTCATGGTTGAAGTGGACGGTGGTGACGGTAACCATGTTCGTCATGGCGTGGCCGCTGGAGTTCAAGCATATTTATCGTGCTGTCACTCGCCCGATAGGCCCAATCCTGGCGACGGTCTTGAATCTGCTGGTGATACCATTGATGGCGTGGCCCTTAAGCTATCTTTTGGGAGAGGAATTGGGTCCCGGTTTGATTGTTGCGGCTGCCGTTCCAACGACGTTAGCGACGGGTGCCGTATGGACACGTCGCGCCGGGGGAGATGATAGCCTGGCCATCATGGTCACGATCATCACGAATCTCCTATGCTTCTTTGTAACTCCTGCGTGGGTTTATTACTTGGCCGGTAATGAAGCAGATCAGGCAAAATTTGTTGGTACGATTTTCAAGCTGCTTTATTTTGTGGTCATTCCAATGATTGTTGGCCAGTTGGTTCGATTCAACACACGGTCAGCCAAATGGGCGACTCACAACAAGCGTTGGTTGAGTTTGGCCGCCCAGTTTGGCGTTTTGTTCATGATCTTTCTGGGTGCCGTTTCTACGGGCATCAGGGTTAATGAATCGGAAAGCCTGAATATAGAATTTGACCAGATTGTTTGGATGATTGTTGTCATCCTGTTCATCCACTTATCGGTTTGCTTTCTCGGCATGCGTCTTGCGAAATGGTTTGGTTTGCCAAAACCAGCTCAAATTGCCGTAGGATTTGCCGGTAGCCAAAAGACATTAATGGTGGGACTGTCCACGGCGATCAACATGGGCGTGAGTATCATTCCACTGGTTGCTTATCACGCCCTGCAACTTATCGCGGATACCGTGATTGCAGACAAAATCCGGGATAAAGAGGGCTGAGCGGGTGAATGGTGATCGGTTGCTGATTCTGCAGTCTGCTGATATAAAATCAGGACTTTTGTTAATATGATTATCCACGCCGGCCTGATGATTGTTTTGGCCGATGTTCCTTTTGCGATAGCGGCACCAACCAATTTACCCATGACTCTAGATTTTCTCTCTACCGGCTCTGCAATCGACTCGATTGTGTCATTTGCCGATTCCTAGCTAAGCGCAGCTTGGCTGTTGTTTGTTGGTGTTGCTCCCTGGCTGTATTTGTGGAATCGTGAATCAAAATGCGCGAAATGCTGGAAGAAAAACTTGCTCGATTTGAACACCTTGAATCGCAAATGACAGACCCCGATGTTTTGTCTGATTCCAACAGGATGGCGGCCATCGCCCGCGAGCATGGATCTTTGGCAAAACTGGCAAAGAAGTATCGGCGATTCAAAGTTGTTTTGTCTGAAGTCGAAGAAGTTCGTGAATTGGCCGAGAACGGTGACGCGGAAGAACGCGAAATGGCCGAGGAAGAGTTGCAAACCCTGTTGACGGAGCGGGAAGAGATTTGGAACGAATTGCTGGATACGCCAAACGATTGCGAGGATGCCAACCGGCGTCGTTGTGTCTTGGAGATTCGTGCCGGAACTGGCGGCGACGAAGCAGCGCTATTTGCCAGGAATCTATACGAAATGTACAAACGCTACGCTGAAGTCAAAGGTTGGAAGTATAAACCGTTGGAATCGAGTCCCACCGAACTGGGAGGCTTCAAGGAGGTCATGGTGTCGGTCGAGGGCGAAGGTTGCTTTCGAGAACTTCAATATGAAAGCGGTGGGCATCGAGTACAGCGTGTTCCCGAGACGGAAGCCAAGGGCCGTATCCACACGTCGGCGGCTACCGTGGCAGTATTGCCAGAACCGGAAGACGTGGAAGTCGACTTGAAGCCGGATGATTATGAGGTGGAGCGCTATGCAGCCAGTAGTGGACCTGGCGGGCAACATGTCAACAAGACGTCCTCTGCCATTCGCCTGGTCCACAAAGATACGGGACTGGTCGTGAAGTGTTTTGAAGAACGGAGCCAACACAAGAACCTGGCCAAAGCACTCCGGATTCTCAAGTCGCGATTGTATAACCATTTTCAGCAACAGGAAGACAAGCAACGTGCAGATACCCGAAAGAGCCTGGTCGGTTCGGGCGATCGCAGTCAACGGATTCGAACCTATAATTTTCCGGAAAACCGCATCACCGATCACCGCATCAACCTGACGCTTTACAAACTGGACCAGGTGATTTCCGGTAACCTCAAACCGGTGACGGATGCACTGATTGATCACGATCGTCAGACGTTGCGATCTAGCATGGGTTCCCTTGACTGAGCCAACCGAATGGATGGGCTTGCCGATGAACGCTCCAACCCGAGATAACCCGCAATCCGAAGAACAACCTTGGACGATCAAGCGTTTGCTGGATTGGACGACAGAACATTTCGGAAAGCGGGATCCCGATAATCCGCGTTTGCGGGCCGAAGTGCTATTGGCCGAGGCGCTGGAATGTCAGCGTATCGAACTCTATACCCAATTTGATATTGTTCCCTCTGCCGGTACCTTGGCTAAATTTCGCGAATGGGTAAAACGACATGCGGCGGGTGAACCGGTAGCCTACATCGTTGGTTCCAAGGAATTCTACTCTTTGCGATTCAATATTGATAATAATGTACTGATTCCCAGGCCAGAGACGGAGCATGTCATTATCGAAGCGATCGAGTCGGCCAAGTTGATGGGCCGTTCTCCATTGAACATCGTTGATATGGGAACCGGGTCCGGTTGTATCGCGATCACCTTGGCCAAGCACTTGCCGGGCAGCCAGATCTGGGGTGTCGACATCAGTCGTGTGGCCCTGGGAGTGGCCCGACAAAACGCTCAAATCCAATCGCTTACAGAGGGTTTGCAATGGATCGAAAGCGATCTGTTTGACCAGATGAGGGAGGATTTGAAGTTTGACTTGATTGTCAGTAACCCTCCCTACATTGGGACTGCTGAGCAGGATACGGTTGACGCTTCGGTCAGAGAGTTTGAACCACACGTTGCCTTGTTTGCCGGTGCCGAGGGGATGGATGTTATTCAACGATTGGTCGTTGGGGCGACAGGCCGGCTGGTGGACAACGGTATCTTAATTTTCGAAATCAGTCCGCTGATCGAAAAACAATGCCTAGCTGTACTCAGCCAGACGCCCGGATTGGAGTGGGTGAGAACGGTCAAAGACTATTCCGGTCACCCCCGGGTAATGGTCGCCCGTAACATTGATCCCTGATTCGCCGGTCCCGTTTCTCGATCGTAGACGCCCCTTTTTCCCAATGACCATGTGAAAACGAACCGCTTTTGCAGATTGTATTGGCGAGCGGGTCGTACAAGCCATTTTTTTCAGGCGACAAGGGAGTCGATTCGACGGGCAGGACGAATAATAGCCTGGGTTACCTGCTTTCTGACTTTCTGGAATGTGGTTACGGGTGAACAAGCTTCGTCAACACAAGCTGAACAAACGGAAGGCCAAGCCGGTCCGCAAGAATCATTCTTCGGCGGGTTGGGCGGAGGCGTTTTCGGATTATTTGCAAAGTGAATGTCACTTGTCAGATAATACCGTGATGGCCTATGGTCGTGACGTCAATCGCTTTATAGGGTGGCTGGAAGATCGCAGCCTTACCGAATTAACAGTCGCCGACTTGTCCGACTTTGTCGCTTGGCTGTCGACATTTGAATTGGCACCCTCATCGATTGCACGCAATATTGTTGCCATCAAGATGTTCTTTCGCTATTTGCAGCTGGAGGGAATCGTTGTCGACAACAAAGCCGAATTGCTGGGGAGTCAAAAACTGTGGCAACGTGTTCCGGAAGTGGTCGGACCCAAGCAGATTGACAAATTCCTGACAGCTCCCAAAAAGCTGGAGCCGTTTTATTTTCGGGATCGTGCTCTGTTGGAAATGTTGTATGCAACCGGTTGTCGAGCGTCCGAGATTTCCAGTCTGCGGGTTCGCGACGTACATCTGGCGGAAAAATTTTGCAAATGCCACGGCAAGGGGGACAAGCAACGGATGGCCCCCTTGGGTGACGCGGCGATTGACGCCGCCCGGTTGTACCTGGACCATCAACGACCTGACCTGGCCGCGATACGGCCTGCAGAAACGGATTGGCTGTTTTTGTCGCGGGGTGGTCGGCGTTTGCGGCGGGAAGCGATTTGGGAACTGGTGAAAAAATATGCGTCCATTGCGGGAATTTCGGCCAAAGTGAGCCCGCATACGATGCGACACAGCTTCGCCACTCATTTATTGGCGGGTGGAGCGGACCTACGGCAAGTGCAAGAGATGTTGGGCCACAGCAGCATTGCCACAACGCAAATCTATACCCATGTTGATCAAACCCGGTTGAAGAAAATCCATCAACAGTTTCACCCGCGCGGTTGATGCGACTTGATTGATTCGAGCCGGTGAATCTATTCGGCTTGCTCGCTGTTGTCTTTGAATTTGATCTTCTCGATCAGCTTTTTGACATCTCCATCGACAATTTTTCCGGACACGGATTCGATTGCCTGTACCGTGTAGGAATACTTGAGGTCGTAATCGATGTCGAATTCGACTTCTGTTTCAATCGCTTCGGATGGGTCGCCTTCGGTGTCGATCGTCTTCTCGACAAAGTCAGTCAAGCGGGAATACATATCTGGGTCAAAATAGCTATCGCCGTCCACTCCGTTATCAACGTCGATTCCGGCAATTTTCCCTTCCGCACCCACCTTCAGTCTTACTGTGATCAGGTCCGGCAGGACGTCTTCAATTGATGTCGACTCCTTGGCAGCCAACGGCATGCGGACATTGAAATCGCCTTCCATTTCAACGATCTTGAATGTCATGATAAAGAAAACAAGCAATTGGAATACGATGTCGATCATCGCCGTCATGTGCAATTTGACGTTGTGGTCTTCGGTTGAACGGATTTTCATAATACAGCCTCGCTAATAATTTATCTTCTCTTTGACGCGTAAGCTGAAATTCTCCAGACCCACTTGTTGACATTTATTGATCAATTTCTGGACCAATCCGGTTGGTGTATCCTGATGGGATCGAATAATTACTGAAATATCGCGAGGCTGCACGTTCTCGATTTGGGCCGCAGATTTCTCGCGTTCCAGAGCGGAATCAAGAAAGTCAATTTGATCAAATTGCTGTCCACCGAACTTGACGATTCCATCCACATCGAGATTCAGGATGATCTGATAATCCGGCCGTACGGTGGGCGGGATTGCCAGTCGGCTCTTGGGTAGCAGGATTTCTTCGGCTCGGTCGACTTCGGTAAAGTTGATAAGGACCATGAAAAACGCGATCAACAGGAAGGTAACGTCGATCATCGGGGTTAAATCCCCTTCCATGATTTCCGAGTTGTTGTCTTTCCTGAATCTCATTAAGGCTTCCCACCCGAGGGCTTTGGTTTTTTTGGATCGACCACTGTTAGACGAATGTTAATCTTTCGTGGTGCCGACTTTTTCAAATCGTCCCATCAGATTTTCACTGGTAATCCCGGCTTCCAGAACCAGCCGTTGAACACGGTTTCGCAGGATGTTGTAAGCCGTAATAGCAGGGATTGCGATAAACAGACCGATCAATGTCGTCAACAACGCTTTGGAAATGCCGCCTGCCAACTGGCTGGCCGGGGGAGTCGTTCCACTTGTCGCAATGACATAGAACGCGTCAATCATTCCATGCACCGTACCGAACAGTCCAATCATCGGACTGATTGTACCGATCAACGCTAGATAGCTAAGTCGGTGGTCGAGTTTCATATTCTCTTCTTCACCAACTTCCTCCATGGCCGTATGGGCATGCTGGTAGCTGCTGGATAGTTTTGCCAATCCGGCCGCCAGTACATTTCCCAGAAATGATTCATCCGCTTTGGCCAATTCATAGGCTTCCTGGTATTGTTTTTCGTCAAGGTGTGCTTCGAAACCTTCGATCAAATGTTTGGGGCAAACATAATCTCGTCGAGCAGACAGAACGTTCATGATGAACAGCGCGACCAGTATGAACGACAGTGAAAGAAAAATCAGGATGTAACCCCAGCCCAATGAAGACACTAGCCACATGAGCAAGCTTTCCTTGGGGGCATCTGCCGCACCGTCGCCTGCAGCTTCTTGGGCGTGAACCAGCGCCTCGGTGGGCAATGCAAAAAAGCTGATCGCAACCACTACTAAGATCAACCAGGATCGCTCCAAACAAAAACGAGAAATAGCGCTCGAAAATTGCAACGGCATGTCAAATATTCTCCAGTTTGGAAAGTGTGTTGTCAGCGGTGTCCCTGCGTGACTGAGCATCGAATTGTATTTGCGCAAAATGCGACGAAAATTTCAAGTCATTCAGCAAGGGATTGAACGAGGAAGACAGAAATTCAGCCTCGACTGTTATTTGATCCAACGATTGTAATAGTCCATTTCCGGCAAGTCGACATTAATGCGCGATCATAATCGTCGAATTTACAGTTGTAGTGCCCAATATGTGTTACGGTAACGCGATTTAAGTGCCTGTCTTGCCCGGTTTGCACGGTCAGTTTCTTCAAGCTGAGGCCATAGTTTAGCTAAATTGTAGAGTGCCTCGGCATGTGGCCCGGATTCGGTACCGTATAGCAATTCGGTATGCAGAAAGGCAATGGCCGCCGGTTTTGGCTGTTGGGATTGCAGATGGCAGGTTCCCAAAGTGTTGTAGGCATAGGCAAAAAGCAGCGCATTGTCCGGGTTTTCGTCCTTGATGATTTTTTCGACGATGGCGCGGCCCGCATCACTGTCACCTTCAAGTGCCATGATCTTGGCGTTTTGGCACTGGGCAACTAGTTTGTATTGCTGGGATTCATTATCGTTGGCGTCGATTTTGCCGATGCTTGAAAAGCACTTTTTTGCGTTTTCGAGGTCACCGGTCAACAGGAGGGCATTGCCCCGTTCAAAAAATCCCTTGATGACCATTGACGGCCATTGTGATTGAGATAATTTGGCAAATTCTTTTTCGGCCAGTCCTGGTTTGCCAATGCCTACAAACAGCTGTCCCAGCAAATCCGTAGCCGGGTAGAAGTGATGTGAGTCGGGGTACTTCTGAACAAAGTCCCGGATGGCGCTGCCTGCTTGTTGGGCCGTAACATTATCGCCTTTGAGTGATTTTTTCGCTTGGCAGTAGGCTTTCATGAACGTGATTTCAGTCTGAACAATTTCGGATGGCGGTGCCTCCGAGATCTTGGCCAGCTCGGTAAGGCAGTCGTCATAACGGCCACTCTCGAGCCGATCTCGAGCGCGGTCGAGTTCATTGGGTTCCCCGGCAAACGTGACCTTTTTGATATTCTGAGCCGGCACCTCCGCGGATCCGTTTTTTCCCTGTAGGGTCACACCGTTTTTCGAGGTCTCCGTAATCCGTCCTCGTTGAACGCTGGTACCACTTACATCGGCGTTCATGAAAACCGAGTCACTGGATTGGCCGTGGGTGGACTCCGGTACAATGGTCAGCATGGCCCATGCGATCATTACGAAAAAAGTAGCCGGAAATACTGAGTGGGCAGGTTTAAACATCTATTTTTCCTGATAACGGTTGGTTAATTGTTCCGTTGTGCGGTTTTAATTACTGAGATTGTTTGATTTCTTGGGACAGCTGGTTGAAACGGTCTTTCCATTTTGGTCCACCCATTTCCGGGTGTCGTTTTTGAGCGTTTGTCAGTTCCTTGAGTGCCGAATCGATTGCTTTCTGGGAATTTTCCAGCTTGCCGTATTGCAGTCGCGATTCGATCAGTCCGTACAGGCTCTGGTAATAGGCGTCTTCAAATTT
>JABACA010000006.1 GCA_014237975.1 Mariniblastus sp. | reverse complement strand
CGCTTTGGGAAATTGTGCGAGAGACTACAGATTTTACCGAGGATCACTTGCTGGCCAAGATGGAACAGATCGATCTTCGTGACGGCAAGGCTGATGGGAAGATGTCCCCGGTCGGTCAGACATGCGATCAATGTGGAAGGAAAACCAGTCGCCGCCGCGATCATTGTATCTACTGTGGCGAACAAATTGGTCCGTCCGAGGTGTTTGGAAAGAGATAATACGGCATAATGGAAAGCCGAACTGCTGCCTGGAGAGTTTCCCAGCTTGGCAGCATCCGGCCCTGAAACAGACCATCCACCTTTTAGCCATCGCACGGGACCCAATATGACAACGCAAACATCTTCGCCGACAACCAATCCTGCGGTCCGCAAGTTGGAACCTGCAACATTATGGAATCACTTTGCCGATCTCAACAAAATACCAAGACCTTCCAAGAAGGAAGAGCGCGTGATTGCATTCATGCGTTCTTTTGGAGAGTCGCTGGGCTTGGAAACAGTGGTGGATGATGTCGGAAATGTCATCATCCGAAAACCCGCATCTCCAGGTATGGAGAACCGGGTTCCCATCGTTATGCAATCGCACCTGGATATGGTTTGTCAAAAAAACGCCGATACGGAATTTGATTTTGACAATCAAGGAATCGAAATGCAGGTCGATGGCGACTGGGTTGCGGCAGCCGGTACAACGCTGGGAGCCGACAACGGAATTGGCGTTGCTGCCATCATGGCGGTTTTATCTGCCAGCGATATTGAACATCCGGCCATCGAGGGCTTGTTTACGATTGATGAAGAAACGGGAATGACAGGAGCCCAAGGACTGCAGGGCGGCGTTCTCAATGGCCAGATTCTGTTGAACCTGGACACCGAAGATGACGATGAATTGACGATCGGATGCGCCGGGGGTGTCAATGTGACCGCGGTCCGCTCATACATTCCGGTCGACGCGCCCGCCGGAACCAATGGCTACAAGCTAGCTGTGCGAGGCTTGCGGGGAGGCCACTCCGGGATGGATATTGCCTTGGGACGTGGCAACGCCAACAAGATCATGAACCGTTTATTGTGGGGCGCGGCATCGGAGTTTGGAATTTCAGTGGCCGAGGTCGATGGGGGTGGGCTGCGGAATGCCATTCCACGCGAATCATTCGCATTGATGGCGGTCGACAGTGATCGGGCGGATGATTTCAAGGCTTGGGTCGACAGTCAGGCCAATGTGATTCAATCCGAATATTGCCAGACGGATCCCGACTTGCAAATTTCGGTTGAATCCTTGAACCAAGTCCCCGACCAAGTCGTTCCCAAGGAACTGCAGAAGTCCTTGTTGGGGTGTCTCTATTGTGTGCCCAACGGAATCTACCGCATGAGCCCGAGTATTCCGGGTTTGGTTCAAACATCCAACAACCTGGCCAGGGTGTTGATCAAAGAGGGCGAAATTCAGATCAAGAACCTGACCCGCAGTAGCGTTGGTAGTGAACGAGCCGATTTGGCCAACGCGATTCGCGCTCTGTTGGAATTGACGCAGGCGGAAATCGAAATCTCGGGAGATTACCCCGGTTGGCAACCGGAACCGGGTTCGGCGATCGTCCAGCTGATGTCGAGTCTGTACCAAGAGCTGTTTGGCGAAGCGGCCCATGTTGCTGCTTGCCATGCCGGTTTGGAGTGCGGGTTGTTGGGCAAAAATTATCCGGAGATGCAACTGATCAGTTTCGGCCCCAACATTCGGGGTGCCCATTCTCCCGATGAGAAAGTACAAATCAGTAGCGTGCAAAAATTCTGGAGTTTCCTGCTGGCAACCTTGAAACGGATCCCCACGAACTAATGGGCCCCCTCGAGCGGGCTCAACAGATATTGGGTTAAATGGGAGACTTTTCAGCTTTCGTCGCAGGGCTGTCGATGACGGCAGTCCCCGACGGCTCAACCTGGCCCAGGTCCGTCCGCAGATCTCGGACTTTTGGACGACGTAGTTTTTGGGTTTTCTTGGGGACCATGTCTCTCATCAACTCCAGTTTCCCAAAACAGAGCAGTCGATCCCCTGGTTCCAGTTGATGCTTCGAACGGGGGTTGGGCACGACGATTGTCCCGCGGTAGAGCGTCAGAACATTGATGTCCTTTTCAGGCAATCCCGATTCATCGATTGTCTTGCCAATAAACTCGGAACCTTCCGGAATGTAGATTTCCGCAACTCCATAGCCACGGCTGACGGTCAGACGTTGTCGTAAATCGATTTCCGGAAAATCGATCTGGGCGGCGATGTAGTCGATAATGGCTCCGGCGATATCGAGCCGCGTACACGACTCGATTCCCTCCAGACCGGGCGAGGAATTGATTTCCATGACTTGGGGACCATCGCGTCCCTCCAGCATATCGACACCCGCAATTCGCAGCCCCATGATCTGCGTGGCTCGTATCGCGGTCTGGCAATAGGTGTCATCCAGAATGACCGGCTCGGTCTTGCCTCCGCGGTGCACGTTACTGCGGAACTCTTGCCCCTGGGCAACCCGCCTGATGGCAGCGACGACCCGATCCCCAATCACAAACGCTCGAATATCACGTCCCTTGCTCTCCGACACGAACTTCTGCAGCAGCACGTTTTGCTTGGTGGACTGCAAGGTTTCAATAATGGCTTCGGCAATGCTGACTTTGTCGGCCAGGATAACGCCAACTCCCTGTGTCCCTTCCAGCAGCTTGATAATCACCGGTGCTCCGCCGATTCTTTCAATGGCAGGCAGTACGTCACTACGTGAACGAACGAATGCGGTTTTCGGAATACCGATGTTATGACGACTCAGGATTTGCAGACTGCGAAGTTTGTCGCGGGAGTTGGAAATTCCCGACGAGCTGTTGGCACAGAAGACATCCATCTGTTCGAACTGTCTTACGACAGCAGTGCCAAAATAGGTGACCGAGGCACCAATTCGTGGCAGCACGGCATCGAAATCGGGCAACTGCTGCCCTTGATAGAATAAATCAGGATCACCTCTATCTGAATCGATTGAGAATTTGAGCGTATCAAGGACCTGAACCACTTTGCCTCGTCGTTCGGCCGCCTCGCAAAGTCGTTGAGTGCTATAACAATTTTTGCTTCGAGAAAGGATGGCCAAGTTCATTTTATTGCTCCCAGGATCCCGCTTCATTCGTCCAGGAATTTTAATAGGACGAATATCGAAGTGTAGGCGCTAAATCTTATTTTCCTTGTCGGACAACAAATCGGGCTGGCCGCCCTTCCGTTTTGGCTTGCGACTCGCATACGAGAGAGCCGGATCGACCACGAACCGCTCCCTGAGTGCGTCCCGTCCCAACAGCATTCGAAAGCCCATTTCGCTGCGGTCCACGAGGGTAAGTTCGATCTCGAACCGCTGGCCGGCCAATCGAATGGGTGTTCGAATGACGGGGCGATTGGTTTTGTGGCCGGTGGAACTGCGAACTTGCCGGTACTCAAGCAGGGGGGCCTCGACTTGAACGAGTGTTTCCTCGTTTCGTTGCCGAGGGGCAATTTTAAAACGCACGCGCGGCCCATTGTCGCTGTTCAAAATTTCCAGATCAAACGCGTGGATACACGATGATTTGGCACCCGTATCAAGCTTGGCCTTGATGCGGCGGATTCCCAGGTCCGGAATTCGAACCCACTCTCTCCAGCCAAGCGTTTTCAGTTCAGACATGGTAAAAAAGTGACCCATTCATGACGATCTTCAATCTGACAGAACCCGGGGCGAACCACTGTTTCTCCAGGCACATGTCGTGCACCCTACTATTTCAGGTATCAAAAAAATATCCAGTCAGAATCTTCCCTGCCCGACAATTAACGCGCCAGGCAATACAGCCACTGTTGCGTTTTCCCGTCCCGTTGAAAACCGACACGGATGTAGATGCGGTCGTTGACGATCGTCAGGCTGGCAAAGCAGGAGTCACCCAGCTGGTTTTCGGCGACTAACTCGCACCTCTGCGGATCGGCGCGGAACACAAAGGTCTTGCCTCGCTCGGTTGTGATATAGATGTTGTCACCGGCCAGGATGGGTGACGCGCTGACCGGTCCGGCCAGTCGCTGTTTCCACATTTCCTCTCCAGTGAGAGCATTCCAGCAGTAGCCAACCCCGTTGTCGCTGACGGCATAAATGTAGCCTTTATAAGCCAGCATCGATTGTTCGTAAGATTTCACCGGATTGCTCCACACGACTTTTCCGGAACTATCAGCCTTGACTGCAATGGTGCTGCCACGGGGAAATCCGCCATTGGCAAACACGATGTTTTCATGAAAAACCATGGTGCCGCAGGTAACTTCCCAAGGTCCCGGGACCGACCATATTTCTTTCCCGTTGCGGGGGTCATAACTGGTGACGCGGCTGCTGCCACTGATCAGCAGTTGGTCTCTTCCCGCCACATGATGGACGATCGGTGATGAATACCCGGTCCCCTGATTGCGAGGTGTTCTCCATATTTCTGAACCATCGGCCTGGTCAAATGCTGCCATGGATCCCAGCTTTTCACATTCTGACGAAACGATGACCATGTCCTTGTACAGGCAGGGCGAGGCTCCGTATCCGTACGGATAGCGAGAGATGAATTGGCCGGCTGTTTTTTTCCAGATTATTTTTCCGTCGTGATCCAGCGCCGCCAGTTCGACACGATTGTTGTTCCAGAAGCAGGCAAACAGCCGATTGCCTGTTGCCGCGATAGTTGGGGATGCATGGGTATTGTTACGGTGGATCTTCGGGCTGAGGTCCCCTTGGCAGATGGTCGTCTGCCAGAGCCGCTTGCCCGTCTTGCGGTCGATCGATACGACCGATTGTGTCTGGTCGGATGCCTGGCTGGTCGTCAGAAATATCTGATCACCAACAATAATGGGACTGGAATTACCGCGGCCCGGGATTTTTGTTTTCCAGAGAACATGGGTAGCTTCATCCCAGTGAATTGGGGGATGCTGTCCGGTGGGTGCGATGCCGTCCCTGGTTGGGCCGCGCCAGACAGGCCAGTCGTCGGAAGCATGCGACAGTCCGATCAACCAACCGAAGAGGATGAGTGTGATCCATAACGGCTCGTTTCTTGCGAGTGCCCCTGCTGGGCCAGGAATGATCGTAAACCACTCGTGGTGTTGATGTCGTTTCATGGCGCGTCCAGCCTTCCCTCAGGATTAGTGAAATTGTCGCTCTGCCCGTACGACCGTTCGATAAGGTGCGGGATAACCTTCGACAGTCCGATCGGCATCATTGGGATCAAGAAAATCAACCAGGCTTTCATAAGGCGCCAACTCAGTGGATCGCTGTTCTTCGATAGTGACTTGGTTGTGCGAAACGATTTCAGCTTTCTTGAATCCACTTCGCTGGATCCAGTTTAACAAACACTCAGCGGTTGGCACAAAGTAGACGTTGCGAGCTTTTGCATAACGTTCTTCCGGGAAAAGGGCCATCGAACCGGCTCCCGGAATGGTCTGGCTTTCGAGGATCACAGTTCCACCCACCCGCACCGTCCTGTAAAGCCGTCGCAGAATTTCGATCGGGTTGCGGTGGTGATATAAAATGCCCATGCAACAAACCAGGTCAAACTCGCGATCGAACAGTTCCAAATCCTCGACTCCCATCAGCTCGTATTGCAGGTTGGGCAACTGCAGATACCGTTGCATCAGTTCGAACTGCAGGTAAAACGTAATCGATGGATCGATTCCCAATACCAGCCGCGGTTGTTGCTGGGCGGCGCGGAACATGTAATAACCGTTGCCGCACCCAACGTCGAGAATTTGCTTGCCTTCCAGGCAGCCAAGTTCGGGCACTATCCTGTCCCATTTCATGTGGGATTGCCATTCGGCATCGATTTCATGGCCAAACAGTCGGAAGGGACCCTTGCGCCAGGGAAGTAATTGAAAGATGGCCTTTTGAAGCAATTCATGCTGTTCTTCTGTTAGGCCCGATCGATCGCCAATGGTAACATGATTCAGGTTCAACTGATGCTGGACAGGGCTGGGCAGTTCATCCGCTGTTGGCAGTTTGCGGATCGAGGCCGCCTGGTTTTGATAGTGGGGCCGTTCCATTTTTTGAAGGCGATGGAGACGTATCTGTTGGACTTTGTTGAAGTCAACTTGATTGAGTTTCGTTTTGAAAACGTCGGGGCGTTGCCAAGTCAGCATGGGATGCAATGATATTAGCGAGAGACGGTAAGGTGCTGGAGCCAAGGCAATAGTATGATGCAAATCGATCGTTTGTTTAATGAGGCCAATCCAAAAGTCGGAGGTTTTGCGTTTGATGAAAACGTGGCCCGGGTTTTTGACGATATGATTTCGCGAAGTGTCCCTTTGTATGCAGATGTCCAACGGGTGTTGCCGGTATTGGCCAATCTTCTGGATCACCCGGTGATTAAGGTAGTTGATCTTGGATGTTCGACAGGTACCTCCTTGATCCACCTGGCTCGGGCTTTGCCCAATCACAAGTTTGAACTGATCGGGGTCGATAACTCCCAAGCCATGTTGGACAAGTGTTCGGAAAAGTTACTCGCGCTCGGGATGCAGGATCAGGTTGAGTTGTTTCGGACCGACATCCGCGATTTCGAGATCCGCGATGCGTCGATTGTCTTGATGAACTACACCTTGCAGTTTGTCGATTTGCCAAGTCGCCCCGCGTTACTTTCACGGATTTGCCAATCGATCCGCCCCGGTGGATTCATGTTGGTCAGCGAGAAAGTATCGCATCACCAGGCAGCCGTGGATGACGCGTTGGTCGAACTCTATTTTGAATTCAAGCGTCGAAACGGCTACAGCGAACTGGAAATTGCGCGGAAGCGGGAAGCCTTGGAAAATGTACTGGTGCCCGTCACGATTGATGAAAACGGGCGCCTCTTCAGGGAAGCCGGTTTTGCGGATGTCGAACTCCTGTTGAAGTGGTTCAACTTTGCCACCTTTGTTGCCCGGGTATCGAATGGATAGAACAAAGTGAAATTGATCCGACTGGTTTCCATGACTCTATTTGTCAGTGCATTGGCTGTTTGTTGGCTGTTGCCAGCGGGCACACAGGTTGTCCACGCCCAGCTAAACGACCTGTTCAAACCGCTCCGCGAGCTCCAGGACAGGGATGTCGAACCGGCCCAATTACTGTCGTCATTTTTGGAGCGGTCCAAGTACACACCGGAAGAGCTTGAAGCGATCGAGAGGATTCAGATTCCGATCAAGATGGAGATGGAATACGGCCAGCAGTCGGTGGAAAAATTTCGTGATGAACTCAAGCGTCAACGAATCAAGATCGTCAGGCGCAACCAGGATGTCGCGTATGTTCAGCGCCTGGTAGACACGTTGCACCCCTTGATGGACCGGGCCAAGCAATACAAGAAACTACAGGTGTTCGTCGTGGAGTCTCCCGAGGTGATGGCGTGGGCCTATCCGGGGGGGACCATTTTCGTTTACGAGGGATTATTGAATTTTGCCCCTAGCGAGGCTGCTTTGGTTGCCGTGCTGGGTCACGAACTGTCCCATATCGACCGGGGTCACCAGCTTTTCGATCTTAAACGAACCCAGCGGATCAAGCAGACCTTAAACCCTGCCTCTTTTTCAATGCAGCAGCTAATGAGCAACCAGCAGTTTTTCCTGAAGTCAATCGCCCGGCCTTTTCGACCAGAAGAAGAATTGCTGGCCGATCTTGACGGAGCACGGTGGGCATTTCAGCTCGGTTATGATCCGCGGGAAATGGCGGCACTGTTTCAGCGGATGCAGCAGCGGCAGCAACAGAAAAACGGGCAGAATCCCTGGATGGGGTTGGCCGCCATGTCATTCCTCCAAACCCACCCCGCGTCGGATGTCCGTTTTCAAAAAATTTCCCTGGCATCGGACGAATTGATCGATGCCCATCCTGGCCGTCCATTGTACCGCGGCATCAAGAATGTGAGGCAGCGGGAGACGCGTTTGCAAAAAGAGCATCGAGACGAAATGGTCGGGCAGTAACGATTATTCCGCTGGTGATGTTTAAGAAAACTTCCCCAGTTAGGGAAAAGGCGCAATTACTGTTGCGACCCACCTGTTGAAGACATTCCAAGCCGGAAATTTCCTGCAAGTTCTTGAAAAAAGCGGCGTTTCTGGTTTGTCGCGGGCTAGAGTTCCCAGACGTTGGTGACAGAAAGAGGTCGATCACCCTCGTCCATGTTCTTCAACACTTGGGTCTAACTCTGATGAATACGAATAAAACCAGAATCGCAGTTTGTCTCGGATTGGTATTAACTTTCCTGATATTCGGTTTCCTTGCTTTACGCGGGACAGCTTCGTCAACTCAAGAGTTGACTCCCGCAGAACGGGCATTGGTAGAAGCGGGTATTCCGGAATTACCGAACGCCGAGGTCTTTCACTCGGCGACCGGTTCTGCCGATCAGGAGATTTGCAAAGCCGTTACGACCGAGCGATCCATTTCGGAAACTCGTGATTTTTATGAGACCACCATGGAGGAAAAGGGCTGGAAGTACCAGCAGCTTGATCTTAAACGGTCCAACTCCTATTGCAATCAGTTCCTCAAAGGTGATCAGGTGTTCCTGCTTTCAGCGACTCCAGCACAGACGAATCACCGACACACATTTATTAAGATCAGTTATCGACGAACATCGAATTCCGAAAGGGCGCCGAACGATCCCGGTGGCGGAATTCGATACATGCAGCCTGACCGCCGAACACGGGAAGTTGGTTTTCAGTAACAAGAGAAGATCACCAATTCGCCAAGGGTACCCGACATGGATTCATGTCGGGTATTTTTTTTGGCTGACCGCGGGTAACCCGCAGGTCGGCTATTTCTCCTCGTCCAGTAATTCTTTGATTTCACTGGGTAAATCGAAGGCGTCCTCGGGAATCTCAACATTAAATTGAACCTTGTCCATTTCGATGATCTGGGATATCCCGTTGGGCAGCAATTGCTCCATTTTAAAGGGCATCTTGAGTCCCCCGACGTCGCGGTAGTCACTGGCCAGGGCGGAGATTTTCATTTCACCCATGTTGGTGACAACTTCGGCAATCGATTTGACAAGCAGCTTGGATTCGACCGAATAGAAATCGGTTTGCAAGCTCCCGTTTGGCTTGGTCAATTCGATTTTGTAGCACCTGTTCCCGTCGATCTCCTCGACGCCGACGCATTTCATCTCTTTGTAATATGACTGCGGCAGGTAGGTCTTTTTCATGTTGGCCTCTTCCATTAGCTGCTTGGCTTCTTCGCCCTTGAGAACCCGGGGCCCTGTAATGGCCGACAATTCCCATGCCGTTTTCCCGTTGCTTCCCTGTTTGATTGTTCCGAGGCCCGTCAATTCCGTGTTGACGCGGACCTTGTTGGGAACGACTTGTAGCATATCGATTTTGCCCTCGATGCCTGCTTGAGGCACGGACACGGTGCCTTGGGCACTCATGGTTTTCACGGCTTTGTATTTCTCGAGACCCCCGGTCACTTTGACATATGCCTTGAGGACATCCTCGGCGGATGGCAAGGGAGCCGTTTCCTGCGCTGGGCTTGCCGCCGTCAGGCATCCACAAGCCAGGGTTAGTATTAGCAGCCAGTTTGTTGTGTTGGTCGGAAAGGTCATCAGGGGTCTCCTAAAAGTTCAGTGTGTCAGGGATGCCATGTATTTGGCGTTGGTTTCAGGGGTTCTGTTTCCGGTTTTTGTCGCTTGGATTTTGTTGTTGGATCCACTCGATGGCGCGGTCCAAAACCGGGTCGTCACTTGCCTGCAGCATTTCGCGGGTAACGACAATTTCCTCGTCCGGCACGACACCATCGGCTTCCAGCGATCGACCCGATGCCGAGTGATAGTCGGCAATGGCGTATTGGAACCGATCGCCATTGGGAAGTTTGGCAACGACCGATGGCAGGGCCAGCCCGGCAGTGCGATTCCCAAAAATGCGGGCCAAGCCCAGGTCTTGCATCCCGCCGGCAAAAATCTCAGCCGAAGAGATCGAACATTCATCGACCAAGATGGCTACCGGCACTTGGATGGGCTTGGGGCGGGCGTTCAATGCAAACTTCATCTGGCTCCCTTTCATCGTCATGGTTCCCAGCGGGCTCGCCTCGGTGGCAAATAGAGAGGCCATGCCCATCGTCATGGCAGCGATGCCTCCCCGGTTGCTGCGCATGTCAATGATCAGGCCGTTGGAATGATGGGGATCCCGAACGGTTGCATTGTATGTGGGCATGATTCGAACCGGATCGAGAAAGGCGTTGAACCAGTAATAGCCAATCCCGCCATCCAGGGTCTTGGCAATCTGGTGAACTCGCATAGGAGGCAGATTGCCAAACGTGGTAACTTTTCCGGGGGATTTTTCCAGTTCCAAATCCATGCTCCGGGTCTGACCCCGGTGGTCGCGAAAATCAAAATGGATCGATTCCCCCTCCCCTCCCGCAGTTAGCCGTTCACCCATCAAGCCGACCAGTGTCTCGTAACGCATCGGTCCGTGCACGAGTTCCTGCAAGCGACTGGAGATTTCCTGGCTCGCCAGGTCGTCTATTTTCTCAATGGTCCAACCGGGCTGGACGCCCGCCTTGGCTGCCGGTGATCCAGCTCGGACCTGGCGGATCATCAAGCCGTCGGGGGAACGTCGGATCCGAATCCCGGCATCATGATCGCGAGGACCGCCCTTGCCCTCCATCATCCCGTAAGTGGCCTGGGGAATGATCCCGAAATGGGATTGTCCCAGCCGGTTAATCAAGTCGTTGAGAATGGCTCGCACTTCGGACATTGAACTGGCTTGTTCCATTTTTGGACGCAGTTCCTCCCGCGCATTGTCCCACGATTCACCGACGAGTGCGGGATCCCAGTGCGTGTCCTTGATTCGTTGCCAGACTTCGTCAAACGACTGAATTTGCAAAGCGGTATCAAATTCTGTCGATTCGGTCACCACCGCTGGATTGGCCGTTGATGTTTGAGCTTTCAAATCGCTCAACGTGGCCACTAAAATCAATCCAACGAAAAAGAGCTTCACGCGAATCAAGTTATTGTTCTCCCCTGGCATGTGTCATCCTGATTCACCGCCAAACCAGTTGTGACAGGTTGTTCGACCTTCCGACCACCCCTACCCGACCAGGACGTTAAAAGTTTCAGGACTTAGACGTTTTGTTGGCGGCGACCGGGCAAGCTGCTAGTCAAGAGTCTACAAAAAGAGCAAGTGATCGATAGGCCGTTTCTATGCGACCAGCACTTTTTTCGGCAGATCTGCCTGGCGGCCCGCTTGAACAAAAACAACGCCGCGTCTGTTCGCGGCGTTGTCAGAAAATGGATTATCCCAAGCTGGCTGAATCAGGATGCTTTACTTCCGGCCTGTAGTTTGGGTACCTCGAACCCGCCACGGTAGTCCCGAGACATCATGGCGGCGGCCTGCGGATTTCCGATCACGGTTTCGGATTTTGGATCCATCTTGATATCGGCACCCATGGTGATCTCCGACCGATCAGTAAGATCGACTCCGTTAGCAGTCAGATGCTGGAACATGCGATTCGCCGAATCCTGGAACAGCTCGGATTCACTCGCCAGTTTCTCTGTAATATCCGCTTTTGACAGCGGGACTCCCAGCTGGTGAGAGACACCACCCGTGTGGCACAGGGCACTGGACAAATGGCCTTCTTCGATCGGTGCGTTGAGCAGGCTCGCATCGTGGGCCTCAACGGCTTGCAGGAAGTTCTCGAAGTGATTACCACCACCCTGCCAGTTTTCCAGTTGATTGTTGTCCTGATCAAATGCTTTGGCCGAGGTGTAGCTGGGAATGACGACATAGCCATTTTCACATTGCACAATGACCCCGATCCGGGATCCGCGGTAGTTGTCCATGTTGCCGCCCCAGTTGTTACTCTGAAATTCCTTGGCCTTGGGTAGGCCGCGGGTTTCAAAAATCAGCGGGGCCGCCGGGTAGTCGTGGATAACGGTTTGCGTATTGGGTGTATCACCCGCATCGTCGTACCCCAGGCGACCGCCAATGCTGAACACACGAGGCGAAACGGTCTGGTATCCCAGGAACCAGCGGGCAATATCCATTTGATGGATTCCCTGGTTACCCATGTCGCCGTTACCCGTATTGAAATCCCAGTGCCAGTCATAGTGCAGGCGGGGTCTCATGAGGGGTCGTTTTTCAGCTGGCCCGCACCACAGGTCGTAGTTGACCGACTTGGAAATTTCCAACGGCTTATCGAGCTTGCCGATACTCTTGCGAGGCTTGTAGCAAGTCCCAACCGCATGTTTGATTTTGCCGAGCATGCCTTCTTGTACAAAAGCGACCGCCTTTTGTAGCGAAGGGCTGGAGCGGCTTTGTGTCCCACACTGAATGACGCGATCGTATTTCTTGGCGGCTTCGGCCAACTGGCGGCCTTCCCACACGTTGTGGGAAACGGGTTTTTCGCAATAGACATCTTTGCCGGCCGCCGCCGCCGCGATGCCGATCAGTGAATGGGTATGGTTGGGTGTGGCAATCGAGACAATGTCGATGGACTGCTGGTCCAAAAGTCTGCGAAAATCTACATACGTCTCAACATCCAGGTCTTTGGCTCGTTTCTTGAGAATGCCTTCATCACAGTCACATAATGCCACCACGTTTTTCTTGAAACCTTGCATGTGACTTTGCCCGCGGCCGTTGAGCCCAATCACGGCAGCGCGGATTTTTTCATTGCTGCCGATGATGCGTCCGTAGGAAAGGGCCGGGATGGCTGCAGTTGTTCCGGCTGCCAAAACACCGGACTTGATAATTGTTCGCCTTGAATAATTCATTTTGATTTCCAATTCAAACCTTCTGGGAGTGATCGCACTTGTCCTGTAACAGATTCAACCGTAGGGCTGAGCTTTCAGTTTAATATTGTACGCCCTCAAATCAAACAACCAAACCGATGATGGCTGGATGTTTTGAACCTCAGGTCGTGCTTTTGAGGCAATTTCTGCCACTATTCTCACCAGAGCAGGCATTGGGTCCGGAACAAGTCCATCCATTATTTATTCTGCCAGGCCTTTGATGTTGTTTCGTGGATGCGGACAGTGATGATGTCATGTCCAGACCCGGCCTTTTTGCTGCCCGTTTTCATGCACGTAAACAAAAAAAGCCGCTTGCATTCGCAAACGGCTTTCAATGATATTTAATGATACAGCTGTAGTGTGGAACTACTTTTGTGACCAACCATTAATATGCTTGTTGTCTTTGGACAGGTCGTCCAAAACTTTTTTGACGTCCAGACCTTTCACAGCCACAAATGTAGCGGTGGTTGTTCCGGTGTCGGTTTCAAGTTCAGAGATTCCTTCAATTTTGGTCAAAGCTCCTCGGACCGAGGAGGCGCATCCACCTCAAGTCATGTTCGGCAGCTTGAGAGCGACCATCTGAGTTTCTCCATCATCAGACATTTTTGGGCTGTATGATGCGGTTGCTTGCTCGGTGGGTGCCTGTTTGGCTGCGCCATCGCCAGCAGCTTTGTCGTCTGCCTTGGTTGCGTCAGCGGGAGCAGCCGGCTTGTCAGCATCGGCAGCGGGTGCAGCCGGCTTGTCAGCATCGGCAGCGGGTGCTTTATCTGTCGCGTCAGGTGCGGAAGGTTTTTCCTTCTTCTTGGCTTCGCCGCATCCCGCCAACATCACGGTACCGCCCAAAAACAGGCTGAGTACCATAAGTCTCAGTGGGGTTTTCATCTGATTGTCTCCAAATTTGAAATGAATCTCTATGGACCGAAGCGTGTCGGTTCCCGTTACATTTTGTTCGAATTCACCTTAGTAGAACAGCGATAATATGCTGGGAAATCAAGTATTATTGCCCTGAAGTGAAAAAAATCGCCTTCAATTCAATGTTTGGCCCCAATTTGCGGCCGGAGTGCTCTAAAAAAGGCCGACTGCCGTTAGGCAGTCGGCCAATTGCCTGGACACAGGTCGTGTCTGGAAAGAATGAAATTTGGCCATTCAACAGCCAAAAATACAAACTGTCTACAGATAAGTCATATATTGATTGACCGCGCGTTCTTAGCAAATCGCGATCAAGGAAGCTGGTATTGGCCTAAGCTATTTTTTGTCGGCTGCACCATCCTCATCGTGATCGTGATCGCCATCACCTTCATCGTGATCGTGATCTTCATCGGATTTCGTTGTGGGTGTGGTGGCAGGTGTTTTTTTCGCATCTGCCTTCTCGCAACCACCTAAAACCATCATGCTGCAGGTGAACAGACCTACCAGCATCAATCGCGTTAATACTCTCATCGCTTTCTCCTTTTGGGGATTGTTACAGCGGGCCATGATTATACTGACTGGCCCGCTAATATCTTCGTTGATTCCAATTCGATTGAACAGTAGTGAACAAAAAAAACCGGCATATCCGGAAGGGCGGCCACGGGACCAGGCCTTGAACAAACAGGCTATACTGTTCACCTTTGCCATGTATTGATTACGTTATAAACGGACATTTTTGATTGCCCCCAGCGAGCACGTTTTGAGCCAGCAATTTGCAATCATCGGAGGTGGGATTACGGGACTGGCCGCAGCCTTGCAGCTTGAACGACAGATGCCACAATCCAAAATTACTTTGATTGAATCATCCGATCGGCTGGGTGGTGTTTTGCGGACTCGCCTGGATCGTGGTTTTTTGATTGAACAGAGCGCGGACATGTTCACAGCCGAGTCGGGCATCATGTTGGACCTGTGTCGTGCAATGGGTGCGGAACAAGAACTGATTAAGACCAGCAGCACGGGCCGGCGAGCCTTTGTTGCCCGAGGCAATCGACTGTACCCGGTGCCCGCCGGATTTTCCATGATGACGCCCAACCGGATGGATTCGATTCTGGAATCTGAAATCCTGGAGCCTGCCGCGCGATTGCGATTGTTGGCCGAACGGTGGGTGCCTCGGCGAAACGACGATACCGATGAGAGCTTGCAGTCGTTTGCCGTTCGTCGATTCGGGCAGCAGGCATTTGAACGCTTGATCCAGCCATTGATCAGCGGAATCTATTCAGCCGACCCGCAAAAACTGAGCATGCTGGCGGCGCTGGGACGATTTGTCGATCTGGAGCGAGAGCACGGCAGCCTGATTTTGGCCGCCAAGTCTGCCAACAAAACAGGCTTCAACGAAGATGGATCCAGTGGCGCTCGATACGGGATGTTTCTGGCAATGAAAAACGGCATGCAGTCGCTAATTGAGCGAATGTCAAACCACTTGAATCAAACACAAGTCGTATTGAACGCCAAAATCGGTTCCGTAACACCGGGCGGCCACGGTGGTTGGCGGATTCAGGCAGAAACGGCTGATCAAAGTTTGCGCCAGCAGTTTGATGGTGTGATATTGGCGACGCGTGCCGATGTGACCGGCAAAATGCTAGCGCTAATGGATCCCGGTCTGTCGCGTCAACTATCGCGAATCGAATGTGCCTCGATGGCCATTGTCGTGCTGGGCCTCGACGTCAAACAGATTCCTCGGGCCCCCAACTGTTTTGGGTTTGTCGTACCCGAAATCGAGAACCGCCATCTGATGGCTTGTAGTTTTGCAAGTAATAAATTTGCCGGGCGAGCGCCTCAAGGCAAGGTCTTGTTGCGTTGCTTTATTGGCGGCAGCCAGCATGCCGATCGAGTGGATCTGGACGATCGACAGCTGGTCGAGATGGCCCGGCAGGACTTGGCCGAACTGATTGGTCTGGTGGGAGAGCCTGACTATCAGCAGGTCATTCGCTGGAGGAACTGCATGCCACAATACCACGTTGGCCATTTGGACCGTTTAGCCAGCTTGGAAAACGGGATGGCGGCACACCCGGCCATGGAAATGGCCGGCAACAGTTATCGAGGAGTGGGAATCCCGGTCTGTGTGGCGAGCGGCCAACAGGCCGCCATTCGGCTGGCCGATCAGGCTCATTCGACGAAATAGGAACTTTCCGATAATATTGAGGGTTCAATCGGAATCAATGCTACTGTGGTTGATGCTTGATCGAACGAACCTGATCCAAACTGATAATGGGACGAGACGATGAATATGAAAAATCTGCTTTGCTTTGCGTTGTTGCTCGGAATGACAACCTGTATGACAACTACCCTGTGGGCGCAAGAGGCCGCAACAGGAGAAGCAGCGAAAAAAAATGCACTGAACTTCAAAGTAAAATCTATCGATGGCAAACAGGTAGACCTTTCAAAATATAAAGGCAAGGTGGTTGTGGTTGTTAACACAGCGTCGAAATGTGGACTGACACCGCAATATGCGGGTCTCCAGAAATTGCATGACAAGCATTCCAAGCAGGGCTTGGTCGTGCTCGGTTTTCCATGCAATCAATTTGGCAAGCAGGAGCCTGGAACGGAATCGGAAATCAAGACGTTCTGTAGCGACAACTATGGAGTTGAGTTCCCGATGTTTTCCAAGATCGACGTCAACGGCAAGTCGCAATCAGCGTTCTACAAGAACCTCTGTCAGCTCGATCTTCAGCCGAAAGGGCCCGGCAAGGTCCAATGGAATTTTGAAAAATTTGTGATTGATCGAAACGGTCAGCCGGTTGCCCGCTTCAGCCCCCGCACCAAGCCAAATGATCCCGAATTCCAAAAGGTCATCCAGTCGGCGCTGGGCCAGTAAGGTTACTGGTCGCGTCAACGGACCTGACATAAGCACCCGGGCTGCAAAACAGCAAAACGGGTTTCCGAGTCGACCGTTCAACACGGCTATTTTGACGAGAGAGTTTTCATGAAGAAAGTTAGTATATTACTGGCGGTTGTTTGTGCTCTTGCCGGCTCCAGGGTGGTTGGCCAGGATTTTGACACGACGGTAGAGAGTTACCGGGGTGTTGCTAACCAGCTGATTAAATCGGGCCGCAAGGGGAATGACTCTTACTTGAAATTGCAGGAACTGTGCGACGACATTGGCAGTCGCTTGAGTGGTAGCCAGTCGCTGGACCAAGCCATCCAATGGGCACAACAATCGATGAAAGAGGATGGCCATGAGAATGTTCGTGCTGAAAAAGTGATGGTCCGCAAATGGGAACGGGGCGACGAAAGTTGCCGTATGATTTCACCACGTGAATTAAAAATTGGCATGTTGGGGCTGGGCGGGTCGGTGGCCACGCCAGCCGAGGGAATCACCGCTGAAGTGATCGTCGTCAAAGATCAGGACGAGCTAGATGCGTTAGCGGATGAAGCGATCCGGGGAAAGATTGTCGTTTTCAATTTTCCCATGCCGCCCTTTTCACCGACTCAGGGTTCCGGTTACGGCACGGCGGTTGCCTACCGCAGCAAGGGCGCAACCTGGGCCGCGGAGCGGGGAGCTGTTGCTGCCTTGGTCCGATCGTGTACCGCCTACTCTCTGGCAACTCCTCACACGGGGGCCATGGGGTATAGTGGCGGACCCAATATCAAAAAAATTCCGACGGCTTGCATCACGATCGAGGGCGCAACGTTGTTGGCCCGGCTGCAGGCGCGTGGCAAGACACCGGTAGTGCAGCTCAAGATGAGCGCTCAGCAACACGGTGAAGTTCCATCGGCCAATGTGCTGGGAGAGATTATTGGTAGCGAAAAGCCGGAAGAGATCGTTGTGATTGGCGGCCATATCGATTCCTGGGATGTGGGAACGGGAGCTCAGGACGATGGCTGTGGATGTGTCGTCGCCATGGAGGCGCTGAACATGATTCGACGAGCCGGCTTGAAACCGCGGCGAACCATCCGGGTCGTCTTGTGGACCAACGAGGAAAACGGTACCGCCGGGGCCAAGAGTTATGCCGTGCGTCATCAAGCGGAGACCCACGTTGCCGGAATCGAGTCCGACTCGGGGGGGTTTGCGCCGGAGGGGCTATCGATCGATATGGAGGATGATGACAAAGAGCAAATCGCCATTGGGCAGCTCACAAAAATCCTGTCCTTGTTGGATGCGATCGGATCCACTCGTGTGAAAGCTGGTTTTTCTGGCGTGGATGTTGGTCAACTGAAACAACTGGGAACGGCTTGCATGGGACTCACAGTAGATGGTCGATTGTACTTCAACACTCACCATACCTGGGCCGATACGGTCGACAAAGTCAATCCAAAAGAACTTACGGATTGCGCAATCACCATGGCCGTCGCGGCGTTCGTGATTGCCGATATGCCGCCGCGACTGGGTGAAGAAGAGTAGGCGGACACTCGTTTGATTGCCCATGGACCAACCGGTTAGCCAAGCAGGGTTCGTTGGCGGCGTGGCTAAACGTCAATCACTTGCCCGTCGAAGGCAACTTCCAGGTTGCCATAAATGGATGCGACCGAATCTAAATCCAGCGGTACATCCGATTCGTTCAGCGGATTGATGTGGACGAGGTAAGTGCGATCAGGTTCAGCCATGGCAGCGACTTGGGCCACGGGCGTCAGGCAGCTGTGCCCGGTTAGCTCCGCTTTTTCTTCAAAACCATCGGAGAAATAGCACTCATGAACCAGTGTCGTCACACCCTTGATTGGTTCGATGTAGGATGCGTTGGTGTCAGCCGTCGTATCGGTGATATAGGCCAGGCTGGTGGTATCCCAGTCAAATCGAAAACCATGACTTCCGCCTGGGTGCTGCAATGGAATGGTTGCAACCGAGGAGCCATCGTGCAGCTTGATCGAGTCGCCATCAAAGGCACGGATGATGAAATTGGGCTGCACCGGGAATAGTAGCGGGTCAAACAGGTGTGCTTCAATGGTCGAGATTTTTTCTGCGCAAACATGCACCGTGACCGTCACGTCTTTCCCCTGTAATACATCGAAAAGGAAAGTCAAACCAATAACATGATCGAGGTGAACATGTGACAGCAGTATGTCCAGGTGTTCTGTCTCGATAAGATCACGCGTCCTGAAAATCCCGCTGCCCGCATCCAGGATGACCCCGATTTCAGGCAGCATCAAACAGGCCGTCTGGCGGATGTTGTTCGGATGGTATCCGGATGTACCGAGAAAATGGAGTTTCACAGTCTAATGTCACAACAAGAAGTAGGAATTGTTTTTTGCATTCTATCGCAAGATCGCGCCGGTGAGTGGATCCCAAATCCAGTCCATGACAATTTTCCTGTCGGCTGTTGGATTACGATCGTTTTCACAGGCGTCCCGGGCCATCCGGACCAATCGTTATTTATTTTTTCCGCCGTTAAAAAGCCGGTCCAGTCCGTTGCGCCAACCATCTTCAAGCTTGTCACCCACATCTTCCTGTAGAATGCGATTGAACTTGCCTTGCAATTTATCAAATTCATCGTTTACTTTTGAACCCAGCGTTTCGCCCGCCTCTTCCAATTGTTCATTGACCACGTTGCTCAACGCGGACTCGGCTGTTTTTGCCAGAAAGTCACGGGACAGACTGGCAATCGCGTGGCGATTCAGCCGGGGATGAGCAAGCGTTCCCGAAATGGGTATCTTGATGGACTGCCCTCGCATTCCACTCAGTAATGGTTCTTTTTGAACCCAATGATCGAGGATGTGAATGGATGCCACGATATCGAGGGTTTGATCGAATCCAACTGACCCACTGGTTTCTACATTGATCCCTTTGTAATTGAATTTCAGGTGATCATGGTAAACGCGGCCGTCCTGGACAGCATAATTAACCACCTGCTCATCCATAGCCATCCATTTTTTCTTGAGAGATTGATCTGCAATCGATGGTTTAATTAACAGCAGAACTTGATCGAGCAAAGGCATCAATTGATGGGACAAAGGTCCGGGTCCGATGGTAAGGCCTTTCAGGTGTACTTCACCACGGGCTGAGGTTTGCTCTGGTTTCAAGATCGGAATCTGGGCTCCTTGTGTTGACAAACCAATGATTCCGTCAGCAGCCGTCGCGTCTGCCAAAATGGGAGTTGCAAACTTCAACCACTGTCGCGTGTGTTGCTGCTTCAGCTTCAAGTCATTGATAATGGTGCCCGGTTGCAAGGTCAGGATTGGGTCAGCTGTTCGCAAATCCAGCGAGGGCGACAGGCTTGCAATGTTGCCGATGATACCGGGTGAATCGCTGATAAGCTGAACGACCGAATCGCTCAACGTGATGGTCAGCTGACTGGGTTTGATCGGGATTTCCAGCACATTGGCCTGGTTCCAGGCAATACTCGTCTGAGCCTTTAATTGGGGATCGACCCAGGCAGCCGTGCCGTTACTAGGCGGTAACAGCGGCCCGCTCAGGGCAAACTCCTGCCAACGACTGCCCTGGATCGTGACCAGTTGTCCCAATGGTGATTGGGTCAGTCGGTTCACGGTATCCCAGCGGATGTTCCATTTGCCGTTGATATTGGTGACCATTTGTGACCCTAATTCATCAATCCTCCCATTGCCACGAACGTTGACCAGTTTGGAATCAAATTTCAGACCGCCAAACCACAACGACTTGAACTGATCGTCGACAAAGAGATTAGTGCTGATGAGGACTTCTTCTTCTTCCCATAAAATGGAGCGGCCCATTCCGGACATGGCATTGGCGATCGGGTTCGTCGGCAACAAATCGGTTTGGGGTCCAGCCTGATCAGGTAATTGGCTGATCGCCAGCTGGGTGATCGTGCTGGAAACGGATCCCCCGATCGCATTGTTTTTTTCCGCAAAATCAAACTGGCCACTGGCAATGCCGCTCCAGGCAATCACGTCGTCGGGGCGAGCGAGACCAAACCAATTCGAAGCTCGCTGCAAGTCTGCCTGGTAGGCGACCGGTCCGGTCAGTTGGAAACCGTCTGCCAATCCAATCGCCAACTGGTTGGTTGTCAAGGCAACCGCTGAACTGGACAACGACGCACTGTGAACCAGGATGTTACCCGTATCGAGTTGAATCTCAATATCACCCGCACCAACGATCTGCGGCTCCTGAATCTTGGCGCCATAACCCTCAAAAGAAAACCGATTGGCAGTAACGGCCATTTCACTAATTCGCAAGACCGAGTTTGCCATGTTCAGATTGTATTTAGCGTTAAGACCACCGGCCAATTCAAACTGGGGCAAGCCAAACAGGTTCCGCAGATGGTCCAGCCAGCGATCCAGCGATCCCGTGGTTGTGCAGGTTGCCCGCAGACCGTCCAGCGATCGTATGTAGTTGACCTGTTGAAGGTTGATCAGTTGGAGGAGGGTCGGCTGCAGGCTCATCGGTTGGAGAAGATCTGCAGATACAACCTCACCTCCTACCATCAGCCCGAGATGACCGGAGTCGACTGTCGTGGCGCCGGACGAATGGGGCTGGATCTTGCCATTCAGTTCCACCTGCATTTTCTGTTCGGTCCAGCGGCGAAAACCGGGTGCCGAAATCACAGGCCGTTCGACGACGAAATTACCCTCGAACTGTACCGGAGCCAATTGCCCAGCAGGTGGCTCACCGGGCTTTTCAAACCAGCTGAGGCGTCCTCCTATCTGGCCGGCCACTTCGTACTGCGACAAATCCATCAAGTTCCCAAGTTGCTGTTTTAACTGAGCCAGGTCGCCACGGAAGGTAAAGTTTCCTTCGGCCAGCGACGCTTTTCCGACCAGCTCGAAAAAGTCCGAGTCGATTGACAGGTTCTCGACAACCACCTTGCCGTTATTTTCCGAGGCCGCGCCAGTGACCCGCAGAGGTCGATTCCAGACCATCGATTGCGTTCCCTGTTGAGCGCGCAGATTAGCGACATCCATGTTGAACATGATCCGCTGCACATCCGATTGGTTACGGGTGTTCGCATGGATGGTTGCCGTACCCGATGTGACTTGGACATCGTTGCGGATTCGCATCGTCTCCGGAAGCATTTGTAGAATTCGAGCCAAGTCCGCTTCGACATCCATCTCAAATGGTGACGAGGGCAGCTGGCCATTGACTGCCAACTTGATCATCTGGGAAATATCGAATTCACCGTCAACTTTCAGTTTGCCAATATCTGATTCCACTGAAAACTGTTCTGCCGTTACGCGTTGGGGTGACAATTCCAGTTGACCGCTGGCACCGATCCGCTGGATCGAGAGCCGGTCGCTGCCCAGGTAGGCCGGGGCCAGCAAGTTAATGTCATGCGCATTAAGTCGTTTTGTGTTGAGCGATATTTGTGAGTTCAACCTGTCGACAAAGACCGTTAAATCACCGGTCATTTGACCTTGTAGCTGAATGGGGTCCGACCAACGATCGGCCAGCGGTGCAATCGAGTTCAAAGGGAATTGGTTCGATTCCAGCTTGGCGTTGATGGTAGAAACGGTTAAACCACTTTTCCCTGGATCGACGACGCAGTCAATCGATAGTTTGCCGACCTCTGAGTCAGTCACTGGCGTTTGCAACGAAACCAAACATTGGATTGGACTCTCAGTGCTGCCAATCTTGACACTTGCCTGGATGGCGCTGAACTGATGGACCGTATCGCCCTGCGGAGGAGCCATCAACAGCGTGCCATCCGTTATGGATAATTCCAGTTGTGGCAAAGATTGCGAGCTGTCCGCGGCAGGTGTTTGCAAATAGGTTGCCAAAATCGATTCGAGATTACTTCCGTCCTTGGTCAATTCGAGATTGAGCGTGGGGTTGACGATGTCAATCCGTCCCAGGTTGTCTGAGCGTAGAAAGTCAATCAGCCGTTTTGAAGTTGTGACCCGCGGTATCTTGGCAACCGTTTGACCTTCGACATCCATCAATTCAATACCGCGGATTTGAACAGGTGAAAACCAGCCAACGGAGATCGATTCCACCTGCGCTTGCCCGTTCAGGTCGGCCAAGGCCCAGTTAACCAGTCTTTGTCGGATGGGACTGAGCACGACCAATGAGGGCAGGAAATAGACGAACAACCCCAAGCCAACCAGCAGGATTGCCAAACGACGCGGCCATTTTCGCTGCTTGGGCAGGTCGGTCGAAGTGTCTTGATTGGAGTTGGCCATGATTGATTGTAGTGGGCAATGTTTGCGGCTACAGGCGATACCAGGATCGACCAACGAATTGGTGATCGCGAGACACCATCAATCGCCGATCCGGAAAACGCCAGGACTCTGCGAATTCTAGGAGGCCGTTCGAAATTAACCTAGTCGAATTGGTGACTCGCAGGGTGCTGATAAGAAGTGATACTGCTAGCAACCAGACCCATTCCTGGCCGCAGACTTTATCTAAACACCTCAGGGATCATGATTCGAAGCATGATTGATTCCTACAACCGGTAATTTCGATACAAAAGGAGAAGCTTCTTTACCTGTATTTGTCTTGCAATGACTCAGCACTTCCAGGTTCTGCTGTTTTTGATTTTGCCTCCATTCATTTTTGGTTGCACGTCAAGCGGTCGAATCGCCAACACATTGGTGCCTTCGGGCCCCGACTCCCAATGGGTGGAAGACCCCCGATCGGTGCTGCGCCGAGGTCACGCTGCTCGGGACCAAGATGATGACACCAACCTTTATGTCATCGACTCCCAACACGGCCACATCAACCAACGTCAATCCAGCTTGCCGTCTGCCACAGAGCTTGCCACACGTCGTGATGTGCAGGATGCCCAAGGGTTGTGTCGGCAGTCGTCGCAACGCCAGGAAGCGGCCATCGGACCCGCGCCGGATTTTAGTCCCTCGCAGGTCTCCCTCGTGGACGACCCGGCCAGCGGCAACTTGCCAGGCCTGCGGCAGGAGCTGCAGACAATCGAGGACTTTGAGAACTGGGCCCTTTCCTCCAATCCGGTTGTTTTGCAACTGGAAGCGAAGCTTCAGGCGTTACAAGGCAAGTTGATACAGGTTGGATTAAGGCCCAATCCGGTTGTCGGCATGAACGGTCAGGACATCAACGAGAACGGCGGGGCGGGAATGTATGGTGTTTACTTTGGGCGGGAATTGGTTCGCGGGAACAAGTTGCAAATTTCCAGGTCGGTTGTTTGTGCGGAAATCAAAGTAGCTCAACAGCACCTGAATGAAATGAAACAACGTCTCACGACTGACATTCGGGTGGCCTTCTACGACCTGCTCGTTGCCCAGAAAAAATTGGAGTTGGCCAATCTTTTGGCTGGAATTGCCCAAACCGCATCCGACACTTCGGAAAAACTGTTCGAGGCAAAAGAGGTTGCTCGTTCCGCCGTTCTTCAAGCTCAAATGGAATCACAAAACGCGATCGTGATTCAGGGACAGGCGGTCAACGAAGAAGTGGCGGCGCGGCGAAATCTGTCGGCCTTGATTGGCGAACCCGACCTGGCCCAGCACCGTATCAAAGGTGATTTGCAGCAAATATCCCAACTGGCCGATTTTGAACAAACCTACGATCAACTGCTGATGGAAAGCCCGGAATTGGCCAAGCTGTTTGAAAACACACAGCGTGCGAGGCGGCAATTGCAGAGAGAATGTGTCGAGCCGATTTCAAATGTTACTTGGCAAGCGACGGTCCAATACGATACGGTTGGCGAGACGATCGTGTCGGGCTTTCAAGTCGGTTTCCCGATTCCCAAGTACAACCAGAACCAGGGAGCCATTCGCCAGGCCGAACACGAGATCGCGGTTGCAGAATTTCAGGTGGAACAAAAGGCACTGGAGTTGAGACAGCGACTGGCCAATGCCTACGGAAGATATTTACAGGCAAAACTGCAGGTCGATATTTACAGCGAAAAAATACTGCCCCAGGCGAAGAGGACGTTTGAGCTGATCTCAGAAGGCTATCGACAGGGAGAAGTTGATTTTGTCTCCTTCTTGACGGCTCAACGGACCTATTTTGATGCTAACTTGGCCTATGTGTCTGGTTTAAAGCAACTTTGGCGGGAACATAACTTGATCCAAGGCTTGTTGCTAAGTGCCAGCTTGAGCCAAGATAATTAAGTCGGACGGAGGGCGATTGATTGGTATTGAAGGAATATGTTTTTGAGCTGTTCAGATCACGAAAACCAAAGTTTGTATAATCATTTTCAGGTTCATGCAGTTTCCTGCTTGACCGCAAGATGCGAGTTTCAAATGCACAGAGTGTTAAACACAATCGTCACCCTGCTGATGGTCGTCCAGCTTGGCATGGGATGTTGTTGTTGGCATCACGGGGCGGACGCATTGGATGGTTGCCAATTGGATTCATCGTGCCATCGCGATATCTGCCGGCATGCTACGGATGACCATGCCCAAGCGCCGAGCTTCTGTCTCAACCGGTATGACGGTGCCGATTTTCACTATGGCCGCGGTCATGGTCGCTGTACATTTGTAAAAAATTCCAGTTTCGAGCGGATGCTGGTCGAAATGGACCAAGCAGGATTTTGCCAAGGATGGTTGCTGTCTGGTCAGTCAGGTTCGGTCCAGGACGGTTGTGGTTTTCGCCCGATTCCCCTTCTTTGGACAACACCGCTGCGCATCCACTTACTGAACAGCGTCATGCTTCTTTGAGACCCTGGCGGCCACGACAGGTGGTCGCAAAACGGTTGGTTTGATTGACCTGCAGCCACTGTCGGCTGACAGGAAGCTCATCGAGCCTTGGGTTAGTTCACCAAGGGGCTGTGAGCTGCCAGAATGAGCAAGGGCAAAACATGAAAAAGAAAATAGCTACTACTGCGAGCATTGTCGTGTTGATCGGCGCGTCCGTGGCAGCCGCATTGACTTACAATCATTGGTTGCCACCGGTTCGCGAGTACTTTGTTTCACTTCAGACGGGTGCCGATAAGAATGAGGCGGATGACCACGCCTCCGATGACCCGCACGACCACGCGTCCGACGATGCGCACGACCACGCTTCCGACGATGCGCACGACCATGCTACCGATGATGCGCACGACCATGCTACCGATGATGCGCATGATCACGCCGCCGACGAGGCGCCCGACGAGGAGGGCTCGTTACATTTATCGCCCGAGGCACGACAAAATATTGGGCTCACCACGGGTGTCGTTTCCAAAAGTGGTTTTACCAGGACCGTTTCGGTCCCGGCGGTTGTCGTGGAACGACCAGGACATTCCCAAATTGAAATCACCGCACCGATGACGGGTGTGATCAACAGTATTTCCATTCAGGAAGGATTATCCAAGCAGCCGGGAGCCGAGCTTTTCAAGTTGCGGCTGACTCACGAAGACGTTGTTTCCTCGCAAAGGGATTACCTCAAGTTTCTACAGGAACGTGATGTCATCCAGCGAGAGATCGACCGACTGAAAAAAATTGGCAATGACATTATTCCAGAACGTCGGGTCATTGAGCAGCAGTACCTGCACGATAAGGCGGAAGCTTCGATCAAGGCATTGCAACAAAGCTTGATCCTGCACGGTTTGACACCGGAACAGGTGGATACCATTGCCAAAACTCGGGATGTGCTTAAAGAGATCAGTATTTTGGCACCGGAATTTGAAACGGGCCAAGCGGAGAATGGCGCCAGCTCTGCCTATCACGTGCAGGAGATTTCTGTCAATCGAGGGCAGAGCGTGGTGGCAGGTCAAAAGCTGGGAGTACTGGCCGATCATAGTTTGCTGTTTGTTGAAGGCCAGGCTTTTGAAGAGGACGCCAAGCGTTTAATCAATGCCATCAATTCGGGGCAGAGTCTTAAAGTGATTCCCGTATCCGGTAAGCCAGGACAAGCCAGTGACTTGAAGTTGCTGTTTGTTGCAGACCACGTGGATCAGCAGTCACGCGCGTTGAATTTCTACCTGCTATTGCCCAATAAACGGGTAGACCAATTTGGCAACGTTTCCGATGGATCCACTTTTTTGTCCTGGAAATTTCGTCCGGGACAGCGGATGGAAGTTCAATTGCCAACAGACCAGTCTTGGCAAGAACAGGTGGTTTTGCCGCCCGAGGCGGTCGCGATCGAAGGGCCGAATGCTTTTGTTTTTGAGCAACATGGCGATCATTTTGACCGAGTCGAAGTCCACGTTCTTTACCGTGACAAGAACGCGGTGGTAGTTGAAGACCGTGGAGACTTGGTGGGCAGCACCTTGGCCATGAGCGGTGCCTACGAAATGCACTTGGCGTTAAAAAATCAAGCCGGCGGCGGAGTGGATCCGCATGCTGGTCATAGTCACTGAATTAATTCAGGCCAGTTATCAGCCTTGGGTTGTAAATGCAAAGTAAAACATGTTGTCTTCTTTCTTAAACGGAATTATACGGTTTTCGCTGCACAACCGGGTGTTGGTGGCGGGGGTTGCATCGGCACTGGTGTTGTATGGCGGTTGGCAGATGATGCAATTGCCAATCGATGTTTTCCCCGACTTGAATCGTCCCCGCGTCATTGTCATGACCGAAGCCCCTGGCTTGGCTCCTGAAGAAGTCGAAACACTCGTTTCATTTCCCATTGAAACGGCTTTGAATGGTGCCGCGGGTGTTCAGGTTGTACGATCATCATCAGGTGTCGGCATTTCAGTTATTTATGTTGAATTTGACTGGGGCACCGACATCTACAACGATCGTCAAATCGTGGCCGAACGTCTGGCTCTTGTTCGCGAGCAACTGCCGCAGGGAGTGAACCCGCAGCTGGCACCGATTTCTTCGCTCATGGGCCAGATCGTGTTGGCTGGAATGGTCAGCGTTCCCAATGAAAAGACGTTGCTGTTGAAGACTTCCAAGCTGGACTCGGCAGCCATCCAGCAACTTAACTTCGGGCGAGCGCCCCCCGAACTCAAGGAGGCTTTGGAAAAGAGTCAGTTGCTGGTTTCCGGCGATTTGGACGTCGAGACCATCACCCTCGATGAACAATGGTTGGCTCACGATCTGGAAACGGGGCTCTGGTGGACCGTTCGACGGCTGGACTCGGGAGCGCTCGAGATCCATCGGCGCACCTCGCCCATGGAGATGCGGACCATGGCCGACTGGATTGTCCGTCAGCAGCTGTTGACCATCCCGGGTGTCTCCCAGGTGTTTGTGATGGGCGGTGAGCGAAAACAGTTTCAAGTGTTGGTCGATCCTAACTTGTTGTTGAAGTATGGACTGTCCTTGCACCAGGTGGAACTCGCTTTGTCGCGGAGCAACCAAAACTCCACGGGCGGCTACCTCGATGAGCAGGGACCCAATGAGTACCTGGTTCGTGCCTTGGGGCGAGTTCAGTCCACAGCAGACCTCGAAAACGTTGTTGTTTTGGAGCGGGACGGGCAGTCCATTGCCCTGGGGCAGGTTGCCCAAATCGTCGAAGGTCCTCAAGTGAAACGAGGGGACAGTGCGGCCTATGAGCGAATGGGAAATTCGACCAAGGGCGAGCAGGTTTCCGTTGAAACAGAAAGTCGTTTCGCGGGTGGCCCCGCGGTCGTGCTGACGATCACGAAACAACCCGGAGCGGATACGGTTGATGTTACCAATCGAATTGACAATATGATTGCGGGCCTGCAAGGCCGCTTGAATGATGATGTTACCTTGACCAGCAGCCTTTATCGCCAGAAAGGATTTATTGACCTGGCAATTGAGAATGTGGTCGAAGCGTTACGTGATGGTGGGATCCTGGTCGTTATTATCCTGTTCCTGTTCCTGCTTAACTTTCGCACAACGTTCATTACGCTCACAGCCATACCCCTGTCGATTGTCATTACCGCATTGGTGTTCAAGTATTTTGGACTGTCCATTAACACGATGACCTTGGGCGGCCTCGCCGTGGCCATCGGCGAACTTGTGGACGATGCGATTGTCGATGTCGAGAACATATTTCGCCGACTCAAAGAGAATCGGCGCCGCGAACAACCGAAGAACCCGTTGCTGGTTGTCTTCCAAGCGAGTGTTGAAATCCGGAACTCGATCGTGTTCGGCACGATCATTGTGGTACTGGTGTTCATTCCCCTGTTCGCATTGGGTGGCATGGAAGGCCGTTTGTTTACCCCGCTCGGCATTGCCTACATCGTTTCGATTATCAGCTCATTACTAGTTTCGTTAACCGTGACGCCCGTGTTGTCCTATTGGTTGCTTGGACGAAATCGATCGCAACACTCGGACAAACCGGAACGTGACTCGTTTGTCCTGACGGGCCTCAAGTGGCTGGCGGGCAAGGTGATTCATGCAAGTCTGCGGTTGTCAGTACCCATCTTGGGGATTGCCGCCCTGGCAGTTGCCATTGCCGGGATAGCGATGTACTCCCTGGAGCGAGATTTCCTGCCGCCCTTTGACGAGGGTGCGGTCCAGGTCAACGTGTTGATGCCGCCCGGTACTTCGTTGAAAAAGTCACAGGACGTTGCCCAGATTGCGGACCGACGACTGCAGCAAATCCCCGAGATACAGACGATTGTCCGTAGAACAGGTCGGGCCGAACTGGATGAGCACGCCGAGGGAGTCAACGTTTCAGAGATTGTCGCTTCCCTGGATACGACCAGTCCCCGGAGCAGGAAACAGATTCTCGACGATATTCGTACCTCGTTGCAGGAAATCCCGGGGATTGTGGTGAGCGTGGAGCAGCCGTTGGCCCACTTGATTTCCCACCTGTTATCAGGCGTCAAGGCACAGATAGCCATCAAGCTTTATGGGAACGATCTTGCCACGCTGCGGCGCAATGCAGCCTTGATCGAGTCGGCGATTAAGGATGTCGATGGCGTGAAGGATTTGCAGGTTGAGCAGCAGCTGGAGATCCCGCAATTGAGAATCCAGATTCGGGGGGATCAATTACGACAATATGGACTGACAAGGGCGGATGTTACCGAGTTTATTGAGACGGCGATGAACGGTCGTGTCGTATCCGAAGTGTTGGAGGGACAGCAGAAATTCGACTTGATGATTCGGCTTGACGAATCATTCCGGGAAGACATCAATGCGCTGGGACGACTCAGTATGGATCTGCCGGGCGGTGGAAAAACCATGTTGGAAAACGTGGCCGACTTAAGAATTGGAACCGGACCCAATACGATCAACCGGGAGAATGTTCAAAGACGAATCGTTGTCCAATGTAATGTGTCTGGGCGGGGGTTGGTCGATGTGGTCCAGGAAATAAAAGACAAGATTGGTCCATTGGAGAAAGAATTGCCCTCCGGCTATTTCGTAGAATACGGCGGTCAATTTGAAAGTCAGCAAAGTGCCTCGCGGCTGATTACAATCCTGTTCAGCATTTCACTGGTCGCCATGTTGCTGGTCTTATATACCATGTTTCGCAGTATCAACCTCGCGCTGCAGGTCATGGTTGCCTTGCCGATGGCATTCATTGGAAGCGTGGCGGCTCTGTATGTAACGCACCAGACGTTGACGATTGCTGCCATGGTAGGGTTTATTTCGCTTTGCGGTATCGCTACCCGAAATGGGATTTTGTTGATCAATCATTACCTGCATCTCGTCCAATATCAGGGTGAGACATTTTCACGCGAGATGATGGTGCGAGCCGGTAAGGAGCGATTGGCGCCAGTCCTGATGACCGCGTTGACTTCTGGAATCGGTTTGTTGCCACTGGCCATGGCCGCCGGCGAGCCAGGCAAAGAAATTCTTTACCCGGTTGCCACCGTCATTATCGGCGGCCTGATCACCTGCACGCTTCTGGAATTCCTGGTGCGGCCCGCCCTGTTTTGGTTGTTTGGAATCCGGGCAGCCGAGCGAGTCTGCCAATCCCAGCGGGAGCAGGTCGATTTGGTCGAGCCTACGATCCAACCGTAATCGACCGGGATTGGCATGAACCGGGGCTGTTTATCCTGCCAGCTTCAAGCTTCCTCGCCGGCCCAGAGTTTGACGATCTCGACCCCGACTTCACAGGCTGCCAACATCTCATCCAGGCAGGCCCACTCCAGCGGAGAATGAATGTTGTGCTGGCCCGATGAGAGATTGGGTGTTGGCAGTCCCAGTTCGGTCAGACGGGATCCATCGGTTCCGCCTCGGATGATGGTTTCTTCAGCCGTCCGGCCTAGATTTTGATGGGCCTTTACCGCAAGGGAAACCGCCCGAGGTTCACCCGCCAATCCCTCGGCCATATTTCTGTATTGCTCCCGCAGTTCAACCCCAACCACGACTCCCGGGTTTTCCTGCTGGACCGTTGCTGCCAGATTTCTCAACAGCGTTGCATAACCGGTTAAGCGGGGTGTCTCAAAGTCCCGCAGCAAGATTTTCAGGGACACCTCGGCGACCCCTCCCTCGATCACGTAAGGGTGAAGAAATCCATCACGGCCGTCGGTGCATTCGGGGGACAGCTCGGTTGGCATTTGAGCCAGGAATTGACCGGCTGCCCGCATCGCATTCTTCATTTTGTCTTTGGCGATCGCCGGGTGAATGTTGACACCCTTGAATGTGACCAGTGCCATATCCGCGGAAAACGTTTCTACGTCTACCATGTTTTCACCACCACCGTCAAACGTGTAGCAAACCGTTGCGTTCAACTTTTCAATGTCGACATGGTCGACGCCACAACCGATCTCTTCGTCACAGGTAAACAACAGACGAACCGGTCCATGCACGATCTCCGCAGATTCGAGCAAATGGTTGGCCAGCTCCATCATGATCGCCATTCCGGCCTTGTCATCACCTCCCAGCAATGTGGTTCCGTCGGTCGTAATGATTGTTTTTCCGCGGGCGCCTGGCAGTTCGGTACACGTCTCGGAGGTAATGACCTTGGTTGTGTCCCCGCTAAGGGTGACGTCGTTTCCGTCAAAATTCTCGATCACATTTGGCTTGACGTTCCGGCCTGTTGTTTCAGGTGAAGTGTCAAAGTGGGCGTTAAAGGCGACCACCGGTGTGTCGGCCAGACTACCTGGAATCGTGGCCATGACAATTCCGTGTTGATCCTGTTCGACGTCCTGGATGCCCATTTCCTTCAACTGTTGGACGATCAATTGGCCCAGTTCCAGTTGGCCCGGGCTACTGGGATAGGCGTCGGTGTCTTCACGAGCCGTCGTGTCCACTTGAACATATTGCAAGAACCGTTTGAGTAGTCGTTGTTGATTCATGGAACTTCATTCGTTTGTCTGCGCCTACTGATCAGCGGGCTTGCCATGGAGTAAATTACAGGAAGTCTGTTGCCTTGGCGGCAATGTTCGCAACCCGATCGAGAAGACCATTTTATGACATCTGCAAACGTTAGCTACCTTGTTTTTGACGTCGAAAGCGTTGCCGATGGCGACCTGATTGCCAAAATCCGCTACCCAGGGGATGACTTGAATGCCAAACAGGCGATCGAGCGCTATCGGGCCGAATTACTGGAGAAATACGAGTCCGAGTTCATTCCCTATACCTTTCAGATACCGATTTCGATTGCCATCATGAAAGTGGATAAGAACTTGCAATTGATCGACATCGTGACACTGGACGATCCACAATACCGCCCCGAGGTGATTACCAAGCAGTTCTGGCAGGGCTGGGAACACTATCAACGTCCCTCACTGGTCAGTTTCAACGGCCGATCGTTTGATATCCCGCTGCTTGAGTTGGCAGCGTTTCGTTACGGGATCAGTGTACCGAATTGGTTTAATATTTTTGACAAGAGCTGGGAACAACGTCGCGGGCGATACAATCAGCGATCCCACATTGATTTGCAGGACATGCTGACCAATTTTGGCGCATCGCGGTTTAACGGAGGCCTCAACCTGGTTGCCAATCTGTTGGGCAAGCCGGGCAAAATGGGGATCGCGGGACACATGGTTCAGGATCTGTACAGTGAAGGGCAGGTTCAGCGCATCAATGACTATTGCCGTTGCGATGTGCTAGATACCTATTTTGTCTTTTTGCGATTTTCGGTTTTATTGGGCAAGATTTCCATCGAACAGGAACAGGAACGAGTGGCCCATGCCAAGCAATGGTTGCAAGATCATAGCGAGAATGAAACGGCTTACCGGGATTACCTCGAACAATGGCAGGATTGGCAGAACCCGTTTTCGGGATAGTGGACCCAGGCGAACGGCTTCAGGACTCTGAGCTGACCATCGCCCGGGCCATCCGTTTACGGTCTGACTCTCGTAACAGGCTTTTCCGCAAACGGATGTTGACGGGAGTAATTTCCACCAGTTCGTCGTCTTCAATATATTCCAGTGCGGCTTCCAGGCTGAATAGGCGCGGTGGCTTGAGCAGAATGTTCTCGTCGCTTCCAGCAGCGCGGATGTTGGTCAGCTGTTTCTCTTTGCAGGGATTAACGGGCAGGTCATTGGATCGTGAATTTTCCCCGACGATCATGCCTTCGTAAACCTTTTCACCCGGCGCAACAAACATCTCGGCTCGCTGTTGCAGACCGAACAGGGCAAAACCGACCGACTTGCCCGAAGCCATAGATACCATCACGCCATTGGTTCGCTTGGGAATATCTCCTTCGACGGGTCGAAACTCCTCGAACCGGTGGTTAATCACAGCGGTCCCCTGGGTCGCATTCAGCAGACGCGTACGCAATCCGATCAATCCCCTCGCCGGTATCGTGAATCGGGCCATAGTGAATTGGCCCCTGGCGTTCATTTCGGCCAGTTCACCTCGACGGTTTCCCACCAGTTCCATGACCGGACCGAATTTCTCTGTAGGTACTTCTACCATTAATGTTTCGAAGGGCTCACATTTTTGACCTTCGATCGTCTTGATCACAACTTGTGGCTTGCTGACTGATAGTTCAAATCCTTCTCGCCGCATCGTTTCGATCAGGATTGCCAAGTGGAGAATTCCGCGACCGGCCACGGCAAACGCATCGCCCGTATCGGTATGCCTTACCCGCAGGGCCACATTCCGTTCCAGTTCTTTGTGCAAACGCTCCCTCAGTTGACGACTGGTTACATACTTGCCTTCTTTTCCGGCCAACGGGGAATTGTTGATGGTGAAGACCATTTCCAGAGTTGGCTCGTCGACAGAGATTCGTGGCAATGCCACAGGCTGTTCCGGGTGACACAGCGTGTCTCCTATTTCGATATTCTCTATGCCAGTCAAGGCAACCACTTCGCCCGCCTCAGCCCGTTCCACTTCTACCCGTCCCAGTTTGTCAAAGACATTGAGCGAGGCAATTTTTTCTTTCGTCTGACTCCCGTCTTCCCGCATCACGGTCACGGCATCTCCGCAGTGAATGATGCCACTGTTAATCCGCCCGACGGCAATTCGCCCAACAAATTCGGACCAGTCAATCGACGTCACCAGCATTTGGAATTTCCCTGGCTGGATGGCGGGGGGTGGGACCTGTGCCAGCACGAGGTCCAACAAGGGCTCCATGTTGTCACTGGCCTGGTCGGGGTCAGTCGTTGCAAAGCCGTTTTTGGCACTGGTGTAAATGTAATGAAAATCGTCCAGAAACGTCTCCCCGCCCATCTCCAGGATCAGCTCCATCGCCTCATCGACGACTTCCGCAGTCCTTGCGTCCGGGCGATCGACCTTGTTGATAACCACGATCGGTCGCAGACCGACCTCAAGTGCTTTGCCAAGGACAAATCTTGTTTGCGGCATAGGTCCTTCGGCCGCGTCGACCAGCAACAGAGCCCCGTCGGCCATTTTCAGCACGCGTTCAACTTCGCCACCAAAATCGGCGTGACCCGGTGTGTCAATGATGTTGATCTTGATCCCCTTGTAGGGAATCGCGATGTTCTTGGCCAGGATGGTGATTCCACGCTCGCGCTCCAAATCACCAGAATCCAGGATCCTCTCTCCTTTGAGTTGGGAAGCACGGAATTGCCCGCTTTGACGCAACAGGCAATCAACCAGTGTTGTTTTCCCGTGGTCGACATGCGCAATAATGACAATGTTGCGAATGTCGCGGCGGTAGGTTGTCCGTGGAGTTGAATCACTCGATTCGGGCATGTTGGTTTCCATAGGTTTGAGTTATTGGCTTAGGGCAGTAGAGAAGTGGATCAATTGGTCGACAAGTTCGACGACTCGCACCTCAACATCCGTTTCTGCAATTTCATTGCCACTGAATGCCTCGCCCGTTGTGTAGACAAATCGAGGCAGAATGACCGTCCGAAAATCAAGCATCATGCTATTGGCCAATCCCATGACACCCATGTAACTGGACTGTCCACCCGCCGCACACAAAAAGCCGACGATCTTGTCAGTCCATGATTTACCTGTCAGTTCAATCAGGTTCTTGGCGGTTGAGGAAAGGTTGTAGTTATAGACTGGTGCCGCAATCAAAATCCCCTTGGCTGACTGAACCAGGCTGTTGATGTGCTGGACGTTCGGATCTTGGTAACAGGGACCACCGTCACAAGCAGGTAAAGGCAGTTCCGCCAGGTCCACCCACTCGCATTGCATCGCTTTGGATTGCAACTGATCTGCGGCATACCGGGCCAAAATACGGCTACGGCTACTGTCGTTCAAGCTGGTTGAGAGGACTAGAAACATAGGGCAATTTGAGACCGGGCCAGTGTTGCCAACACTTGATTGACACCCGCCCCAAAAAAATCAGTAAAATGGCAAAATGAAATCATAGCTGGCGGGCAAAGATAGAGATAGGTTGAACTGCCAGTGACATTACCCCGCAGGAGCCCCCGATGACCAAATATTGCCCAACACGGGACTTTTTACTGGTATTAGCAGTTGTCCATGGTGCCCTGTCGCCCCTCGGACAATCCCAGGAACCTTTGCCGCCCGTGCCGGTTTTTGTTTTGGCCGGCCAATCCAACATGCAGGGCCAGGCAGTCATCGACCTGGATCATCCGCAGGACTACAACGGTGGCAAAGGCACTTTAAAGGCGTTGCTGACGGACCCCGCCCACGTGGAGCAAATGGGCCATCTTCGCGATGCTTCGGGAGGCTGGACCGTTCGAGATGACGTCTGGATCCGGTATCAAACTCCGGACGCGTTAAAGCGAGGCGGGTTGGGTATCGGTTTCACCGGATACGATGGCCAACATCATTTTGGTCCCGAGCTGCAGTTTGGTCATCGGGTGGGTCAGGCTTACGACGAACCCGTATTGTTGATCAAGACGGCCTGGGGAGGGAAAAGCCTGTTCAAGGATTTTCGCCCGCCCTCGGCAGGGGGTACCGTTGGACCGTATTACGAAAAGATGATCAATGAAATCAGAACGGCGATGGAAAACTACCAGCAGGATTTTCCAGACTTGCGAGGCCGCGATTTCTACCTGGCAGGCTTGGTTTGGCAGCAGGGCTGGAATGACATGGGGGATGCCGACGCGCGCGCGGAATACGAACAGAATCTGTTCCATTTGATCCAAGATTTCCGGCAAGAATTTGACTCTCCCTGGCTACCGGTTGTGATTGGAGAACTGGGTAACGGTGGCGAGTCGTCCAGTGAGTCGATGAACCAGATTCGCAAGGCCCAGGCCGCTGTGGCCCAGCGAAACGCATTTTGCGGATCGGTCCGGTTCGTCAAAACAACCCCTTTTGCAAGACCCGCCGATCAGTCACCTAACGTCGGCCATGGACACCACTGGTTTGGCAATGCCGAGAGCTACTTTTTGATCGGTGACGGGCTGGGAAAGTCCATGTTGGAATTGGTTGGTAAACGCAAGGGGAAAAAACGAGTATTGATCCTGGGTGACTCCATCTCGATTGGCTATACCCCTACGGTTCGTCAATTACTGGCCGACCAGGCGATCGTGGTGCGACCGATGCGTAACCTGAAACAGCCAGAAAACTGCCAGGGTACCCAGTACGGTGTTTCCAATGTGAATCGCTGGCTGCAGCTGCTGGGAGGGAACTGGGATGTGATCCATTTTAATTTCGGGTTGCACGATATGAAACACGTGAATGCTGACACACATGAGAATTCAAACAACGCGGACGACCCTCCCCAGTCGACACCAGAGCAGTACCGTCGGCAGTTAACCGAGATTGTGAAACAGCTGAAAGCCAGCAATGCCCAGTTAATTTTTGCAACCACGACACCCGTTCCCGACGGTGTTCGGCCCTACCGCGCGACGCATGATCCCAGTGTCTACAACGCCATCGCGACAAAGATCATGCAGGATAATGGAATTCAGATCAATGATCTCTACCAGCTTGCCAACCCGCGTTTGCCTGAAATCCAACGCCCCGCCAATGTTCATTTCAACCAGGTCGGGTCAAGCGTGCTTGGCGAGCAGGTTGCCGACGTGATCCAGAACGCACTGAAGTCAAAGTAGTTGGCAGCGACAACACGCCCCAACTTCGTTCGACGGACCTCTGCCGGGACAAACCGGACCGGGCAGTAGCCCGCAGGGCATCCTTGCCATCGTTTAAATGGCGGGATTATCCGCCAGAACCCGGATCCACCACGCTTTCCATGTCCATGAATTCAACGTCCTGATTTCCGTTGGCGAATGTCCACAGTCCCTCGCCCATCGCTTCATCAATCCACTGGAATTCATGACCGTCGTCAGTCTGCTCTACCAGCTCAACCTCGTCACCCGAGTCGTTATCAGGAGTCGGGTTGTTACCATTCAGGAAAAACCTGGTTGTCGGGCTGGCGGAAACCAGGAAATGGTTGCTGCCTTGGGTCCCGTCCAAGCGAACGTTTTCCAGTGTGTTGTCGAAATAGACTCCGGCAAACTCCGGTCGATCGACACCGTGTGGTTCCGAGTCATTCAGGATGTGCTGGTCCGTGATGATGTAGCTGAAGCTGTTCGCCAAAGCCCCATCGTTAACCAGCAGACTATCACCCGAATTACTTGAACCACCAATGATACTCAAACCGCCCCGAATCTGTCCCAGGTTGCCCAGGTTGGCAACGGTGTAGGTTCCAACCACAAAATGGTCATCATCGTCCTGACCGTCGACCACCAAGGTCGTGCTATCGGCAACTTTGCGGATGATAACAGTGTCATTCCCACTACCCATCATCGCCGACAGGTTCTGGATATGGGTTGTTCCAACGATGTCAAACGTGTCGTGATCTGCACCACCGAAAATATTTGTGGTGTCAGCAAACGAGGCGCTAATCATCAAGTGATCATCGCCGCCAGCCGCATCCACATTCAGTACTTCGGGTAATGAACCAAAGGCGATCCGTTCGCCTTTCTCGTAGACGTTGGCAACGCGAACGATCAAGTCATCGGCTGCTGCAGTGCCAAACGTGGTAACGGTGTCGATCCCGTCCGTACCCGTGTCCAGTGCACCGAACCAACGATTGCCGGAGCCAACAAAATAACCTATGTAACTATCGGAGCCCTCCGAGCCATCACTCGAAACCGGGCCGAGTGCCGTGCTCATGACGGTGATGTTGTCGTCGCCCAAACCGCCCACCACCCTCGAATAGGTGCTCTGGCTGATATGGTTGAGGTTGAAGTTGTCGCCCCCCTCTCCACCGACCATCCGCAGGCCGTTGGCACCGACCGAACTGTTGATGTTGAAAACATCGTTGCCCGCTTCGCCAAACATATAGTTAGTAAGGGCCGCCGTTCCGGTCATCGTAAATGAATCGAAGCCTGAATCTCCGAAGGTCTGCATGAAGGAGAACGTGGCGTTGATGGCAATGGTCTCACTGCCAAGCTGGACTTCCGTATCGGAAATCTGGAAATCATCATCGCCCGTTGTGCCAAAGGCAGACAACCGGTTGTTGCCAACGTTGTCGTCGATTTCAATTCGGCGATTCTCGGAGCCGCTGAAGAAAACTCGATAGATATCGTTTCCTTCACCCCCCCAAGCCGCCACATCACCTAACACATTATCCCGAATATAAAAACGGTCATTGCCTCCATGGCCGTCGAATCGGATGGAATCGGTTGCGTCCAGCGAAAGCACGTTGTACAAGTCGATTTCATTGGATCCTTGAAAGTTTATCCCTCCGCCAAAACTGCCGTCGGCCGTGTAGTGCAGCGTCCCTGGCAAGAGGCCGGTAATGCTGTTGTTGGTGATATCCGTTCGCGTCTTGGAATCCCCGGCCATGTTGGAAATGTTCAATTGGTTCATTCCCGTGCCGCCATCGATATGGATATCGTCGGTAAACATGTCAACGGTACCCGTGTTGGCGGGGGCGTCCGACGAGATGTTGAATACGTCATCGCCTTCTTCGCCATTGACAAACAGGGGGGCATTAAACTCGGTAATGTTAAACGTGTCGTTTCCACCACGTCCCAATGCGCCAAATTCTTCGATGCCCGTATAGGCAACCCCTTCCCCAGTATCAACAAACGTCAAATTATTGATGTTGAAAACTTCGTCCAGAACGGTTCCTCGAAGTGAAACCCGATCCTGCTCTGACCCGACCGTGTCGTGGATCACCAAGTTGCGCAACTTGACGCCATTAATCGATTCGATCACATAGAAATCATCTCCAGCACCGCCAAAAACGTCGACCGACGCCTTGCTCAGATCCTGAATGTCAAACGTGTCATTGCCCCCCATCGATTCAATCGTCATCGTGTTGACATCAATGAACGAATGCAACAGGAAGTTGTCGACCTGGTTGGTGCTGACGAGAGTCAGTGCAAACGTGCCTCCGTCGAATTGGGCATCAAAAACAATTTCACCCATTCCCGAAATACGCTTGGAAAGGACAGTGACATCGCCGCCATTCCCGCTGGCGTTACTGACATCCAGCGTGTTTGCGCCAGCGCCGCCAAAGGCATAAACCAGGCCGCCAATATTATCGGTTGTCCCCTGGTTCATGGGAGCGTCCGATGAAAAATTGAAATGATCTTCTCCATCCAGACTAAAGACGCGCACCTGTTCGAGAGTGTTGGAAAGAACGTTGATATCATCGTCAAAGCTGGAGAGATGGTAGGAATCAAACTTGTCCAGATCCAGAACCTGGCCGTCTGCCAGGTAGGTTGAATTTGCTTCGTCGAGCGTAAGTGTGGATTGGAAGTCCACGCCATGCAGGGTGTCCAATTCGGTCAGGCTGCCTATCAGGCGGCTGATATCCTTGAACTGGTCTGTCGGGTCATCTCCACCCACTGGCCCGTCCGGGGTTTCGCCATCAAAGCCAGCAAAGGAGGTCGAGGTTCCCAGCAGGAACAGCTCCGACGGCAGTGGGGCGGGTGTTTCGGGAGGTTCTGCTTCATTCATCCGATTCAACAGGCTCAAGGTGTTGTAGCCATCGCCTCCCACGACACTGTCACCGATTGACCCCGTGCCGCTGAATTCAAAAACATCATCTCCCGAACGTCCATCCAGCGAGCCTTCCAGTCTTCCGTTGACCACAAAGTTGTCGATCCCAAATCCACCCACCAATTCTTCAACCTGTTGAAATTCGGTCAGCGTGTTGTAGGTACCCGAGCCGACCGCACTGGTTGCATCATCACCTACTGTCCAGAAATTTTCATCGGCGTTATTGGTCTCAACGGTGTCGATGCCCGCTCCACCTACCAACAAAAAGCCGCCGGCAGGAATGGGGTTTCCGTTGGTGTAGTCCAGAATGAAATGATCATTACCGTCCATCGCTTGAATTTCCACCTGCCCGAGGACTTCGTATGGCATCAGATCGGTGACGGTTCCATCAAATTCAATTTCCAGCAATTCCGTGTCGGCAGCATGCCGCCGCAGCACGATCGTGTTGTCCAGCTCATCGCCGGAAACAATCGGATGCAGCTCTTGAGGTGTCAGAATGGCGTTATGCGTGGTCCAGCGGTCGACCGTGTTGGCCCATGGTGCTACGCTGAAAAAACTGTTAATCGAGTCGGGGTCGTTATGGATCGAAGTGGTCGCTCCCCAGGGGCTGACGAATTCGACATCTCCCAGTGCCCGATGGACCTGCAGGCCCGGTTCCATCTGGAATTGTCCCTCTAGCTGGGTTGTTCGGTCACCCAGACCGTTGACGGCAATCCCGACGCGGGTATAGGCGCCTACCGAAGTGCCTAAATCGGAATAGTTGTAGCAAATCGCGGTAACGCCGTATTGGTTGACCGAAATGGACGGATTAAAAAAGTGCTGCTCAATCGCGCCTTCATGGATCGTTTCAGCTTGAACCAGTTCACCGAAACTGTCACCCGCGGTGGCGTCAATCTCAAACCAGTGAAGGGCATTGATGCCGAACAATTCGGAAATCCCTACTGTCTTGATACCCCAGAGGCTACCGGCAACTTCGATCACACCGGATGTCATTTCCGATGTTGTTTCGAGAAACAGTTCATCCTCGGTCACCGGATCCATCGGTTGCTCGGCCGGAGTAACCTCGACAAATTCACCGTCCACATCAGTCGTAATCTCAAGCGGTGTTCCCAGGGTGGCACCTGCGGCCTCCGTGTCGTGGATGGTCGTGAGCACAACTCCCATCACGCCATTGGTTCCAATCGCAACGGCTTGTCCATCGGAAACGTCAAAATTCTTGGCAATCTGGATCGAAGAGCCGTAATCCGCCGGGTCCAGATCTTCAAAACGGCTCATGTTGGTCAAGGTTGCATCAGCGCCAAGTAAATCGGTCTTGGGGATGGAATAAATGGAAACAGTCGGGCCACCAAACGGCCCTGTATTATTGGTTGTCATGTAGACGGCATCGGCATCCACGCTCAGGCTTACCTGGTCGTTGAACTGGATTCCCGAAGAATCACCAACAAACTGGACTTGCTGCCAGCCTTGAGTAGGATCTGCCTCTGCGGAGACTGCCAGGTACAGCCAGTTACCGTTGTCGGTTCCGTTGGCCGCGACAAACCAACGATCGGACAACTGGTCAAACACGACTTTTGGGTTGATGGGGTCGTTGTAAACAAAGGAACCCGAATTCTCAAAAAACTGGGTCATGGTCAGGGACTGCACCCGCACGCCATCTTGCCGGCTCATCATGTTGATTCGGCCGTTCAGGACTTCGATCATATGATCCCGGCCAACATCACCATTGGCGTCCGGGGGATAGTACGAACTGTCGGTTTGATACGTACTGCCAGTGAACGCGAGTCCGACATCCGTAGCGAGTAAGTGACGCGGCTCCAGTGAATCGTATAGAACTGTCGATAGAGCGCGTTTCTGTGCGCGACGCCTTTTCAACCCTGGTCTTGGTTTCATGATGTCCTTTCGGAAGTGTACTGCAGAGAGGTGTGGTATCAGCTCGACATTATATCAAGATCCAATGCAACCTGCCCCGTCTCACGAGCCATCTGAGCTCAGATGATCGGTTGGCAGAGTTCAGGATATGTTCTTTGCGCACATTAGAAGAACATCGAGTCAAAACGGCCATCGGTCGACCAATCAAGACAGTCCAGGTAACGGACTGCCTCAACCTGTTTGAAACCAGGGTCCCAGTGCACGATGCCCAGATTATTATTGCGTTAAATTACAGCGTCAACAAAATTCAACTGAAAATTAAGCCTGACTGGGTAGTCCAACCACGAAACTCGTCTGTCCCGCCTGATCGCGATGGCGGGAAACCCCTGTTTTGCAGGCTTTTGATCCAATTGTCGGCCAGCGTGCCCAGTCCTCGGCCGTACCCCCCCTGCCAGGCCATCACCGACGGCCAGTTCAAGTCGCCCGTGGCCCTGCTTGAGAAAGGACATCCCGTGTTAGCAATCCGGCGTTAGAATTAACGGGTCTGCCAATCGGTTGGTGTTTGGCAGATTTGCAATTTTTCTTTCACCCGCATCGCTGGAATAAATGAATGGCGCGTGTTGTATTGGCGATGTCTGGTGGCGTTGATTCGAGCGTCGCGGCTCACCTGTTGATCGAACAGGGACACGAAGTCATCGGTGTTTTTATGCGGCACGGTGAACAGGCGGTCGAGGTATGCAAGGTTGACGACCAGCCGGAGTCTTCTGCCATCTTGAACGTGTTGAATCCCAGGGCAGATCACAAACAGGGTTGTTGCAGTGCCTCGGATGCGGAGGATGGCCGGCGGGTAGCCGAACGATTGAATATCCCGTTTTACGCATTAAACCTGGAATCGGAATTCCAGGGCATCATCGATTATTTTGTTGAGGAATACACGGTGGGTCGAACACCCAATCCGTGTGTCATGTGTAACAACCGCATCAAGTTCGGCAAGTTGTTTGATTATGCATCCAGCGTGGGAGCAGAATTTTTGGCAACCGGACATTATGCCCGATTGGAGCGAGACAACGGACAGCTGCGGCTGTTGCGGGGACTCGATATTACCAAGGACCAATCTTACGTCCTGTTTGGTGTCCAACAGAAATTTCTCGAACAAATGATGTTGCCGGTAGGTCATTATGAGAAATCCGAGATTCGCAGTATCGCAGCGAGCCTGGGCTTGAATGTGGCCGACAAGAAAGATAGCCAGGAAATCTGTTTCGTGACCAATGGTAAACATGATGAATTTGTCCGTCAGAAAAGGTCAGCACAGATCGATACGGCCGGGCGGATTATGACCGTCGAGGGTGAGCAGGTGGGGCAGCATTCGGGCATCGAACGGTTCACTATTGGGCAGCGCCGCGGATTGGGCATCGCGATGGGCGAACCCTATTTTGTGGTCAAGATAGATCCGTCGTCGTACGATGTCGTGATTGGTCCCCTCTCTGAATTAGGTTGCGATCAGCTGACTGCCAGCCAGACCAACTGGTTGGTCGAACCTCCCAGCGGAGACTTCCCTTGTTGGGCCCAAATTCGATACAACAGCACGGCGTCACCGGCCATCGCGCAGGTATTACCGGGGAATCGACTGGCGGTGAGGTTCCCGGACCCACAAAATGGGGTCGCACCCGGGCAGGCCGTTGTTTGTTATGATAACCAGCAGGTCCTGGGTGGCGGGTGGATTGAATAAGCTGGAATTGCTGACGGTTTTTCACGAACCAGAACTGTTCTGCCTCGACCCGTTGAGTATCATGTGAGTGGTGCAGAACGGCCAATCCTAACGTAAATTAACTTTGTACAAGTTTGGAACAGCGCAATGTCGAACTTCGCATTCGGTCAGATCTTGACGGCGGGCCTCATGGTGGCGCAAGCCCCCCCCGAGGAAACCGGATTCTCACTTTGGGTTTTCGTCGTTGCCGGTGTGGTTGCATTCCTTGCGCTGGTCCTTTTTATCGCCTTCTTGGTCTACGGCAAATTGTGGTTTCAAGCATTCATGTCGAGTGCCGATGTTTCGATGGGCAGCCTGGTTGGTATGGGATTTCGTAAAGTTCGGCCCACCATTATCGTGCCGGCCAAAATTATGGCGGCTCAGGCGAAATTGGATATTGGCCGCAAAAACGGAATCAGTACGAATCGTTTGGAAGCCCATTACCTGGCCGGTGGTGATGTGTTGCGAGTTATTAACGCTATCATTGCGGCTCACCGCGCGGGAATCGACCTGGACTTCGATCGGGCCGCAGCGATTGATCTTGCTGGCCGTGATGTTCTGGATGCCGTCAAGACAAGCGTTTACCCCAAGGTGATCGATTGTCCCGATCCCCAACGGAGTGGCAAGAACGTCTTGAGCGCTATTTCCAAGGATGGTGTCGAATTGCGGATCCGCGCACGTGTTACCGTGCGAACCAACCTGGAGCAGTTGATTGGCGGGGCGACCGAAGAAACGATCATCGCCAGAGTTGGAGAGAGTATTATTTCCTCGATCGGTTCGTCGGATAAACACCAGGATGTCCTTGCCAATCCGGATCGCATTTCCAAGGCCGTTTTGGAACGGGGGCTCGATGCCCATACGGCCTTCGAAATCGTTTCCATTGATATCGCCGATGTTGATGTGGGTGAGAATATTGGTGCTCGCCTGCAAGCGGATCAAGCCGAGGCTGATACTCGCGTCGCTCGGGCCAACGCGGAAAAGCGGCGGGCTGAAGCGATTGCGATGGAGCAGGAAATGAAGGCCGATGTGGCTGCCAAAAAAGCGGATTTGGTCAGAGCAGAATCGGAAGTGCCCAATGCCATGGCCGAGGCTTTTCGGGCCGGCAACATGCGCTCTTGAGCAGGTTTTTGCCTGGTCATGTTAGCCATGGCGAGATGCGGTTCAGAACCCGAACCCGGATGTATCAATTGCCCATTGATTGGTTGAATGGGAGTTGGGCAAAGTTACCGGTAAAGCCGGCCTGGTGTTTGTTTATCATGTGAGCCTGTAGTCAGAGTAGGAGCCGACCGTGAGAGTGTTAGTTTGTGCGATCAGTTTACTCATTTGTTGCTTGGCTCCGACCCTCGTTGACGGGTTCGAGAAACCTAACGTGGTCGTCTTTCTAACCGACGATCAAGGCTGGGGCGACCTCGGGTGCTATGGTCATCCGAAAATACAAAGTCCCAATCTCGACCACTTTGCATCGGAAGGCTTGCGACTGACGCAGTGCTATTCCGGCTGCAGTGTTTGCTCACCCTCCAGGTCGGCCATTTTGACTGGACGGACTCCGTATCGAAACGGGGTTTGGCGGTGGATCCCAGCCGGTAGCCAGTACCATTTGAGAACCAGTGAAATTACGATCGCTGAACTGCTTAAGGCCGAGGGCTACGATACGTGTCACGTTGGCAAATGGCATTTGAATGGGAAATTCAATAGCGAGGAACAACCCCAGCCAAACGATCATGGCTACGACCACTGGATGGCGACTCAGAATAATGCCTCGCCCCATCACATGAACCCCACCAATTTTGTCCGCAATGGCGAGCCTCTGGGCAAAACGCCCGGACCGAGTTCGATGGTGTGTGCCGAGGAGGCGATTGGCTGGCTCCAGTCCAGGAAAGATGCCGAGCGGCCATTTTTCCTGACGGTCTGGACGCATGAACCCCATCTTCCCATTGAGTCAGCCGAAAAATATATGAAACCGTATGTCGATATTGATGACGAAGGCATTCGGCAGCACCACGGGAATATTACCCAGCTCGATGACGCATTTGGCAGATTAATGTCGGGGCTTGATCAAATGGGCTATCGGGATAATACGCTCGTCATTTTCACTTCGGATAATGGCCCGGAAGGCAAAGGAACATCCGGCAGGACGCGGGGTTCGACCGGCGGCTTGCGGGGAAGGAAACGGGCCTCTCACGAGGGAGGTATCCGTGTACCGGGCATTGTCCGCTGGCCTGGTCACGTCAAGCCTGGAACGGAGAGCGATGTGCCGGTGATTGGATCGGATATTTTTTCTACGATTTGTGACGTGGTTGATATTCCATTGCCTGCCGATCGAACGATTGATGGTGCCAGCATGCTGCCCGTTTTCCAGGACCGGCCAATTCAGCGTTCCCAACCACTTTACTGGCGGAACCACTTAGCTCCGTCCGCATCGCAAGTGGCGATGCGAGTGGGCGACTGGAAGATTCTCGGATCGAATGATTTGACCCGGTTTGAATTGTATAACATTCGTGAAGACTGGCAGGAAAAAAATGAACTGCAGTCCAGGCACCCGGAGAAATTTGAACAACTGAAAAACCAGTTGATTCAAATGGATGCAGCCGTATTGAAAGAAGGTCCTGATTGGTGGAAGAATGATAAACCTCGAAAAAAGAAATCAAACAAGTCACCCGCACTGCCAGGTGGAACGGACAGCACCGGCAAGTTCGCAAAGGTCAGTGGCGCTGATGTTACAACAAGTGAATTAGGATTTCGCCTGAAAGCTGCCGGCGAGGGTTTGGCGGTCAAGAAATTAAGTCAGCCGATCACTGGCCGGGCAGTATTCACTACGACGTACCGCAGCAATCAGAAACAGGGCAAGACTCGCAATGCGGCGATCGTGTTTGGTTCCCAGTCCACCAACGACAGTACGCTGAAAATTGGAACGGCCATCGGCATGAATCAACATGTGGCCTTCGTTGGCGGTTGGCAAAACGTGGGCAATCAAGCAAAAGTTGCCGCAGATTTTCAACCGATGGACTCGTTTGATGTTACCGTCGACCTCGATCTGGACCGCCACCTGGCCAAGGCGACCATCAACAATGAGACGTTTGAATTTCGACTGCCACCATCGATGACAGAAATTGCCTGGGTCGGGTTTTACGTCAAGGGGACGGAGACGGATTTCGCAGAACTCAGCATTGAACAGTGATCATGCGAACCACGCGAGGATAGCGCATCTCCTCGATGAACCGGCCATTGAGCGGCGGGAGTCAATGGCTGGCGACTGTGCCAGCCAGCTTGTAAAATCCAAGGACCACGTTACCTGTACCCATCCAACGATAGATAAACGCAAAGTTATGGCCAAGGCAATTCGATACTGGCTGATGAAGTCGGAACCGACCACCTATTCGATAGAAGATCTGTCGAAGGAAAAAAACAAAACCACGTTCTGGGACGGTGTCCGAAATTACCAGGCCCGAAACATCATGCGTGATGAGATGAAGGTGGGTGACAAATCTCTGTTCTATCATTCCAATGCCAAGCCTCCTGGAGTCGTAGGCGTTTGTCGAATTGTCAAAGAGTCGTATCCGGATTTCTCTGCCTTTGATCCGAAGGACAAGCATTTTGATCCCAAGTCCAGGCAACAGGAACCGCGGTGGTTCATGGTTGATGTCAAGCTGGAAAAACGGTTTGATCGAATCGTGTCGCTGGATGAAATCAAACAGGTGGCTTCTTTGGCAGAAATGGTACTGGTGAATAATTCGCGACTTTCCGTGCAGCCCGTGACGAAAGCCGAGTTTGAAACGATCCTGAAGCTGGCAGCAAAAAAAGCGTGAGCTGCTGGTCCGTTGAAAAATTCCAGCCACCACTGTGGCAAGTTTGTGGATCGAACCGGAAGCCACCGCCCTGCCAAAATGGGCTGGTCCAGCTAAGACATTTTCTTTCCCCACTCCCAGAGGGTGACAGCCTTATCCCCGTTTTGGGGGTTTTCGGCCGATCTTTTACGGAATCCTCTGGAAGTAAGCTATTTGCAGAGGGAGTTTTGTTTATAATTTAAGCAAACAATGAAAAGCGGAAGCGCAGCAGCCACAGCATTGTCATTTGCTCATTCCACATCCATCCTACTCGTCAGTTTCTTACCAACTCCCTTCTTTTCAGGCTTGCATGCTCCTCTCCAACAGGATCAAGCCGCAAGGAATCTGGTTTTCATGCTCCAGAGTCAAACCAACACCCACACAGATGTAACCCTCGCTATTCTGGCCGGGACGAACCAAGGCCAGATGATCACGGTCAATTTCGGAGAAACAGTGACCGTAGGACGATCATCATCCCTTGAAATATCGATTCTCGATCCGAGGATGAGTCGCAATCATTTTTGTCTAGATGGCGCTGGGCCGGAATGGGAAATCCGCGACTTGGACAGTTTAAATGGCACCATTGTTAACGGCACTTCCGTGAAACAAGAACGTTTGAGTCAAGGTGACATTATCATGGCTGGCGACACGAAATTTCAGATTTCGTTTCCCAATGGCGATTGCCCGGCGGCGACACCCAGGAAGCTGTCCCGTCCAACAATCGACAAGAAGGCCAGCAATCGAACCACTTCGAATTTCGATGATGTTTCCTGACAACGGATGTCGTTTCCCGGTGACTCACACGTCCGGGTTCGATCATCTTGGGGATCACTTGTTGTTCTGGATAAACGCCCGAACGACGGAGGTGGGTATCGCATAACTGCGAACACGACTATTGCGGGCAATGTTCAATCCAATCAGGTTGCCTTGCCAGTCATACAGTGGTCCGCCACATTCTTCGGGCTGCAGATCAGCATCGTGGGAGAACACCTTGGTAAAACCATCTCGTCGACCACTTCTCTCCATTCGATCGGCCACATGCCCACTATCGGCTGGTGGATCACCCAGGGCAATGCTCTTTTCGATTTCCTGTTGGCCGCGGCGGACTTTGACTTTCACCAGATTGTTCGGGTCTGTTTTTGACAAGAACCGCAACAAATCGGATCGGCCTTTAATGATGGTGGAATCCATCTTGATAATCACATCACCTTCTTCCAGTCCCGCATCCCTGGCAGCCCCCTGGTCAATTTCCTCCAGCACGGCGCCCTGGTTGTCATTGGTGGACAGGATAACTCCCAGGTAACCTTTGCTGACGCGCTTGCGCGATTGGAATACGGGGCTGCTCCAGACGCTCACTCGCCCTTGACCATTCGGGTTGGGTGTGATCAAGAACCGGCCCAGCGAGTTCTTTTTGACAGGCTCCTTGTCCCAGCGGACGCCGGTTGCGTTTTTAGACGGGCGGCGCAGCAGGACCAGGTCATTGCTTGTATCCTTGGCAACGATCTTCAGCTCGATGTTCTTGCCAGCAATTTTCGCCACCGGTTTTTCACCTACCCTGGAATTTTTGCTGACGATTAAATGACTGTCGGCAACCAGGGTGCCTCGTATGCTCAATTGTTTATCTCCGCTGCGGCTGGTGATCGTCACGCATTGGTCGTCCAGTTTTGATTCCAGTTCGCCAAATTGATTTGAGAGATTCTTTAATTCAGGAATCGGTTTTGAAAATCCTTTATCCGTTAACCGATTGGCCGTTTCGGGCCCCTCGGATTCCGTGGACTTCAGGTAGGGCAATGTCAGTTCGGAGATCTGTTCGCCCCGTTTTATCCCGATTTTGATTTTGGTGGCTCCCCGATCACGGGCTTCAATCAATGCCTTTCGAATCCGGTTGGTGGATTTGACTTCCGAGTCTTCAATCGAAGCAATAACGTCATTCACTCGCAAGCCGGCCTTTTCAGATATGCCTCCCGCTTGCACGGTCAATACAACCACAGTGTCTTTGTCTTCAACGTTCTCACAACGAAACCCAAGCTTCGGGAGCCCGGGTACACGTGAAATTGCCAAGCTGTTTTGTTCGTTTAAGTCATCCCAGTATTCGCGAAACTTGTTGATGGGGACGTCGTAATTGCGATCCATGGAGCGTCCGATGCGAGAGTGGATGGCAATCACGTTTCCATTTAAATCAAACAGTGCGCCACCGGAATCGCCTGGTTCCATCAATGCGGTTGATTGAACCATGCCCGACCCACTGGTAAGGGGGCGAACGATATGTCCAAACCGAATTACGGCTCCCCGGGCTCGATCGTATCCACCAGGATGGGAGATGCTCAAGCAGGGTTGGTGGGTTTTCAATCTGGTGGAGTCGCCCATTTCGGAATACGGCAAACCAGAAATGTTTTCAATTTGCAACAAGGCGCAGTCGTGGCGACCATTGGCTCCCAGTCCCTTGGCCCTCAAGCGACGGCCATCACTGAACAGGACCCTGTATGAATCTCCCGGGTTGATCGCATGGCCGGCAGACAGAACGTGACCATCCGAGCTGATAACCACTCCGCTGAATGTCGATCCGCCACTGCTAATCGCCACGACCGACGGCAAGACATGATCGATGGTCGAGTAGATCTGTTCCTGTAAGGAATCAATCTTAAAGTCCTGTCCAACAGATGGCCCAATCAGCAATACGAACGTAGCCAATAAAGTTGGCAGACTGGCAGTTATTTTCATGGGCAGAGACCTTAAATGAAGCTTGGTGCATCTATATAAAATAACCCAAAACAATGTTGGAAGTCACGCAAAATGCTGTTCGATTGGCAACCTGTCGCAGTTTTTATCCCTGGTAAAAGCAATCCCGCGCATTGCAGGTTGACCGAAAACCGCTTGATCATTTGGGCAGCCGCCGTTTTTTTCGCACCTCTGATGTTATCATCGACCTGTCAACCACGATTTCTTACCCCCATAAGAATAGCGAGAACATGTTGAACGATCCATTCATTCAGACCATGCGTTGGTGCCTCGGTGTGATCTGCCTGTTCGGCCTGTGCGGTTGCGAACAGTCTGTGAAAGCTTGTCAGGACCAGCCAATGGGGGCGGGTGTCAATGTTCTGTTGATCTGCATTGATGATTTGCGACCCGAGCTTGGTTCGTTCGGCGTATCGTACATCCAGTCGCCAAATATCGATCGTTTAGCGGCGCGGGGGCGACCCTTTTTTAGACACTACGTTCAAGCTCCCACCTGCGGTGCTTCGCGGTTTTCCCTGTTGACCGGCAGGTATGGCCCCGCCAACAATAATGCCCTGTTCCAACGATCGCGAAACATCCAACAGCCCAGCCTGCCGGCCTGGTTTCGACAGCATGGTTACACGACGGTATCGGTCGGCAAGGTTTCCCATCATCCCGGTGGTCGAGGGGGGAATGACTGGGACGACGATTCAAATTTGGAAATGCCAAATTCCTGGGACCGCCATCTCTGTCCAACGGGATCGTGGAGGCATCCGCGCGGGGTGATGCATGGGTTGTCTCACGGAGAGATCCGGGCCAAGGCCAAGGAGATGGATGTATTCCAGTCGACCGCAGGGGACGACCATGTCTATCCCGATGGATTAATCACCTCTAAAGCACTTGAGGAAATGCAAGTGCTGGCAGCGGACGGGGAACCCTTTTTTTTGGCCGTCGGCATTATCCGTCCTCATTTACCTTTTGGGTCACCCCAACGTTATTTTGTTCCTTACCGCGACATTCAGTTGCCTGCCATCCGAAATCCGCAAAAGCCAAAAGGAAAGACGACCTGGCACGGATCGGGGGAATTCATGAAATACAATCGATGGAATCGCAATCCGAACCAGGACGCAGATTTTGCTGATGAAGTACGCAAACACTATGCAGCTTGTGTTACCTATGCGGATGCGCTCACCGGTCGACTGTTGGACAAGCTGAACCAACTGGGCCTGGCAGAAAACACCATTGTTGTTTTGTGGGGCGATCATGGTTGGCACCTTGGCGAACACGCGATTTGGGGTAAACATTCCCTGTTCGAGGAATCACTCCGATCACCTTTGATTATCGCCAGTCCGAATATCCTGACGCCCGGCAAGCCCAGCCAAGCGGTCGTTGAAACAGTTGATATCTTTCCGACGCTCTGCGATTTGGCCGGACTGGCAAAACCAACCTCGCTCAGCGGGAGCACGCTGGTGCCCCATTTGGAGAACCCGACAAAACGAGAGGGCACGGCGGTCTCCTATCGAGCAGCCGCTCAAACGATTCGGACAACGTCCCATCGATTGATACGCCATGCGAATCACACCGAGTTGTACGATCATGAACAAGACCCTGGTGAGACCCGGAATGTTGCGTCGGACAATCCGGAAGTGGTCAAGCAATTAAGTGAACAGCTGGACCGTCGACTCGAGCTCCGTTACGTCCCCAAGCCAGACAGGTAGCCGGTTGCCAATCGCGCACGTGATCCGCTCTGCCGGCCCAAACGAGAAATAAAAAAGGCCGCAGCAACATGCATTTCAATGTCGCCAGCGGCCGGATTTGACAAATTACTTTTTGTCTTTATTGTCTTTGCCACCTTCGCCACCAAAATCGGGACGTTTTGGACGGCTGCCTCCTTCGCGACCACCAGGACCGCCAGGACCACCACCTTGTCCACCGGGGCCACCCGCACCACCGCGACCACCACCACCTTGGCCACCCGGACCGCCACCGCGGCCACCAGGTCCACCGCGCCCGCCCGCACCACCGCGACCCATCTGGGAAGGATCAGGCATCATTTCTTCCATCGAGATCTTACCGTCATTGTTCTTGTCCAATTTCTTGAGCGACTTGGCAGCGACCTTGATTTCTTCTGCCGAAATTTCGCCATTCTTGTCAATGTCCAAAACGATCATCACCGGTAGCATGGCGATCATGCGCGAAGCACCACCCGCGCCACCGCGACCACCCGCACCACCACCAGGTCCACCACCACGACCACCGGGACCACCACCTTGTCCACCGGGACCACCACCTTGTCCACCGGGACCACCACCTTGTCCACCGGGTCCGCCACCACGACCACCGGCTCCACCACCGGGTCCGCCACCACGACCACCGGCTCCACCACCGGGTCCGCCGCCACGACCACCCTGTCCACCGGCCATCATGGTTTGAACTTCTTCTTTGGTTACGAAGCCATCTTGGTTGGCATCCAACCGTTCAAAGAACGCGGACATTTGCGGGGGAACTTCGTCTTTTGCCAGCTTACCATCGGAGTTCTTGTCGTTTTCAAACATCCTGTCGATCACCTGGTCCGGATTGAATCCGCCTCGCCCACCTTCCTGTGCCTCGGCTTGGGAAACCAACATGATCGAAATGGCTGCCACCATTAATGTAGTTTTCATCGAGAGTCCTTTTGTTAAGTATTATCAATCCCGCATAACATTCTGCCGGATTACTCGTCATCGTCAATTTGTTCAAGCTGCCTGTTGGATCGTATGAATCTCCGGTCTTCGGGGATGGCTAGTTTAGCATAAGCCACTCTTGAGTTCGAATTTGGTTGATCGACGGCGGATTGTGTGAACTCACCCACAGTTGGCACGACATCTACTTTATGATTGCGTTTGAATTAACAAAATGGATCGTTGCCGATTACGGGTGATCAAGAATCTCTAGCAACGGCCGGTTCAGCGAAGCGGATGTTGAGGTGTGGCATTTCGGCTTCTTGCCGATTAATCATGCAGAGGTCCCGGGTCATAGTAATGCACTGTGATTTGACCGTTTTTCTTCTGTAAATCGATTCGTTTAATCTGAACACTTTTGACATCCAGACCGGTTCGGTTTTTTAGATCGGTAATCAGGTCGGGTCGTCTTTCCGGCCGTAGCAAGTCGAGGTTGTCAAAAACGATGCTCTGAGATTGAAGGTGTCGATTGCAACACAATCGTTCCATCGCAATGGTGACCAAAAAAATCGCCAAGTTGACGTAAAGCAATTCGGCATAGCTTGTCTTCTTGTTGGACAGCGAATTAATCACAGCAATGCCAATTACGATAAAAAGATAGGTCATTTCCTTGACCCGGATCGAGTTGGTGCGATACCTGATGATCGCGAAAATTGCGAACAGGCCCAACGCCATGCCCAGTCCAAGATCCAGTTTCTTGAGTGTAAAGCAAATGAAGAAAACCATGATGTTCATCATGATGAATGTGAACACATAGCTCATTCGTTTTTGATGCGCGTGGTAGGCGACGTAGACGATCAGTAGCGTAAACAACAGATCAAATGCCAAGCGAATATTGAGCTTGAACAGATCGTCGTCAAATAGCGGGATTTCAAGGAATTCCATGAACAATCGGCCTTTTTGGTTTTTTCTTATTACCTTGTATAACCATTTTGATGGCAGTTGGTTTCGCTTGATGAAACTTAATTGCCTATTTCGGGAACAAAACCAAAAAAACCTTTTTCGTTTAAACTGTTTGGCGAAGATACATCCTTAGAATGGCTCCCTTGCCGGCCATTTTTCAAAAGCGCCTACTGCCCTCTCGGATGTGTTTGGGCCGATCTTTTGACGAGCCAAAGACGTCAGCATCGAACGGCGTCCTGGTCGATGGCAGCTACCCGAATCGAGATGGGCGCGGGCTGGTTGTTTTCCGTGCGGGTGCTGCCGAGCCGGCAGTCGATATTTCGTCTGCCCCGTATTTCGGTGTTGCGATGTTTGGTTGCCGAACGCTTGGCCAAATCAGAGGCCGTGGTTCCATACATCCGTTTATCCTGCATCTTGACCCTGAGACCGCGATCGACCATGGTTAGCAACGGTGCAATCGGTGGATGTATGTTTTTCACAAGAGCCAGCGCCCAGTGCTTCCTGCGGGATGAAGATTTGCCATGGATCTGATGAGCGTAATTTCGTTTGGTTTATTTACGGCCCTCGTTGGATTGCTGACCTGGTGGCTGACGCGCCGGGATGATCATCGCAGCAGTCAAGGGTATTTTCTGGCGGGCCGCTCGCTGACCTTTCCCTTGATCGCCGGTTCGCTGCTACTGACGAATTTATCGACCGAGCAAATGGTGGGTCTCAATGGTGCTGCCTTTACCGACGGCCTGTCCGTCATGGTTTGGGAGGTTGTGGCCATCGTCGCGCTGGTGTTTATGGCCTGGTTTTTCCTGCCCCGGTTCTTGAAAAGTGGTGTTGCCACGGTTCCGGAATATCTTGAGATTCGGTTTGATTCCCAGACGCGGATTTTTGCCAACCTGATTTTTCTACTGGCCTATGTCGGGATCCTGTTGCCGATCATTTTATATACGGGTGCCACGGCCATGATCGGCATCATGGGAGTCGAATCACTACTCGGCGACTTGCCGGACAAGTTGGGCATGGACCGCGAGACCTGTGCGCTGTGGCTGATTGTTTGGTTGGTAGGTCTGATGGGATCGGTCTACGCGCTGTTTGGAGGGCTGCGAACGGTTGCCATTTCGGACACGATCAATGGGGTGGGTTTATTGATCGGAGGTTTTTTGATTACGGGGTTTGCCCTTTCCCACTTGGCAGACAGCGGTAGTATGCTGGAGGGCGCTCAGCGGCTGTTGGAAGAGCAGCGAGATCGATTCAATTCGGTTGGCGGCCCCCAATCTTCTGTACCATTTGGAACCATCTTTACGGGAGTTTTCCTGCTCCACCTGTTCTACTGGACCACCAATCAACAGATCATCCAGCGGACCCTGGGGGCCAAGAGCTTGGCCGAAGGCCAGAAAGGCGTGTTATTAACCGGAGCTCTGAAATTATTAGGCCCCCTTTACCTGGTGATTCCCGGCATGATTGCCTGGTCTTTATTTGCCGGACAGGATATCAAGCCGGACCAGGCTTACGGGCAATTGGTTCGGGAAGTTTTGCCAGGACCGCTGGCCGGTTTTTTTGCCGCCGTCCTGATCGGGGCGATTCTGTCCAGTTTTAATTCAGCGCTGAACAGTTCTTGTACGCTTTTCAGCTTGGGGCTGTATCAAAAAGTGTTAAACCCCTCGGCCAGCGATGAACAGGCGGTCCGCTCCGGTAAGGTGTTTGGCTGGATCGTTGCCATCAGTGCCATGTGTATTGCACCCCTGTTAGCCAGTACGGATAGCATTTTTGACTACCTGCAGAAAATGAACGGGATGTACTTCATTCCGATTTTTGCTGTGGTTGTCGTTGGGATGTGCACGCGACGGGTTCCGGCTCGTGCCGCCAAACTGGCATTGGCAGTGGGATTTGTCGTGATTGCTCTCGGTTATTTTGTGCCACCTTTTGATACGATTGCCAAGTCGATACATGAGTTTCATTTCCTGGGTATCGTATTCGGTTGGTTGCTGGTCATGATGCTGGTCCTGGGAGAATTGTACCCTCGCCAAACAGAGTTCGAACAACAGGACGTGAAGGCGGTCGACATGACACCTTGGCGCTTTGCTCGACCTGCCGGATTGACATTGATTGCGATCGTTTTCTTGATTTATGCGACCTTGGCCAACTTCGATGTATTGCGGTAGCTCGATTGAATGTGAATGGAAATGGCCGTACTCGATAGGGGGCCAATCGTGTGGGTCAATGGCCAACCCGCTAGAGGGTTGTTGTTTCAGTTGACGTTTTGAGAATTGCGATAAAGGATCGGGTAATATTTGTATTTTGAATAGGGATTGGTGTTATCCTGAAGTCCGGTCTTCACCATTGCGAGCGAGAGATTGTCTGCCAGATTCGCCCAGTCGCCGGGCGGGAAGCCCAACAAATCCTCAAGTGCTGTAAGTAAAAAGGAATTGCCAAGATGCTGACGTGCCTGCTGCGACGATGCTTAAAGTCGATGACTCTACTGATTGCCGTCACCGCAATTCAGCAGAATGTTCAGGGGGAGGATCGCCCCAATATCCTGTTTATTATGTCAGACGATCACGCCGCCCATGCCATCGGTGCTTACCAGGGGCGGTTGGCAGGGCTGAACCCGACGCCCGTTTTGGATCGGCTTGCCTCCCAGGGTGCATTGCTGAAAAACGTGTTTTGTACCAATTCGATCTGCACCCCAAGTCGCGCGACGATCATGACGGGGCAATATTCCCACGTCAATGGCGTGACTACCTTGAACGGCTCCATCCAGCCGGCCAAACAATTCCTGCCTCGCTTGATGAAGCAGGCGGGTTACGAAACGGCCATGATCGGCAAGTGGCACCTCAAGGCAGAGCCAGCGGAGTTCGACTTCTATACGGTGTTGCCTGGACAAGGATCGTATTTCAACCCGATCTTCCGTACTCGCGGTAAGCTGCCTTGGCCAAAAAACGAAACCCGCATGGCCAGCTACAATGCGAAACACTCGTCGGATGCGATTACGGATATCTCGCTGAAGTGGTTGAAGAATCGCAAACAGACTGACAAGCCGTTTTTCCTGATGCATCATTTCAAGGCGCCCCATGATAATTTCGAGAACGCGGAACGATACGACTTCCTTTATCAAAATGATAAAATCCCCGAGCCAGCCAGCCTCAAGCGGCGAGGCAATCATGGGCCATTGGGACGCCCAGCCTACGGGACTTCGGTCGGCAAAAGGAATCAACGGAGGAACATGGGCGACCATATGTTTGTCGACGATTCGCTTCCTGATGAGCAGTACCAGGCGGAGTCCTACCAACGGTACTTGAAAAAATTTCTCCGCTCGGTCCGCGGCGTCGACGATAACATCGGTCGGCTGATCGATCACCTGAAGAGTACGGGCGAACTGGACAACACCGTTATTATTTACACGGCCGATCAGGGCTTCATGCTGGGCGAACACGATTACATTGACAAACGGTGGATGTATGAAGAGTCATTGCGCATGCCGTTCATCGCGCGATATCCCAAGAAAATCCCGGCTGGCACAACCAGCGACGCGATCATCAACAACGTCGATTTTGCACCGACACTGTTAAACATTGCGGGAGTGGAAACCCCGGACACCATGCAAGGCAGAAGCTTTTTGCCAATCCTGGAGGGGCAGTCGGAACCCGACGATTGGCCCCAGGCATCGTATTACCGTTACTGGATGCACATGGCTCATCACGACAATCCTGCCCACTTCGGACTGCGAACCAAGGATCACAAGTTGATTTATTTTTACGGTTTGCCGCTTGATGCACCTGGAGCCAAACCGGGGCCAACCGAGCCGCACTGGGAGTTTTATGATTTGAAATCGGATCCAAATGAAATGAACAATTTGATTGATGATCCGAGCCAGGCGGCAACCGTGAAACGACTGAAACGCGAGTTGACCGAGTTGCAAGCGAAGGTGGGTGATTCCTTTGAGCCGCCGACGGAGGCTGAACTAGAGACGGATTTTGCGCCGGACCAATCGAAATTACCGGCGACCAAACCGGACGAGGCGATTGTTCTGCTGGGACCCCAAACGAATCGTTTTATTGGGCGCAATGGAACTGCGGTGGATTGGCCCATCGATGCGGGAGTGGCAACGTCGACCCATGGAGGAAGTAATTTCAATCATATTCTGTCGACCGTTCATTTTCGCGACGCCGACATCCATGTGGAGTTTATGCTGCCCGAAAAAGGACCGGGCAACAGCGGGATCTATATCCATGGGAATTACGAGTTGCAGATCCTCAACAGCCACGATAAAGCCAAAATAACAATGGATGACATGGGAGCGCTTTACGGATTCCAGCCGCCCCTGGTCAACGCTGCCAAACCGCCCGGGCAGTGGCAGGTCTACGACATTCGATACCGGGCTCCACGTCGCAACAAAAAGGGAAAGGTCGTCACACCCGGCTCGGTGACGGCTTATCTCAACGGCCAGAAAGTCCAACAGTCAACTCGTTTCGAGGAGCCCCGCTCGTCCTTTCATCCGTACCGACATGGTGTCACGGATTACCTCAAAAAAATTGGACAGCAGCAAAAACAGACATCGGTTGGCCCGCTGTTTTTGCAGGATCACAACAACCCGGTCAAGTTTCGAAATGTCTGGATTGTTCCCCTGGACGGCCAGGCCATAGAGTATGAACCGTCGGCGAGCGTTTCACGATAGCGGGTCATTCACGGGCGATGATGACCCGCCATTGGTAAAACGTCTATGATCAAAACTGCTCACCGGGTTATCGGCCGTTGCCGGGTCGCCGACCCGTGTCCGGTTTTTGTTCGGTGGGCCGGTTGTTGCCGGGTGTTGCAGCCTTTTTCTCAGCTGCCTCGATTGCCGCCCGGGACAGTTCCGGTTGTTTGCCCGTTTTCTTGAGTTCACTTAACCATTGCTGGGTGGCGTCCAATCCGGGTGAAAAACCCCATGGCCCCCGCTCGGCAGCCACAGCCAATCGCCCATCGGTCCGCACCAGGAAGACCCGGTCCGGGTGAGCCTGGTAGGCCAGGTTGGTCGTGTTGTCCATATCGTCGATCAGCATCGGCATCGTCAATGAGCGGTCGTTGATCAACATCTCGGCCGTTTGACACCGGTCGGCATAGTCCGTGTGTTCCTTGATTCCGAGTGTCTTGCCAACACCCATCGGTCGGGGACCGTCAGCTGCGTGGGCTTCGCGGATATAGATCATTCGAAAATCCGCAACGTCTTTATACTCGTTGTACATCCGTTCCATTGAACCAACCTGGTTCAAAAAGGGAGGTCACGTATAGCTGCCAAAGAACAGTACGACCGGTTTCTTGGTACGGATGGCTGCCAGTTCGGTTTGGGATTTTCCGTCCAGTGACTTCAGCTTGAAGTTGGGCGCCTGTTGGCCGACCTTCAGGCCACTCGCATCACTTCGACCTCGTCCCTGTCCGCCTCGTCCCTGTCCACCTCGTCCCTGTCCGCCACGTCCCTGTCCGCCTCGTCCGCTGGCCATCTTCTCTTGAGCTTCTTCTTTTGTAAGGAAGCCATCTTGATTGGCATCCAGTCGCTCAAAGAACGTAGCCATTCGTCCACTGACTTCGTCGCTGGACAATTTGCCATCGGAGTTCTTGTCGTTTGCAAACATCCGATCAATCATCTGTTCCTGATTAAGTCCGCCGCGCCCACCTGCTTGGCCCGGCCGCCGGTTCATTCGATCAGCCCGTTGTTGTGAATCCGATCGGTCTGGTTGTTCCGATTTCTGATCTTTCGATTCCTGCCCACGGCTTGGCTGGATCTGAGGGCCTAGGGTCAACGCAATCGCAATGCAAAAAAGTAGTTGCTTCATGATATTTCCGGGCAAAAGGGTTCTAAGGTTGGGCTCATAACAAGCTCGGCAGAGAGCTTATCCTAAAGGACAGCGCGCTCCAGGGCCAACATGAAACACGCAAGTTGTTCGTGAATAAGACAGGCATTTTAGGGTAATGCCCGAAAATAGCAGATTCCACATCCTGTTTTTTCAATGGCTGGCATGCAACTCAGATCCTCGCGGGGCGGCCGCCTGGGTACACTTCCGGTTGTTCATCAAGAGTTGGAGCTGTCGGCTTGGCTTGCCCCTGCCCGACGCGCCATGGACCCCAAGCGAATGATCCAGTGCCAGGTAACGGCCAATAGCACGGCTGTTGTTCCTACGTGCAGGACCTGAACAATCTGGTACACGGCGATGTGGGCCATCACCACTCCCATCAGCATCATCGCAAGAACCATGGCGATGATCCACTTCGGTTCTACAAAACGAATCGAGGGGATGCGGAGAGCCAGCAACAACATCAGGCCGGCGCTGATCAGCAGGCTCCAGGAAAAACTGCGATGAATTTTGTAAATCCAGGTAGTGGCCAACTCGCCGATCCATTGGTCACGACTCAGCTGCCCGGCCGCCTGAGCCAGTTCATCCGTCTGCTCACGGACCTGGCTGCCCAACAGGCCTTCGGCAAACAGGCAGGCAAAAAAAAGTATCGAAATCACTAGCAAGGGCCGCAGGTTTGTTTGTCCCACTGGCGTTAGTTGGCGGTCTGGCCGCGATAGCCAGATGATGGTTACCAGGACCACGATCAGCAGGAAAGCGAGTGCCATGTGCAGGGTAATGATTCCCGGTTGCAAACCACTGGCAACAACCAGGGCACCCATGACGGCATTGATCACGACGTCTGCCAAGCTCAGCCAGGCCAAGGCGACAATCCAACCGCGGTGGTTTCGGGCGGTAAACGACAAGAGCGCCAACAGCAGCGCAGCCAATCCAAGCGGCAGGGTAATCAGTCGGTTGCAGAACTCAATCCAGGTATGCACCGGGTTAAACTGTCGAGGATTGTATCCCGGGTTATGGTATCCGGGTCGATGCCCTTTCGAATGGCGTGTCGTTTGAATTTTTCAATGTCCAGCTTATCGACATCGATCTGGTCCACGCTGGTCGGGGGAATGATGCAACCCCAACAGGTAGGCCAGTCCGGGCATCCCAGTCCAGATCCGGTGACCCGAACCGTTGCACCGGCGAGGACAAGAATGATTACCGACACAAGGGCGACCCATGCCAGTCGGTTTACGATCATGATTTTCTTCTGACTGCTGAGGCGTTCTCGGAGTAGTGGGTCATTGGAGTCCCATGGTGTTGGAAGTCTGGATCAGGTTACTGGCCGACCGGTGACGTTCGGGTATCCGGGCGATTGCCAGCGGGCCGATTCGCATCCCGTTTACAGTCGTCCACGAAGGATGCCAGTGTCCTGGGCCGAGACAACTTGTTCTGACGGGATGGTTGACAATTTATCTGTTTTCCTTGTCGTTGCTCAAAATGAATCAACTTCTGGCCGGTATCGTTGTCCTCTTTGTTTTCAAGTCGAATCGGACTACGAGCATTCAGATATTTGACCGAATCAATCTTATTTTTTCTAGCGTGGTTTTGATGTTTGGCCGTGATGACGACCGCCCAACACCAGCGGGAGCCCTCCTTTTTTGGTCAATTCTTCATAAAACTATTACTTTTGACACGATTTTGAATGTGTCCAGAGTTGACTTAGAATTGAAGTACGACAACTCCCTGTTTTGATCGTTGAATTAACATGTTGAACATGGTTCACTTTCCACTAACACTTGGCCTCGCTTTTTTCTTGGTGCCGTTTGCCGCATTGTCCGAGGAGGTGGACTTTGAGAAACAGGTTAAGCCGATTTTGACTCGCAAATGCGCCGAGTGCCATGGTGGTAAACAGCGAGAGGGCGGGCTTCGGTTCAATGATCGTCACGATGCCTTGTCAGAATTGGATTCCGGTGGGTTTGCGATCGTGGCTGGCGCCCCGGCTGATGGCTCGCTATTGTCTCGTGTCACCAGTCAAGACGAGTCAGACAGGATGCCGCCCGAGGGCGAGCGTCTTTCTCCCGCAGAGATTGAGGTCATCCAGCGCTGGATCGCGGAGGGGGCGAAATGGCCCGATCAATCGAGTGCGAAACATTGGGCCTATATCGCACCCAAGCGCCCACCCTTGCCAGCTGCAGCGGAAAACAATTGGTTGCACAATGAGATCGACCATTTTGTTGCCAGGCGGGCTGCCGACATCGGACTGCCCCATTCGGCCGAGGAATCATCGGCCCGTTTGATTCGTCGTGTCTCGCTGGCATTGACCGGTATTCCTCCGACGGTCGAACAGGTGAAATCCTATCTGGCGGATTCCAGCGAGGGAAAATTTGAGAGATTTGTCGATGCCTGCCTGGCGTCGCCCCGCTACGGAGAACGCTGGGCCCAGCCGTGGTTGGACTTGGCAAGGTATGCCGACTCCAACGGCTTCCAGGCCGATCAGTTGCGAGCGAGCTGGGCCTACCGTGATTGGGTCATTCAATCGATCAATCGCGATCAACCGTTCGATCAGTTTACCGTCGAGCAACTGGCCGGTGATTTAATTCCCAACGCCACCATGGACCAGAAAATTGCGACCGGTTTTCACCGAACGGTGACCTGCAATGTCGAAGCGGGTGTGCATCCGGAAGAAAACCGAATCAACCAGATCTTCGATCGTGTCAATACAACGGGCGCGGCATTTTTGGGAACGACACTCGAGTGTTGTCAGTGTCACAATCACAAATACGATCCCTTTACCCAGGACGATTATTATCGCTTTTTTGCTTTTTTTAATAACACGCCCTTGGAGGTCAAGTTAACGTCCGGCGTTTCCTACGATTTTTACGGCCCCAGCATGGAATTGCAGCTGGACAAGAAAACCGCTTTGCGAAGAAAAACATTGGAGGACAGGCTCGCGGATCTGAATCGTTTAAAAGCCGACCAAAAACAGGCTGCCCGTGGCAAGTTGAAACAGCTGAAATCCAAATTGAACGCTGAAATAAAAAAATCGGTGACATGGCAACCGTTGGCGGTGGTCGAGTTTCAAACGGCCAGTGGCGAGACACATGAAATTCTCGCAGACCAGTCGATTCTGGTCGGAGGTTCGTTGCCGGGGACCACGAGTTACAGCGTCAAGGGGCACTCCGGATTGCCTCGCATTACCGCGTTTCGCCTGGAGGTCCTGACCCACGAGGCATTGCCGGGTACCGGGCCGGGCCGGGGGGATGTGAAACGTCCCAACTTCATCCTGAGCGAGTTTCAGGCGTCGATGAAGAAGCGAGGCGATAAGACGGGCACACCAGACTCTTTGTTATTTGTGAACACCATCGCGGATTTCTCACAGAAAAACTGGGAGATCGAAAAGGCGATCGACGGAGATCAGAAAACGGGATGGGCCATCGGCCCCAAATTTTTTGAAGACCATTGGGCCGTCTTTCAGCTCGACCATCCCGTCTCGCTGCCGGATCCAGAAACCGAGATCCACTTTCAGCTCGATCAGAATTATGGGCGGGGACGGACCATCGGACGGTTCAGGCTGCTGGCGACCTCGGATGATGTAGCGACGCTTGGAGTTCCGGACGAGATCAAGGAAATCCTGGCACTTGGAAAAACAACGAAAGCACAAAACAAAAAGCTGGATGCATTTCTCGAAACACTGGACCCGGAATCGGCCCAGCTAAGCAAGCAAATTGCGCAGCTTCAAAAAGAGCTTGCCAAAACCCAGCCTCCGACAACCTTGGTGATGCAGGAGATGGATCAACAGCGGGAGACTTTCAAGTTAATCCGGGGTAATTATTTGGATCCTGGCAAGAAAGTCCCCCCCGGAGTCCCGTCGATCCTTCACCCATTTGATGAGCAGTTACCCAGAAACCGTTTGGGCCTGGCGCAATGGATGGTCGATCCGGCCAACCCGCTGATTGCCCGAGTGGCGGTGAATCGGTGGTGGGCCAATTTTTTCGGCCGGGGTTTGATGGCATCGGGTGAAGATTTTGGGACGCAAAGTGAACCCGCTTCGCATCCCGAGTTGCTGGATTGGCTGGCCGTAGAGTTGATGGAAAATGGTTGGTCGCGAAAGCACGTGCACAAGCTGATTGTCATGTCGGCGACGTTTCGGCAGTCATCAAAATTAAATCAGGCATCCCGGAATCGCGATCCAGATAACCGTTGGATCACGCGGGGTCCACGATTTCGAATGCCGGCCGAGATGATTCGCGACAACGGTCTGGCCATCAGTGGTTTGTTGTCAGCCAAGATGGGTGGCCCGCCCATCATGCCGTTTCAGCCTCCGAATATTTGGCGAACGGTTGGCCGTAACGGGCCGAAATGGCAGGCCGCACAAGACGACGACCGATTTCGCCGTGGTGTTTACGTGGTTTGGCGACGGGCGGCTCCCTATCCCAGTTTTGTCACTTTTGACGCTCCCGACCGGGCCGCCTGCGTGATCGAACGCCCCCGAACCAATACGCCGCTACAGGCGTTGGCGTTACTTAACGATCAGGCATTCCTTGAAATGGCAGCAGGCCTGGCCGTGAGTGTTTCCCGGCAGGTTGATTCCGATGAACTGCGTCCACAAATTCGGCAGGCGATGCAGCGCTGTGTTGCGCGGATTCCCGAGCAGGAAGAAATCGATGTTTTGTTTGAGCTGTACCAAAGCGAGTTGAAACGATTTCAAGAAACACCGGGGACGGCAAAAAAATTCCTTAACGGGTGTCTTTCCCCCCAGCAGCAGTCTCAAGAGATGGAAAACCACCTGGCCGCCCTGACCATGGTCTGTAATGTGTTATTAAATTTGGATGAGACGATCAATTATTAATTTTGCCAGGCGGATGATTGGAAATTCGAGTGGCGGATATTGGATGATAAGAGTTTATTGACCATGAAAAACGAGCACCATTCGCTGTTCAAAACATTGACCCGACGGCACCTTTTTCAGCAGGTGGGCTCTGGAATTGGCGGGCTTGCGCTGGCATCCTTGCTGCGGCAGAGCGGATGGGGAAGCGACCTGTTAGACGGTGCATCGAGCCCGAGTCCAAGGATGGATGACCAGGACAAAGTGCCACATGCCAGCCACTTTCCCGCGCGTGCCAAGAATATCATCTACATTCACCTGGTTGGCGCTCCGTCGCATCTTGACCTGTACGACTTCAAACCGCAGCTACAGCAACGCAATGGTCAATTGTGCCCGGATGAATTTTTCGAAGGGAAACAGTTGGCGTTTATCCGCAAGCAACCGATGCTGCTGGGGACCCCTCAAGACAAAGAGTTTGAGTTTACCAAGTGTGGAACCAGCGGTATTGAACTGTCGAATCTGTTACCACACCTTCAGCAGGTAGCAGACGAATTAACTTTGATTCGCTCTACCCACACCGATCAATTCAATCACGCCCCCGCCCAAATGATGATGCTGACCGGTTTTGAGCGATTTGGTCGACCGAGCATTGGTGCCTGGACGAGCTATGGCTTGGGGAGTGAAAACCAAAATTTGCCAGGGTTTGTTGTTTTGGTGACTGGCCAGGTGCTTGGCGCTGGAAACAGCGCCTGGGGCAGTGGTTTTCTTCCGACCGTTCACCAAGGAGTTGAGTTTCGCAGCAAAGGAGACCCGGTCCTCTTTTTGTCCAATCCAGGTGGTGTGGATGATGCTTCCCGCAAACGTACGGTTGACGTGATCAACCGCTTGAATGCCCGCCAGCTGCTGGATCTGCAGGATCCCGAAATTGCCACTCGGATCCGTCAATATGAACTGGCCTACCGGATGCAGACGTCGGTTCCCGAGTTGATGGATATCAATTCCGAGACAAAACAGACTCATGAGATGTACGGCACTTCGCCCGGCAAGGAATCGTTTGCCAATCATTGCCTGTTGGCACGCCGCCTGGTGGAACGGGGTGTCCGGTTTGTGCAGTTGTTTGACCAGGGATGGGATATGCACAACAGTGTATCGAATCGTTTGCCTACAAAATGTAAACAGGTCGATCGCCCCATTGCAGCGCTCATTCGAGATTTGAAACAGCGTGGAATGCTGGACGAAACACTGGTCGTCTGGTCCTCTGAATTCGGGCGAACGCCAATGGGCCAAACCAATAATGGTGCTGGACAGGCAACCAATGTGGGGCGGGACCATCACAAAGAAGCATTCACTACCTGGATGGCAGGCGGCGGGGTTAAGAAGGGATTTGTTTACGGAAAAACGGATGAGCTTGGCTATGGCGTCGTCGAAGACCCGATGCATGTTCACGACTTCAACGCCACCCTCATGCACTTGCTCGGGATCGATCACGAGCAACTGACTTTTAAGTTCCAGGGGCGGGCTTACCGGTTGACGGACGTGGCAGGCGTGGTGGCCAAAAAGATCATGGCCTAGTATTGGCGGTGCGATCCACCGCGCGTAGGCAGTTGGAATTTTGGATCGATCACGGCGACATCAACTTACGCTGCCTTGTTGATCGAAAAGATGGTTGCAACACTGGATGGATTTGCCACCCTGGCATCGGGTTGGTGACAACGTTTCAGAGGCGCGTCGTGTGAAAAGTGAACGGTTCCCAAATGGGATGCAAACAGTGACTCGATTTGGGAGATGGTATTGATGCGATTAACACCCGGGATTTTCAAGCTGTAGCCAAGCAGTTGTTGGTATCCGGCTTCGTCGAGCTCCGAGTATTCAACGCCCACGGCGATCAATCCGCCGGTTCTGCAGACGCGCATCATTTCGTTGGCAAGTGTTTGCGGATCGTTGCTATAGCTCAACGTCCAACCACAAATTACGAGGTCAAATTGATTGTCTTCGTAGGGCATGTCATGCATGTCGCCAACGTCGATCCATTTTGAGTAACTGATCAGGTCAATGCCCCGGATACAATCCAACGGTAAGTCAAAAAAAGCAGAGGCGATCAAGAGATCATTCTCGTTCCTTGGTCCGATCAGCAATATCGAAGTTGCTTCGCGCGCGGTTTCAATCACCGATAACGGTCGGATAAGCAGTTCGATGCGGTTGTTTGAAAAGTCTTTCAGGCTCTTTAAATTGTGTTTCAGTGTTTCCTTGACCGATTGGCCAGATTGAAGAGTTTGTAGTTTTCCAAACAGCATTGCCCAGCGAATCCGCCAGCGACCGATAA
>JABACA010000069.1 GCA_014237975.1 Mariniblastus sp. | reverse complement strand
TGGATCCCGATGTTGCCGAACGACCGGGGGAGTTGGTCGTGTATGGTGGAATCGGTCGGGCGGCTCGCAACTGGGAGTGTTTCGACCAGATAGTCGCTTGCTTGAAGGACCTGGAAAACGATCAAACGCTGCTCGTTCAGTCGGGCAAACCGGTTGGCATATTCCAAACCCATCCGGACGCTCCCCGCGTCTTGATTGCCAACAGCAATCTGGTGCCGCGCTGGGCCGACTGGGAACACTTCCACGAACTCGACCAGAAGGGCCTGATGATGTACGGGCAAATGACGGCCGGTTCTTGGATTTACATCGGCAGCCAGGGAATCTTGCAAGGGACGTACGAAACGTTTGTATCGGTCGGTCGCACCCACTTTGCTGGTGACTTGTCGGGTAAATGGATGTTGACCGCTGGACTGGGCGGCATGGGAGGCGCGCAACCACTGGCCTGCACGATGGCTGGCGCTTCGATGCTGGCCATTGAATGCGACGAAACCCGAATCGAAAAACGGATCGAAACCAAGTACCTCGATCACTGGACACGCGATCTGGATGAAGCGCTGGACATCATCCGGCAATCCTGCGCCAAGCAACAACCGGTGTCGGTCGGTCTGCTCGGCAATGCGGCCGAAGTCCTTCCCGAAATGCTCGAGCGGGACATACGCCCCGATGCGGTAACGGATCAAACATCGGCCCACGATCCACTCAATGGCTACCTGCCGATCGGCTGGAGCCTGGAACAGGCCCGGCAGATGCGAAAGACGGATCCGGATCGCGTGGTGGCCGCCGCCAAAGAATCGATGGCCCAGCACGTGCGAGCCATGTTGGAGTTTCACCAGCTGGGTATCCCGACCTTCGATTACGGCAATAACATTCGGCAGGTGGCCAAAGACGAGGGAGTCGAAAACGCGTTTGATTTTCCCGGCTTTGTGCCGGCCTACATTCGGCCGCTGTTTTGCCGGGGTATTGGACCGTTTCGCTGGGCTGCCTTGTCGGGTGATCCGCAGGATATTTACAAGACCGACGCCAAGGTCAAAGAACTGATCCCGGATGACCCACATCTGCACCAGTGGCTGGACATGGCTCGCCAGCGGGTTGCTTTCCAGGGACTGCCGTCGCGAATCTGCTGGGTCGGATTGGGCGATCGGCATCGACTTGGATTGGCATTCAACGAAATGGTCCGCAACGGCGAACTGTCCGCGCCGGTCGTGATCGGACGCGACCACCTGGATTCCGGCAGTGTGGCCAGCCCCAACCGGGAAACGGAATCGATGCGTGACGGATCCGATGCGGTATCGGACTGGCCGTTGCTCAACGCACTGCTCAACACGGCCAGCGGGGCGACCTGGGTCAGTTTCCACCACGGCGGTGGTGTGGGCATGGGATTTTCCCAACACTCCGGCGTCGTTATCTGCTGTGATGGAACTGAGCAGGCCGATCAACGCATTGCTCGAGTCCTGTTCAATGATCCCGCGACCGGCGTTATGCGGCACGCGGACGCCGGCTACGAAATTGCGATTGAATGTGCCCACGAGAAAAACCTGAACCTGCCCATGGTGGATTGAGAGATTAGATGAAAATTGAACCGTTCCTGACCGAACAGTTTTTCACGGATTACGAGTTTTCCGCACCTTACCTGCTGGCCTCTTCCGACTGTGAAACGATGTCGATCGCCGAGTTGTTGACGCTGGCCGGTTCCAGTCTCGCAGATCTGGGTCAAGTCACGCTTGGCTACACGGAATCACAAGGCAATCCGCAACTTCGGACGCAGATCACCGAATTGTACGAATCGGTGAAAGCCGACGACGTTGTGGTACTCACATCGCCGGTCGAGGGAATTTATCTGGCCATGCAGTCGCTGCTGGAGCCGGACGACGAAGTCATCGCACTGCGACCCGCCTACGACGCGCTCAACAATGTCGCTCGACATCTTTGCCGGGAGGTCGTGCCGTGGAACCTGGTGGCCACCGATACCGATTGGGAGCTGGATTTTGACAGATTGGCCTCGCTGATTGGTCCGCAAACGCGGATGATCGTCGTCAATTTCCCCCACAACCCGACCGGTTTTGTTCCCACCGCGGCGGAGTTGGATCGACTGGTTGAGCTGGCGCGTGAACATGACGCCTGGTTGTTCTACGATGAAATCTATCGGGGACTTGAATTTGACACACCGATCCCATCGGCGGCCGATTGCTATGAGAAGTCAATCGTCCTGGGAGGATTGTCCAAGACCTACGGCTTACCCGGATTGCGGGCCGGCTGGCTGGTGATACGAGACGCCCAATTGCGCGATGAGCTGATCAACTGGAAACACTATACAACGATTTGCCCTGCCGCTCCCACCGAGTTTCTGGCCAGCCAGGCACTGCTGGTTCGACAACAACTGGTCGATCGAAGTAAGTCGATCATCCAGAAAAACCTGAAATTGTGCGGTGACTTCCTGGGACAGTTTCCCGACGTTTTTGTTTGGCGTCGTCCCCGCGCAGGCTCGGTGGCATTTGTCGAATTGAATCTCTCCAAAATAGGTTTTGACTCGGCGACCGACTACTGTCATCACTTGGCTCGCCAACACGGCATCGTACTGTTGCCCGGCAGATGCCTGGGGTCCGAAGACCGATTCGTCCGTTTTGGACTGGGGCGGCAGTCGTTTGAGACTTCGCTCAAGGCGTATTCGAACGTCGTTTCAGCCACTATTTCGGCAACCGGTTGAGGCAGGGTGACGGTTCCTTTGGCAGACATTTTGTTTCAAAGCGTGTCGCAACGCTAGCGTTTGGTAAGCAATTCGTCTGGTATCCAATCGGTGCCTGCACGTATAATTCGCGGCTCTGGAATCGGTCCGCACAGGTCGACTTCTGGCTGGACTGCCGTTTGAGGGAAATGGAGTTTCCGCGATGCGTAAGATTGCCATTATTAACCAAAAAGGCGGCGTTGGGAAAACGACGACCGCAGTCAATCTGAGTGCCGCATTGGCCGAATCGGGTCAACGGGTTTGGCTGATCGATCTGGACCCCCAGGCCCATGCATCGCTGCACCTGGGTGTAACCCTACAGGACGACGCCCCATCGATGTACGACGTACTGACGGATGACTATCCCATCCAGGACGTCATCCACCCGGTCGACTCGGATCTCTGTATTTCACCCTCCCACATCGACTTGGCCGCTGCCGAAATGGAACTGGCCGGTGAAGTCGGGCGCGAGATCATTTTGCGAGATGCAATGGCCAAGGTGTCCCAGGAGTTTGATTACGTCATCCTCGATTGCCCGCCTTCGCTGGGTGTCTTGACGCTCAATGCATTGACGGCGGCCGACGAAGTTTTTCTTCCATTGCAGCCACATTTCCTGGCACTGCACGGCCTCAGTAAATTGCTGAAAACAATTGACCTGGTTGCGCGACGTCTCAATCCGGGACTGGTTCTGTCCAACGTCTTGTACTGCATGTTTGACAGTACCCGCCTGGCCAGTGAAGTGATCGGAGATGTGGAACAATTTCTGAAGGAAGAACGTGATTCCAATTCTGTCTGGTCCAATGCCTACAGCTTTGACACACGAATTCGAAGGAACATCCGCTTGGCCGAAGCACCCAGCTATGGACAATCCATATTCAGTTACGCGGCCAACTCCAACGGCGCGCAGGATTATCGTTCGTTGGCGATGGAAGTCATCCAGCACTGCAAGGATGAGTCGAGCCCGACGACCCGTTCCATGTCGATGGTTCACAACGGTTAATGCCCGACGGCCGCACCGCTGATCTACCGTTTCAAGGCGGACGGTCCCGTTTCAATTTCAATGCCCCGGTCTGTCTACACGGGTAATAACGTTTGCGTTAGCATCGAACTGGGCTAATGAAACGGCCCAACACGCTGCCAAACACGGCGAAAACAGCCGTTTGGGACTGATCGGGTCGCATTATCAAGTTTCCCCGTCGTTGAAATTAAGCGTTGTTTTTTGCTGGACTGCAATAAATAATCGACTGGGAGGCCTCCGTTGGTCGCTTGGCCTTGAGTTCCATTTGTGGATGTTTGCCCAGCAGGGCACAACCGTTTTAACTTCCGTTTTGGTCGAAATTAAATGCACCTGATCGTTCCGAAAGCTGTTTTCTTGTTTTGCTTCCTGGCAACCTGTTGTCTGGCAATACTCTCCGATGCGGAAGAAAACCGCGACTACTCGGTGACGTGTGCCAAGACCGACGAACTCAAAATGGTGGCAGCCAAGATGCGGTCTGAATTTACCAGTCAGATGCGGCGCTCGTCGGTCTATGGGCCGTTACTGGTCCGCACGGTTTGGCTGAAATCGTATGCCCGCAGAATCAACCGTCGTGCCCGGTTCCAATTTGATTGTGATTGGCGGCAGGAAATCGGTAATATTAACCAGGCAATTTGTGATATTGAAGCATTGATGTCCCAGGCTCAACTGCGGGCTGCCTACGGATTGGAACGTCCGATTGACCCGTATTGCCTGACTTGCATTTACCAATTGATCGGGCAATCCAAATCGATCGTCTACTGTTTATGTGTTGACGGCGGATTCATACAACCGGTTTACGAATTGGGCCCAACACCTGGCCTGCCAGCTCCTGGCTACCTGCCGCAACCGGTTGTTCCGGGAGAACGAGTACCTACCCCGGCCGCCGAACCGGCGGAATCCGATTTGATTGCACCCGGCCCGCCGCTGACACTCCGTCGGCTTCCCTGGCAAAGCCCTGTCGGAGCAACGGAACCCACCCCGGCATCGCTGCGTCCATCGGGCTCTGCACTGACACTCCGTCGGCTTCCTTGGCAAAGCCCTGTACGATCGGCTGAACCCACTTCGGTATCGCCGCTTCCCTCCGACCCACCGGTGTATTGGAATGGTCCGTTTCGGGCAGCGCGGCCCGCTGAACGTTTCAATCTGATTGGCAACTGACCCGTAAATTCTGTGATCAAGGCAGGGGAATACGTGTGCCCGCCGAGCTCGGCTTCGGGTAAGATCAACGCTGACTGGGTCATCAGCCAAAAGGGCATGGCCAACCAGTTCGAGATGGACAAATCAAGCTGTTGTTACGATACGATCTGACCGGAAACCAGAAGACCATGACCGCCTTTCCGCCTACCGTCAATGAATTGCTTAACGAATTCCAGGACATGGAAGACTGGGACGAACGGTATGATTACATCATCGATCTTGGCCGTGAATTACCCCCGTTGGACCCGTCGATGCAAACCGATGATCATCTTGTTCAGGGATGCATGAGTACCGTCTGGCTGGCAACCGAGGTCGGTCAGAGTGAACCACACAACATCCAGATCCAGGCCGACAGTGACTCCATCATTGTCAAAGGTTTAATTGTCATTCTGTTGGCGCATTACAATGGCAAGCCAGCGGCGAAAATTCTACAAACGGACGCAATCCAGGTGTTTGAAAAACTTGGGCTCAACCAGCATCTCAGTCCGCAACGGCGAAACGGCCTGTTTTCAATGGTCAAACGACTAAAACAATTGGCGGCCGATCATCTGGCCGCTTGATTGAATTGGATCCTCTACTGGTTTGGATCTGGCAATCCAGCTCCCGTCTCGATGCGGTCTAACATTTCTTTTGCCTTGGATCGATAAAGAAACATTCCCTGGGACTTGAGTGCCGTTTGCAAGAGTTGTTTTGCCTGGTCGCTTTTTCCGTCCTGTTCCAAAATCACAGCCAGATAATAGGCAATTTCCGGAGGCAGTCGCTGCACGCGCGCCACTCGGGAAAAAAGCGTTTTCGCGTCCTGCATATTTCCACTTTTAAGCAGCGCCCATCCGAATGCGGATTGAGCAATATGGTTGTTGGGCAACCCCTGGAGATTCCGCTGCGCTAACTGGATTGCCATTTTTTTCTTGGAATCATCCGGGCTCTCCGCCAAAGCCAACACATACATATTGGAAATATCAAAACTGTTGGGCTGTTGTTGGTAAAGCAGTTCAAACCGTTTTTCGGCTTGTGAGTAATCGCCTTTGGCAAACGCGATACGGGCCTTCATCGCGTCCGTGTTTGGCTTCCCGCCCTGTTTTGCCTCGACCGTTGCAATCGCTTTCTCGGCCGTGTCAAAATCTTCCTGACTGATTGCCCAATTACCCAGTTCGAGCTGAACGTCCGGGTTATCCGGGTAATTGGCTGCTGCTCGCTTGACCCATTCCTCGGTGCCCTTGACGTCTCCTTTCTGCTGGAACCAGGTAGCCAAGACCAATTCGGTGGGCCGACTGTCCGGAACTACCGCGCGAAATTTTCTCAAATAATTCTGACTCTTTTCAATGTCACCTGTTTGAAACTCTACCTCGGCACGGGCAATCATCATCTTGGGGCTGGTCGGGTCCAGTTGCTCCCATTGACCCACCAGCACCAGGGCATCCTCTGTTCGGTTTTGTCGCTTGGCGATAATTTGCTGCACGTCGGTCGTTTCGATTAGATAATGGCGTTGTTCGATCGGCGAAAGCTTGGACTCCGTCATTTGGCGAGCCGATTTTTCCACCAAGGCAAGTGCGTCGCTCAAGCGTCCCTGGCTGATGGCCAATCGACTGAAAGCCAATGGAATCGACGGGTGCGACGGATGGTCCATGGCGGTTCGCTCCAGGAGTGCCTGGCCGCCCGCTGCATTACTGATGGTAAAGTTGGCCCCTGCCAACAACAGCCCCCTGGGCGGCAAGTTGGGTTCCTGTTCCGCCAACCGGTTGAACGCCGCATCAACAGCATTCGCATCCACCTGAACAAACGCATTGGCCATTTCAACCAACAGTGCCTGCTGGGGAGCATTGTTCTGGTAATCACCCGGAATCAGCTCATTCATTTCCTTGATCAATGCGGCCACCACTCGAGCTCGATTGGCCGCATTCTGTTGCGCAACATCGGGCGGCGCACTGGCCGCTGGATCCTGGTTGTCAGCTTGTTTTTGCCCCTGCTCGCGGTCAACGATATCGTTGGCAAAGTCCTGGCCATTGCAAACCGCAACCGTCAACCAGACAGACAAAAACGCCAGATAAAACTGCGACAAAAAAAACTGATACATTATCGTTCCTTAAAATTAGATTCCCGCCAAACCCTTTGCCCGCACGGCCGCCGGTTAATCATGATTGTAGGGGAGTCCATTGGCCTGATCCAGATAAACATTCTGGACTATACCAACTTCAGCCGGACCGTGCGGATGCAATGTCCACGGCCTGCAAAATGGAATGGGCCGCATCGCTTCGATTCAGCACATAGAAATGAAGTCCTGCCACCCCATGCTCCAACAAGGACTGGGTCTGGTTCACCGATTGTTCCACCCCGACCTGGAACTGCCACTGCGGATCCTCATGCTTGGACAAGCGGTCGATGAATGGCTGCGGCAGCTTGGCGCCACACAAGCCCGCAATCCGCTGAATCTGTTTCAGGCTGATGACGGGTAGCAAACCGGCCACAATAGGGACTTGGATGCCCATTGCACGACATCGATCACAGAAGCGGAAAAAGTCGTCGTTCATGTAGAACAGTTGGGTGATAATAATATCGGCACCCGCGTCCACCTTGCGCTTGAGGTTAATCAAGTCGTCCTCGGCGCTGGGCGCTTCACGATGGACTTCCGGATAGCCTGCCACAGCGACACCAAAGTTTGGATATTGCTGATGGATCAATTCCACGAGTTCATTGGCGTAACGCAAACCACCGACGGTAGGCACAAAATGCTCCGCTGCCTTTGGCGGATCACCACGCAATGCGACAATGTAATCGATCCCCTGCTCCGTTGACTGCTGTAAATAATCCTGCAACTGCTGGACCGTGTTGTCGACCACTGTCAGATGGGATGCAACCGGAACCGCAAATTGCCGCTTAATGTTGCCAACAATTTCAAGTGTCTTATCGCGGGTCGATCCACCCGCACCATAAGTGCAAGTCACAAAATCGGGGGTGCATTCCATCAACCGTTCAACGTGTCGATACAAGCCCTGCTCGCCTTTTTCGGTTTTGGGCGGAAAAAACTCAAACGACAATGCCAATTTGTTTTTCAGAAAAGTATCCGAGAGCGACATGGTGAGCTGTTGTTTTCCTTTGAAATGCGATGATGAAAATCCAGACACCAAAGATTTTATCCGCTCACCAACAAAAAGGGTAACCGTCTAGGACAATGGTATTCTGATCCATTTTTCAAGCCGCTGTTATTTCCACCAGCGGGCGGCAAAATGGCTTGAATTTGCACTGGGCGCAATAAAAAACCGCCACATAGTGACGGTTGGAGATTCAAATCGACCGCTGTCGTATTATTGATCGGCAGATGCCGAAGCGGGGTTCATTGCCCGGATCACATGGTCCGTCAAATCAACCTTGTGATGATAGACAATCGTACGGTTCACACCCTGGATAACCTCCGGCCGGTTGTCTCGGCTAATGGGGGCGCTGTCAAATCGCATCACCAGTGAAATACCAAACTGGTTTGACAGGTTCGCCACCACGGACTGCATCTGTGTGTAGGTGTCATAGTAGATGCCCGCTTCCCGAGTCAGCAAATCGGTCTCTGCTTGACGCGCCTGCAGTCGCAGCGCCGTTTGACGTTGCTCTAAACTGGCTTCCAAGTTGTTTCGGTCGGGCGTTCCTACGCCGAACTCTTCCAGGCCGGCGGCGTCCTTTCGGATTAGCTCCTGCTGGGCCTCCATCTTCACCTTTAGAGCATCCGCTTCCGTTTTTATTTTTTTCATCCGAGTATCGAATACCGGGTTGTCCTTGAACACCTTGGCAACATCTAGAATGGCAACGACTCCGCCACCACTGTCACCTTGTTGTGCCAACAAGGGAAACGAGATGCAGGTCAAAACCAAGCCCGCAACTAACGATTTAATCCACTGAGATTTCACGATTCGTCCTCCTGACTATTGATCGATTCGATCTTGTTTTTATTACCTAGCGGTCCGTCGCTTGGATTTTTACTTTAAAACGCAGAGCGAATATCATGCCACTACGTTTTGCTTTGCAACCATACAGGATTGCCGTGAAACAATCCTCCTGCAAAATCAATGCTCCCCAACAGCGGGAACAAGTTTCAGCTCGATTTGTAAAGTTTACTGACGAATCAATCAATCCAAATCTTGGAAATGATGTCACATCGCTAGAAGATAATTGCCCTTGCTAGCTGGAAACGCAATCACTTTGCGCCTCGTTCGACCATTGGCAGAGAGCAGTAGCAACCTTCAAGTATCATTACGGCTGTCGCAGTCATGTTCCGGCGATCCCCAGCGGACCCCTGTTCGTGATGAAAAAACCAACCTCCATCTTGGTGCCTGGCCGATTACCGAGTTTCGCTCAGGAAGTTTCGTATTTTGGCATTCCATTTCCTACTGCCCTCACGGTGCATCACCAAGGTCGCATGATGTGAAGCGGGCATCATCGATGGACGGACCTGAGGCAGCCACATAGACGGGTCAGAGTCGAACAGGCTTGAAAGCAGCCAGGCGGTTACTGTTCGAATTCGATAAGCTGAAGCGAATTGGGTTGCATGATTAAACACTCCATCAAGCCACCAGCCGCATTGGCTTGAACTTGTCGTGATTGCTCCGAAGTCCACAGCGACGAGGAATCGTAACTCAGCCGATTTACCCGAGCAGCCATCACCGTACCAGGTTCCACGGCGCCCTTGGTGATTTCGGAAAACGGTATCGCCAGTTCAATAATCCAGGCTTCATCGTCCTGCGACTGGTCAATGAACCACTGTGGATTCCAACCCGAACTGCCACCCAGACAATCCCCTGCCCAACCTCGGTGATCAATCACAAACCGGTAAGAAGATCGGTAATCTCGATCAAGATCGAGTGTGATTTCCAGACGGTCCCTCAAGGAAAGATCCGCATCGCGTTTGCGCGGTACACGAGAAACCTGGTAGGATTGACCGGGAATCTTGTTACAGCGGGCCGCGACAAACAGGAATTCGTCATCGTAAGCCAGCATCACAATATCTTTTTTAACAGCTTCGACCTTTCCCGAAACGGTAAGTTCCCTCAAATGAAACTGCCCGTTGGACATCGTGTTTTGCCACAAAGCGTCGTCCAGTTGACCGTCCAGCCTGGGCCTGGAGTCGGCCCTTTTGCAGCGTATCCTGTCGGCTGGTAACGGACGATTGTCTGCCAAGACCATCTCCCGAGAAGCGGCCGAAGCGATTGGATCCATCTCGTTAGACGCGCGAATCAAAGCACGAAACTGGTTTTTTGCAATCGCCGGACCCTGCATCTTTTGCAAGATCTGGGCTTCCAGGAATCGGATGCGGGGATCCAGTCCCAGGTCGGGGTCAAAACGCTTGAGTCGTGAAAGGAATCGACTGGCCAATTCCAAACGCTGTTTTCGAGTGGCGCTAACGTTTGCCTGGTCATCCGCCGGGGGTTCATAACTGGCCTGAACCACCTGGTCAGTATCGTCCGGTTCCTCGGGCAAGGGCTCCCAAATCAGTTTCTTTGTCCCATTGACGTTCACGTTCCGGGCCACCGACCGAGTCGACGCCGGGTTGGCGACTGCCTGACTTGGTGATTCAAGGTTATGGGTCTTGGCCAGAGATTGCCAATGAAATTCATCACTGCTGTAGTACTGCGCCAACCATAGCAACGCGCTAGGCATTAGAGCATGATCGCCGACCCGGTTAACCATTAGTTCCAGCGTGTAGGCTGCCATTTCCGGTTTTCCCAGTTCAACATATTGGTCTGCCAGCTGCGTCATCCAAACCCCCACAGCCGCTGGCTCCAGACCCAGGCCCAACCCCTGGATTTGTTGACGCCAATAAACCAGATCTTTTATCGATTTGGTTTCCCAGCTGAGAAAATAGTCGAACTGTCTTTGCTTGGCCGACGCCCGGTTGATCGCGTTCAGGTTGCCCATCCGAGTGATGCCATGCCGGCGTGGTACTTCTGGCCCGCTTGAATTGAGACCGACAAACGGATTACTGTCTCGAACCGACAAGGTGGCGCCATAATTTTCATACGTATAACGTTTCAACGACTGTTTGCCATGCCGAATGGGCAAGCCTAATTGAGCCCGGCTGATGGCAATGTAATCCTCAACCAGATGACCAATACGGGGCAATAATTTTTTACTGTCGACATTAATTTCCGAGTCGTGTTGCGGTGTCGTGAACACGAGCCGCTCCACCTGCCAGGTGTTAAGCCCATTCTCGGTCAATTGCGTAACAAACTGATTACGATCAGATGCTTTGCTGATTGCATCTCGCATCAACCCAATCAAATTGACCTGGCCACTGGGATCTTCATTGACAACCACAACGTTAGGCTCCAGCGTCCTGATGGCACGAACCAGATGGCGAATCATCTCTTGGGATGTAACCGCCGTGCCGGGAGGTAACGTTTGAGCCATCGAACAACCTAATCGGCTGGTCGCCGAACGAACATCGATTTTCGGTTCCGCCGTCAGGCAAAGGGCTGTACTCAGGATGTTTTCTTCACTCGAAAACCGGGCCATCATCTCCAAGGGCAATTGACGTGGATGGACCGACATCATGAGAGCTCCGACGCGATCGGCACCGGAACGTTGCACGGCCCAGGTCAAGCCAGCATCCCGTGTTGCCAGGATGGAACCCAGGCTACCCACCGCCCAGCCATGGGTCGCAGAGGCAAAATGAATCTTCCTGATATCCGTTTTCATGGGAGTACGGTGACGTTGCAATTCGCCCGTTTGTGTTGCCAGCGAAAACACGTAGGTTCCGGGGTTGCCGGCAACATATAATCTATCACCCACCAAAGTCAGGCTGGAAAAATCGAAACCGGAAATTCCCGGCAAGGCGGACGTATCCACCGGCCGCCAACTGGCCCCGCCGTCCTGGGTGCTCAACAAGGTACCGTTATCGCCGGCCGCCCAGCCATTTTTTTCATCCAGCATCCGGACCGCGCGAATATTGGGACGGTCGCGACTCAGTATGACCGACGGCTCGTATTCACTGCTGCGAACAACGCCCAGCTTCCCAGTCTGGCTGACGGTGACCAAGTCCAGCCCGCCAATCGGGTCAGCATCACGCCAATTCAACAACTTTTTCGCACCTTCGGTCGACCAGGACTGGCCGCCATTATTCGTGTAGAAGACGCCCGTCTTGTAAAGGCTGCCAGCTTGTCCCACTGCCCATCCGTGGGTGGAGGACTGGAAGTTCAGCCGGCTGATTTTCGGCAGGACTACCCCTTCGATGGGAAGCCAGGTAACGCCGCCATCTTTACTTTTCATGACAATCGCACGGCTCCGGCCGACATAGGGAATCGTATAACTACCGGCAATCCAACCGTTCATGGAATCAACAAAATGAACTGAGTTCAATTGACATCGAATCGGATTTTGTTTTACCGACTCCGTGACAGGCTGCATCCGGTTTAACTTGCTCAGCAACGAGCGATCATCACTTTCAATACCGACCCGACCCGATTCAAACCAGTTTTGACCACCGTCGGTCGTTCTTAAAATCAAGCCCTGGTCGCCGACAGCCCAACCCTGCTGTGGATCCACAAAACAAACATCATTGATCGCCGCATCCTGCCGCCATGAATCGGGCCGCTGTTCGCGCACGATGTCGTCCGAACCCGACAGAACTGAAATCCAACTACCGGTCAACCAGAGCACGGTTGGGAGCATTGCCAGTATTCGAATCCGGCCCATGGCTGGTTGCGTCAATTGTTTTCCCATCAGGTTATTCCGCAGCGGATCTTGAATTGGGTCATCCATTTTTTGAAGTATGAAACCCGCTGGGCAGCATCCTACCGACGGGCGGCGGAAGTCTATCAGGATTGTTTTTTTGGCCCTATAGAAAGTCACGCTGTCAGAACATGGGACCTATCAAGCTAGCAGCGACGATTACCAAAAAATGGGCAGCCTTGGTTGGCAACGAGACCTTTCAGTCGACCCGATCACTGCGAAATCCCTGGGTCCTGCCGGGCCCATCCGGATTTCAGCGTTGGCTGATGACGGCATCGACCCGTTCGAGAATCCGGGAGGAGGTTGGAAAGATGGCGACCATCATCAAGATCAGCCCAACGGCCGCAACCAGCGAAACAATGCTATGATCGATCAGAAAAATGACCAGACAGAAGAATGCGGCGCTTTCTATGATCGCGTATTGGATAATCGTCTTGGATTGAAAAACACCCACCAAGGTTCGCATCCCCAAAATTTCTTTGGTGTCGGTTCCGGTTTCTTTTAAGTGGGCCAACGCTACCTGCAGCGCGGAATGCCACACAACCATGGCAACGACGATCGACATCAGGGCCATCAGGACACCAAATACAAGCGAGACGGTAGCTAACAGAGAGAACTCTGTGTTGACGGAGGCCCAATCCGCTATGACGGTCACCATGATCAAGAATGCAACCCCACCCATGATCAATGAGAATACGACGATTTGAACTGTTCGAACACTCGGCTCAAGAGCCGTGATTTGTTCACGGTCAAGCATCATTTACTTCCTACGTCATTTTGGAAAGTCGTTCCACCATTTTGGCTGCCAGCTGTGGATCATCTTGTGCGACAAGATGGTCGATGGCCTCCTGTTTGACATCCAGTTTCAAGAGATGGTTACTGAGACTCTTCCAGTACTTTTCTCTTTTCTTGCCCTCTGAAAGATAAAGCTCCGTGACGATTTCCTGAGCTCGCTGGAGCGCAATGTTCTCACGGTTTTCGTAGTAATTTCGAATTACATTTTGTTGGTATTTGGATCGTTCATTCATAGTCAACACTCACGCATATTCATAAAAATTTATCTTATCTGGGTTTCCCGATGATGACAGCAGGTATCGACACCATCCTTCGATACGGTCGGGCACCCCTGCAAGTCATTCGGCTAATCGGCAAAACAACTAGATTTTTTATCTCCTGGAACGACTTTTCCGGCAATCTTTTGTCCTGCCAGCGTAATAGGGGCCGGTAAACTCCGGCAAGACTGGCTCGTGGCGTTGTATTTGAAGCCGAGGCAGTCAAAATAAATAGCGGTTTTGGTTGAGTCTGTCGCCAGGTCAAGAATTTTTGCCGTTCCCAATCGAGCAACCTCCTCGAGATAAGTGCACCCATCAAATGGGGTGAGGCTTTCACGCGGCAAGTTGGAATCTTCTGGCATCGGCTCGTGAGGAAATTGGATTGAAGTTGGCAGATGCAAATATCATGCAAACAATGTAACTCCTCGTTGACGATCCCCGACGGATCGACTCCCAAGTTTTGCAGCGAATGTGGCGCTCCACTGGTCTTGGAGGATCAGCAAGGGGGCGATCAAACCGTTCAGCAGGCGCGGGCCGACGCTCAAATGAACACCGTGACCCACCTGCCAGCTTCTCGTCTGAGCAACCCTGTTGCATCGGGCGTCGACGATTTCCAACACGGCGAGATCGGTCCCTACCGCCTGGTCCGGCAGCTTGGGCAGGGTGGAATGGGTTCGGTATACGAGGCGGTCCACAATCAGACAGGCCAACCGGTCGCTTTGAAGTTATTGATGCCGTCGTTGCGGGGAACGGATGAATCGATCCATCGCTTTCGGCGCGAGAGTCAAATTGCGGCGTCGCTCAACCATCCCCGATCGACGTTTGTTTATGAAGCGGGCAAGCATGGAGAGCAGTTCTACATCACCATGGAACTGATGGATGGCGGTACTCTCAAGGATGTCGTTTCAGCGCAAGGCCCCCTCGAAGTAGGTCGGGCCGTTGATTACATCCTGGACATTATCGATGGCTTACAGGTCGCGCACGCGGCGGGTATTGTCCACCGTGATCTCAAACCCTCCAATTGTTTCCTGGATCGGGACGGACGGGTCAAGGTTGGCGACTTTGGGCTGGCCAAATCGTTCCTGGGAGATTCCCAGCTGACTCAAACCGGCACGTTTATGGGCACGCCACAATACGCGGCACCGGAACAATTGCGATCTGTTGACGTCGATGATCGGGTCGACATCTACGCCGTTGGAGCAACCCTGTTTTACTTGTTGGCCGGTAAACCATGCTTTCACGGCAACGCGGCCCAGGTGATTGCCAGTATCGCTTCGGAACCACCACCCAAAGTCAGCGAATTGGTTAACGGAGTGCCTCGACCCCTGGTGCGACTGATTGCTCAGACCATGGAAAAAGACCCTGCGCGACGACCCCAAAGCCTGGAAATACTGCGGGATATGTTGCTGCCCTATTCGACCCGCGGTGCGTCACTGGCAGATATTGGCCGGCGAATGGCGGCCTTTTTTATCGATATCACGATTGCCGCAACGATCTCCGCAATGGTGCGCATGGTGCTGGCGATCTCGTCTTTGATGTTCGCCAGCCCTCTGCTCAACCCCAACCAAGCCAGCAGCATTGCCCTGCAGGTCGGCTTGGTGATCGCCTATTTTGTCGTTTGTGAACATTATTACGGTCGCGGCGTGGGTAAATGGTTGCTTGGCATGCGCGTGATTGGGGGCAACTCGGAATCGCCCGATTTCCTGGCGGCTACTTTGCGTGCAGTGATCGTGCCAGGACTTTCCTGGCTGGCCAGCACCTTGCCGGTCGCCATGATCACCGCTGTACCAGAGCAAGATGTAAGGGGGGCCGTTGACACCGTCACGCAACTGCAAGTTATCGGACTGCTGAGCTGGAGCCCCAGCCTGATTTGCATGATGACCGCGCGACGATCCAACGGATACCGGGGAATCCACGAGTTGATATCGGGCACCCGGGTGGTTCGCTTGTCGGGTGTTCTTGAATTTCGACGAATGGACTCGTTGCCCATTACTGCCCCGGTGCGCCTGGAAACCGAGAAACCATTTGGCCCGTTTCAGGCCGTTGGTCGCTTTGGTGATGACATGGTCCCAGTCACCTATCTGGCCACCGATCCGGAACTCGGACGGGATGTTTGGATTTACGACGACGTTCCCCCGACAGAAACGTCCGCCGCCCGCCGGTTTAGCACCCGTGCCCGCCGCCTGAGGATGATTCACGACGGCCGGCAAAGCGAAGAAAACTGGTTTGTCACCGAATCGGTCAAGGGTGCACTCATTACAGAGGTCTTGAATCAAAGGAAATGGACCTGGCAAACGGTCCGGCCCCTGTTGCTGGAACTGACCATCGAACTGCAAGATTCTGCCGGGCAAGACATCCTGCCAGACAGCCTGGGTGTCGATCATGTCTGGATTGACGAAACGGGGCGGATCAAATTATTGGACTTCCCGGTGGTACGGACCTTGATCCAAAACGGGGCGGATGCGGCTCAACCATCGCCAGCCATCCAACCACAAAACAAACTGCTGCTGGAGCTGTTGTCCCAGTTTGTGACCCGCCATGATGTGCCGCTTCATGTTCGCCAGTTGCTAAAAGAATTACAGGATCTGGCCGACGACGCTACGATGCTGGCTCAGGCGGAATCCCGCTTATCGCAGTTTGCTGATCGACCATCGAATTGGAACTGGGACGATCGGCTAGGTGTGTTGGCCATCTCGGCCGGATTCGAACTGGGTGTCATGACGACGCTGGTTTACCTGGTGGGAATTGCCTGCCTGGCTATCAATCCATATTCGGCAATCGCATTTGTCACCTCGGTGGGAGTTGGCAGTTTGGCCGCTTTTATTTTCGGCTATTGTTTTGACGGCGGGCTCGCCTTTCGGCTTTCCAATGTGGCTGTTTTGCGACAAACGGATTTACGCGCCGCTTCGAAGCTGCGATGTGCCTTGCGCAACGCAATGGCCTGGCTGCCACTGGTGCTGATGGCGGCGTCAGGTTTTTTCATGTTGCACAATTCGATGCAGCCGTTCCCGGAGCGGGCAAGCGGCGAGTACCCTTTTTTGACGCTGATCTTGCTGTTATTAAGCCTCCCGACTGGATTGATCATCGCCGTAAATATTATCATCTCGCTGTTTTACCCTGTTCGCAATATCCCCGATTACCTGGCTGGCACGCGATTGTCACGTCAATAAAAACATGTTTCAGTGTCCCCATTGTCAATCCGAACTCGTGCTAGGGATGATTTCCTATCGGCAACAGGTGCGGTGTGCTCGTTGCGGCAAGGTTTCCAGGCCGCAAACCGAAAACGCCTCCCAACGCAAACCGAACCGGGCTGCGCGGTGGAGTCTCTGGCTGGGACTGTCATCGATCCTACTACTCTCGATCACCGGGATTCCCGCTTTGATTCTCGGTATTCGCTCGCTGCTGCAAATGCGGCACGAACAACCCACCAAGCGGGAAAAGGAAGCGGGCGTTCTGGGCACACTGCTGGGACTCGTTTTTGGCGTCCTGCTAGGCGGTTGTTTTCTGGGTGGCGGAGGCATGATCTTATTTGCAATGCTCAACCTTCCCCTGGAACGATCACACGACGCCGACGTGATCCGTCAATGGATGGATCAAGTCGTCCAGATTGATCTGCCCGACGGACTGGAACCCAGTTCCGCCCGCAAACAGTTGGGTACACAAACTTTGTTCGAGTTCGATAATTTTTCCCAGTGGCCACTCCTTCCCGGCCAATCACCATCCAAGTTCACGAGTCTGTCCGTCATCCACTTCGCCAAATCACCCACTTTCAGCCTGCCATTAATGAAAAACGAGCTGAATCGAGCCCAGGCCGATTGGATTGTGAAACTACTGAAACAGGGTAAACAGGAGCGACTGGAATGGACCCTATGCGGCACGCCCACCGAAGTGATTCATACTAGCTACTCAGCCCAGACATCTCCTGGCTCCCCGTCCACGCCAAAAGCTGATCGTTACATCGCGATTGTGGCCGACGACCATGCCGCGGTAGGGCTCAAGCTTGTCACCGAATCAAAGGAGAGCATGAGCACCGACGAAGTCCGACGAATCTTTGAGAGCCTGAAAATGGTACGGGACTAGCGGTCGGTGTGGGCCAAATGGGCGCGCAAGATCAGGATGCAGGTGGGTGAATGGGTGATCTCGCCTTGTAACACTTTCTCAACCGCCTGCGTCAGGGGCAGGATGACATGTTCGATTTGCTCCGTCCCCTCAAAATCGACCTCACCCAGCGACAAGCCGCGGGCAAAATACAGGTGGGACGGGGAAACAACAATCGTTGTAAACGGATCGACCGAGGCCAGGTATTCCCATCGGCTCGCTTCAATGCCCAGCTCCTCTTTGAGTTCGCGGCGGGCCGTCCCGTCGGCATCTTCGCCTGGCTCCATTCCGCCACTGACGGCCTCCAGTGAGTACCGCCCAATTGCGTAATGAAACTCGCGCGTGAGGTGTACATTTTGCTGCTCATCGATTGCCAGGACACAGACGCCCGGTTTCATGCTGGCCACCACGTGCGTGCCAGCCTGTCCATCGGGCCGGATAACATCATCCAGCCAAACCTGCAGGAACGGGTTTTGCAGGATGTGATTGGTTTTCTTTATCTGCCAGGGGCCATGTGATTTCATTGGTGAATGTCCTTGTGTTGCTCGCCGCCCAAGAATCCCAAATCGTACGGTTAAAAATTGGACTTAGCCTGATTTAAAAGGTAGATTTAATTAACAAATGAACATAGCAGTCTCACAGTTCAGCATCTGACGGCAGGATATCTACTCGATTTTTCAACTCATTGAAATCACTCCGCCACATTTCGGATGCCTGACCATTGTGTGTCTTTTCGGCGAAGGATTTTAAAATGAGTGTTTGGTTAACTGAAAAAGAATTCCGGCAAAGCGGTGCCCTCGCCACGGGAATCACGATCAATGTGGCATTCCTTCAGGAAATCAAGCAGGAAAATGTTCAGCTGCGACAATTGATTGATTCGGTTGCCACTGCCCTCTACATGTATCCCAAACTCCAGCCCCAAGCTGCTATGGAGCTGTTTTATCGTGTTCGGGAAGAACTGGAAACCTACTTTACCCTGGAAGAATTTCTGGGGTATTTCAACCAGGCAAGAATCAGTAACCCCCCTGTTTCCAACTGTGCCTCGAAATTAATGTCCGAGCACGAGCAGCTGTTTTTACAGTTTAACGATGTGATCGAACTGGTTGAACAGATCGTCTATCATGAGACCGAGGCCACGATGGACGAAGTCGAAGATCAGTTCAACCGGTTCCGATCGGAATTGGCTTTGCACGAACAGTGCGAGATGGAACTGATGATGCGTCTGTGCAACGAAGATATTGGCGTCGGCGACTAGCTGCCAGCGACTCGTTGCAGCGGATAAATCCAGAACTGGCGAACGTTAGTTGAATTGATCGAATAGCGAGTTCAACGAACTCGACAAGCTTCTCCAGGTATTAAACAACTCGCCCGTATCGAACTGACCCGCTTCGTGCCTGCCGAATCCAATCTGGCTGACATTTATTTTCGAATCGAGCTGGGCCAGGCGGTCGAGTATGTGAAACAGGATGTGGCTATTGAGCGTGGCAGGCTGGAAATCAACGCCAGACTCAAACGGGCCAATGCTCTGATCGAGCAGCCATAATGCCGCACCTTCAGCGTCCTCCGATTGAACGATCCACGTATGGCTGCCGGATTGTACATAGAACTTATTCATCATGAGTGAGCCCCGCTAACTGGATACAAACGAAATGGCTTGCTACTGGTTGTATCGCGGGACGATTGACACCTTAGGACTCGTAGCCAAAAAAATTGTCTGCCATGACTGCCTGACAGCACGAAACGGGCCCTCAAACATACACGGTTCCGGGCGCAAAATGGCCAACAGGTTGAATTTGCCCTGAATTCGTGTGATCGAGTGTAACGATTATGAACTCTGTGCTGAACAGATGCTCACACGGTTCGGAACGGGGGCTTTCGGAACGATCCGGGGCGTAAAACGTGAGCGAATCGAACGGTGCCAAACCGGCAACAACTTACCATCTTCGCACGTATCGGTGCCAGGCAAAACGGCGCCGTCTTTTAACAGAACTTTTTTACACCGTTACGGTTTATTGTAGTATGCGGGCGTTTTGGCGGTATTTCCCGTTTGATATACTAAATCTCGGACGGCTGAGTGCCCATTAGCTGGAAACACGAACAGCGGTTAATCCCAGTCCATTGAAAATTTGCCGACCCTTGTGAGAAAGTTAATCCGATGATCCGTCCCTCGATTCAGAGACCTTCATGGCTATTACTCCTTTTCCTTTTCGCAGCGCTCCACGCGGTCGTTTCGGCGCCATCTTCTCTGGCCCAGGAAATCAAATACGAAGATCGCATGGGATCCAACAAAGACTTTGACATGTGTGAAGACTTCCGGTTCAAGCGAATTACCAAGCTTGTCGCCGATGGCAAAATTTCACAACAACAGGGTTACGACATTTGGAAACGAATCCAGTCGGACAAAGAAGCCATCAAGAAGGTTTTGGGAAAAGCCGTGGCGGCCAATGAACTGACCCAGGATCAAGTCGCTCGTTTACTGCCCCTGCTCGATATGGAAGTGACCTTTGTCGAAAGTCAACACGGGTGGTTTGGCAAGCCTAAAGAATTGTCAGACGGTTCATTTCAACCTGGTGAGGTGAACGCCGCGAATCGGAATGCGGTTTATAAGCGACTTATTGCAGCCAACGAAAGGGGCCACATGTATGATTACGATGTGGCTTCGATCATGAATCAAATGTACGCCGGATTCGATGCGGAAAATGCCCCGCTAGAAGAGGTGGCCGAGTATCGAGGTGCGTTGAACCCGCGGATTGCGCAAAGCGGTTCTCAGGCCCGCGTTCTCCAGTCGGCTCAAATGCAACGAAGTCGGAGTCGCAGCAAAGGGAATGGTTACGGCAAGGGTGAAATCAAGATCACCGAACCGGCGGATTGGATCAAGAATCTTGAAAAACCGGTCTACTCCGGGCCACAGCCGGGCGAAAAAGTTCCATCCCTGGCGGCAATCAACCTGCGAGGAGACCAGGTAGGCAAGGAATTTGACCCGGTCGATTTGGCGGGTGACAAGCTTCACCTCATGTTTTTTGTCAGCAAGTCTCGCACCTTCGGCCGTTTCCTGGGGCAGCTAAGCCAACAACTTCAGTCCATTGAAAAAACCTCCAAACAGCCATGGACCATGTCGGTCATTGTTTGTAACGACGACGCCAATGAGGTTGAAAAGAGTTTTACCGTCCTGGACCAGCGGTATCCGAAAAACCTGGTTGTCGGTTTGTGTAAAGAGGGTGCGGCTGGCCCCCCCGCGTTCGGCCTGGACAAGAATCTCACCGCGACGGTCATCGTGGTCAAAGATGGCCAAGTCCTACACAACCTGCCCTATGCTGGCGACGCGTTCTACACGCAACCCCATATTCTTGGCGCCATCGCCAGCGCAATGGACGTCGATCACGATACCCTGCGCAAGTATATCGGCGGTCAATCTGGCGATGCGGCATCTGCTGCCTACGGACGCCGCATGCAGAGAGACGGAGAGCAACGACCGCCAGCGCAAAATAATGAGCTTCGCGAAAAACTTGCTCAGTGGGTGCAAAGCGATACGATTACACGCACCGAGGCAGGAGAATTATCCAGACTTGCAGGAGACAAAGTGGCCCTTCGCGCGAAGGTCGTGGATATGGTGAAAGCCGGCAAACTCAGTCGAGAAGCGGCGGCCGAGCTGTTTGGTTCCGCCCGATCGGGCGGCGAGCAGGGTCGCGAAGATCGTGATCGGTAACTGAACAGGCAAATGAATTGGCTCAAAGCGCGCGCCCAGGATTGAAATGGCAAAGTTCACATTTGCAATTTTTATAGCTGCTTCGATTAGCTTCGGAGCTTTTATCGGCGGGATGTCGATGGGCATCCAGGTTCCCGATGCGGACGTTACGAACGACACCCACGACAATGCTGTCGACTTCAAAAACGATTTGATCCCGATGTTCACCAAGTTGGGTTGCAACGCCGGGAAGTGCCACGGTTCGGCGATCGGTCGCGGTGATTTCAAATTGTCACTCTACGGGGGAACGCCAGAGGCCGATTATGACGAGATTGTGCGAAAGTTGGGGGGGCGGCGGATTGACTTGACCGATCCCGAGTCGAGTCTCGTTTTCTTGAAGCCTGCCGAGTATGTGGAACATGGCGGCGGTACGATCATCACCGACGGCGATGATAATGCTCAACGGTTAATCAAGTGGATTGAACAGGGGGCAAACTATGTCGAGCATCGTCAACTAAAGCGTGTATCGGTGATTCCAGAGCGGTTCGTTGCAGCCACCGTCGGGGATGAAACTTCGCTGAAGGTCGTGGCTCATTATGACGATGGATCCACTCGTGATGTGACCAGTCTGACGCAATTTGTGGCCGATGACTCGTCGGCGGTTATCGTCGACAGCAACTTGGCAA
>JABACA010000068.1 GCA_014237975.1 Mariniblastus sp. | reverse complement strand
TGACAAACGTTAGAACGCCATCCGTTGCCTCGGCGCTGGCAAGGATTTGACCAAGCTGAATGCGCGGGTCAATATCGACGAGCTTCTGGCCATTGATCGATTCAATCGTCTGGCCCACCTTCAGTCTCCCGGTTGCTTCAGCGGGCGAGCCTTTTTCAATACTTTTGATCTTCATGACAAAGGCAGGTTGATGAAGTTCGATTCCCAGACCGACCGGGCCAAACCGCTTGATTTCCTGAACGGATTTTGTTTCGCTCGGTCGTGTCGAAAAGAGGCCGGGTCCCTGGTAGAACGATTCCTGCTGTCCGCAAGCGATGCCACTCAACAGCAAGGCGGTTATCAAGGTAGCTCGTGCAATCATTTTTTGATTCCCGTTTTGCGATCGTTTTTCGGTCGGAGACGGAGTGTGATCTTCGTTCCGACTTTCGGTAAATACTTGGGATTGACCCGCCAGGATAACGTTCCGTTTAAATGACTGTGAACGTTTGGCAGGCAGAGTAATTCGTCGCCAAAGGTGGCGATCGAGATGACGTGGCCACTTAAATCGGCCAGGTAAGTTCGTGGTCCTGGCCCGTTATCCCGCAACTGCGAACCGGAGAACAGGAATGTACTCGGAAATTTGTCGACCTTGGCAATCGCTTGGTCTGCCGGGATGCGATCTGCAACATCACCGATTGGGGCCGCCTGTTCCTCTGAGCGAGTAATGAAGTCATGAACGGGTCGTTCGATCATTTTGCCATCAGCGTCCTTGAAGACGAAAAAAGCTTCGATTGGGTCACCGCGAGGTGGGATATCAACCCAGCGTTTTTCTGTCTCGCCCACCAGTTTCCGCATGGCGGGGTTTCCATTGTTCGCATTGAGCAACAACAACGCCGTGTGGATATGCATCGGCCGGCCGGCCACTGCGACGATCGACTCGTGCTCCTTGCTCCCCTGGGTGCAGGCCACCAGTTCGAGAAAACCTTCGTCGAGGCAGACGGTCGCTGCCAGATCAATACGCCGATTTTCGAGATCGATCACCATGCCGGGCAGTTTGATTGGCTGGCGGGTGGCTTGTGGGTCGTCGGACTCATCGGTCCAACCGGTCGAGCCAAAAACGACGAGAATCAAGGAGAGGGTTGCGAGGTTCCATCCTGAATTCATGCGATATCGTCCGCGTTGATTCATCGAGAGGCTGCAGCAAGACAAAGGTTGCTTAATAAATGATATATTAATGCCTACCAAATGTGTAGAGTTGACGACGTCCGATCGGTCATTTTTTCCGCGTTGCCGTGGCCCTTGCCAGCTGATCCTGATTAATAACAGGATGGTTGTAATGCCTCGGTTGCGACGATCGTTGATAGAAAAGAAACGTCTTGAGAATCAACCGGATTTCGGATGGACGGTATCGGCTTTCGTGTTGCCGGATGTCCCTTGATTTAATCGCTGTAGAATGTTTCTGTGGATGACATTCGGAACCCTTGTAATCGAGTTGTTGTAAATCGAGGGTGTGACGCCTTCGCCGGTTGTCTGTCTCAACGCATGCCACAAAGAAATTCTTGCCAATTTCCAGTTACCCAGGCAGGTATAAAAAAGTATAACGAAATTGTGATTGCGACCATTCGAACGATCCAACGTTTAAACATCGCAATGATTCCTTTTTAAAAAAGAGGCCTCGTTTCACTATATGTCGACACTCGGTTTTCAATCAGATTGGTCTAATAACGGGCTGTCCTTCTCATTGTCTCCCTCGCTCGTTTTTTGGCCCGTCTCATCCCATTCGACGTTCGATACAAGTTCGCCATCGCGAGAGGTTATTTCCTTGGCCTTTTGACCGTTGGCATGCCACTCGGTGTAAACAAGATGAAAGAATCCATCCTGACGGGTTCCGTCTCTCGTAATTTTGCCCTTCTCATCCCAGGTGAGAGCACGCTCTAAGGTTCCATTGTTAAAGGTGTTTTCGGCAGACTTTTGACCGTCTTCGTACCAGGTCGAAGATAAACCATGGGCTTCGCCTCGGTCGTTGTAGGTAAGTTCCCTCTCCTTTTGACCGTTTGGATACCAGGTGGCCGACACGCCATACTTGGTGTCGTTCCGCCAGTTGTATTCGCTGGCCTGTTGTCCGTTTTCATGCCAGGTCGAAAATGAACCGTGGGCTGCGCCCTGGTCGTTGTAGTTGTATTCACTCTCTTTTTGGCCGCTGGGATACCAGTTGACCGACACGCCATACTCGGTGCCGTTCCGCCAGTTGGATTGACTGGCCTGTTTTCCGTCTTCATGCCATGTCGACTGTAAACCATCGAGCGCTCCTTGCTCGTCGTAGTTTTCTTCCCGTTCTTTCTGTCCGTTTTCATACCTGTAAATTTGCAAGCCGGTCGGGACGTTTTGGTTGTAATTTTCCTCCATCGCCTTGTGGCCGTTTTCATGCCAGGTGATATAGGGTCCATGCCAATTTCCGTCCTTGAAATTTATTTCTTCGGCCGGTTGTCCATTCTCGTAATAACCAACCTGCTTGCCGGTGAAAGGCTGATTTGTGTTGCGGTCATAAGCGAGGCCGTCACGAACATAATAATTCTCCGCGGAAGCAGTCTCGCCGCTTTCGGACGTTTCGGCATGAACCTCGGAGATTTGATCATCGGATGAATGACTTGAACAACCTGTGATCATAAAAAGCGGGATGATAGCCAATAAACGGCCGACGTCCTTGTTCATGGTGAACTCCAAAGCACTGCAAGGGTCGATTTCACGATGGCCCAATAAAGCTCGAACCAGTGCCCGACTTTGTACCAGATAATTAAACCGTTTGGGGGGGCCGCCCCCGCTGAGGGTTGCGCACTTTGCGACAGACAGGGAATTGTCAGCTGAACGACGGCAACCATTCCGACCATGATAACTGCCAAAAAGACCACATTTAGACGAGTGCGGCAAGAATTACGATCTTAATGGTAATGAAGTGTCTCGCTTCGTTACCGCTTGCGAAAAAATACAGACGGCGCAATTAAACGGCAGAGGAATTTACAAACCATTTTCAGTGAGCGGGTGCCAGGGGCGGATTTCGTTATAGACCGCGACATTCAAAGAACCACGCGATATTTGGGAAATCCCATCAACGGCCACACCTGGATTGGCTGGAAAACAACAGGTCGATTACCGGTGTGGTTGAGGGATGACGGGTGTCGTTTGAGCGGACAACAGTAACATCGTTTACGGTTCTCTTGCGAATGGGTGAGGTGATTCACGAAAGTAACGATGCCTTGTCAACCGTTTGCTCTGATTCCTTCGTTTGCAATATTCGTTGCAGAACACCACTTGAAACGAATTCAGAATACCGAGTGTCCGGTTGATGTGCGCCGCATTCATTTCGTGCCGTCAATGCGTGTTGTGAGATTTCAGATCCGTAGATTTTCGGATTTCCAGGTGCTAGTTGTTTTGTTAATGCAGTTGAATTTCCGGTTGAGGGGTTGTTTCAAATGCCGGGTTTGAAATTCATTCTGTAACGCGCTTTTGGAACAGAGGAAAGGAGGGGGTTAATTCCCACTGCATCCACTTCTCGGTCCAAGTCCCACCTTTAAAGCTTTCCAGATAGTCCGCTTTTCCTTCCAAGACTTCTTTTATGAACCTGGAGAAACTTCCATGTTGTACCTTCCAGACAAAACATTCTATCTCTTGTTGATGTTGGTTGTTCCCCTGCTGGTTTGGCAAACCGCAGCGGCTCAGGACGATCATCACCCGCCGATGGACGGCGAGTTCATCGATTTGGCAACGTTGGGTATGTCCGGTGGCAGTAACCACACCGGTCATGATGGACTGGTGAACGGCAGAACGGCCATCACGACTGAGGCGGTTCACGCCTACAACCATTTGCGGCATTTTGTCGGACTGGACCATGCGACCATCGACGAGATTGGTGCCTGGGCCTTTGCCAACACGTTGACCAATAACACCCAGGCCTGGGGAAACGACCAGCAGGGTGTCGGTATCTGGTACGCCATGCAGGGCGCCAAGGTCGGATGGATGGCCGACAACACGTTCGATCCTCAGGTGGTGTGCGACATCACGCGGACGGCCAGGCTGGGCGACCGCGAAGATGTCATGGCAATGGTAGTCCAATATGGGCATGAGGGATTTGCCGACTACCTTACCAACAATGGTTACGAAGATGCCTTTATCAACACCTTGAAGATGGAACCGCATTACGCCGGCTGGATGCATGACCGGTGCCATGGGTGGCGGTCGATTGAAGGGGTGGCGATTGCTCACGACGTCAATCACCTGACCGTGCTCAGCCATGACCAGATGGAACCCTTTATGAACGACACCTGGGACTGGCCGCAGTGGCCGGCGCTCAACGTTTCCCATGCACGTGTGCTGGAGTACTTTCAGAGTATGGTCACGCTCGGTGATCCGATGGGCAACCACCTGGACGACCTGGGCGATCCTCCCGTTAATAACGATCCGGACGAAGAGCCAGGTGAAGAGCCTGACGAAGAGCCTGACGAAGAACCAGGTGAAGAGCCAGGTGAAGAGCCAGGTGAAGAGCCGGAAGATCCGACTACCCCTGACGTTCCCAACGAGTCCGGCAGCCTTTCGGTTGAGGTAGAAGGAGACTTGTGGTGGGACGGCTTTACGGCGGCGATCACGGTTCATAACGATAGTGATGTCAAGCTGGAGCAGTGGCAATTCCGTTTCGCCAGCTCCCACACTATCTCCGGCACGCCGTGGGGCTGTACTGTCGAAACCACGGATCTGGGCAACGGCCTTTATGAGCATCGCGTCAGCGGCGCCGAATGGGCCAAGTCCATCTCCGCAGGTGGGTCGGTAAATGTCGGTTTTAATGGCGACCAGGGAATGGCTCTCGGCAATTCCGGCCTGCTCGATGCCGACAGCCTGTTTGACGGGGGATGGATCGGGGACGGCGACGCAGACGAAGAGACAGCCGATCCTGGTTCACCCGACTCTCCAACGGAGACCGCCAAGATTTCGGTCGAGGTTGAAGGCGATCTATGGTGGGACGGCTTTACGGCGGCCATCGCTGTGCATAACGAAACGGATGCCAAGCTGCGCCAATGGCATTTCCGCTTCGTTAGTTCCCACGGGATCTGTGGTAATCCCTGGGGATGTCGAGTCGAAACGACCGACCTGGGCAATGGATTGTATGAACACTGTTTGAAGGGTGCCGATTGGGCGCAGTGCATTCCCGCTGGCGGTTCGGTCTTCGTCGGATTTAACGGCGACCAGGGAGTATCCCTGGGACATTCCGGTCTGCTGGATGCCGACAGCCTGTTTGACGGGGGATGGATCGGGGATTGATTGATCCTTCACCGCGATACGCGGCAGACGGCCAGTGCGGACCGGCACGGATGGTTCGCACTGGTTTGCCGTATGGTGGGTTTAAACAGGAACCGGCGGCGACTGAAACGTCCCGCCGGTTCTTTTTTTCTGGAATTCGGAGGTTGCCCCGCCGTCACCACGATCCGATCGGTCGCGTCCATTAACGAGTTGTTTTTCCGGGTAACGACCCGCGGGATTGGTTCGGCCAGTTGTTACAAGTTTCAACCGATTGGAAAGGAACAGGTGCTCTTTGCCTTGCCGTCAGCTTGGTCAAGAGTGATGAATGTCGAAATTCCTGTTTGACGACGGCGTATTCGTTTGGTCTTCTGTTTAATGCAGGGAAGTCAGAGGCAGTGGATGCCCTGTCTTCAGAATCTTGCAGGTCACATATAGTATTGGGGCTCTTTGACGATCCGGGCACAGTTGATTTTGGAATGTTGGTGCAAAACGGCTGCTGGGTAAGACGAAAGAGTTTTCTGGCAGAACGGAACAAGGATAAATAATATGATGAGAAGATCAGTCTTGTTGATAGCGGCGTTCCTGACCCTCGCCTCTGCCGCCGTTGCCGAGAAGCCACCCAATGTTTTATTTTTTATGGCGGACGATCTCAACACGGCATTGAGCGGATTCGGGCACCCGCAGTGCAAAACGCCAGAGTTGGACAAGTTGGCTGAGCGAGGAGTGCGGTTTGAGAAGATGTACTGCCAATACCCCGTATGCGGTGCTTCGCGGGCGTCGCTGATGTCCGGGTTGTATCCCTACACCAACCAAACGCTGGGCAATGCCGGTACGCTGCGAGGAAATATGCCGGACGTGGTCACGATGTCGCAGATCTTCAGGAACAGTGGTTATCGCGTCGGGCGGGTCGGTAAGATCTACCACATGGGCATCCCCAGGGAAGTCATTGAGGGAACTGCGGAGAGGGATGACCCGCACTCATGGGACGAGGTGGTCAACATCAAGGCGCCGGAGCAGAACGCGGCTGGCAAGAAGACGAACTGGTCTCCAAAACGGACGAGTTCGCAGTCGTTTACCGGCGTCGTGGCCAAGGGTGATGACATGGTGCATGCCGATGGCATGGCTGCCAACCACGCCATTGATTTCCTGAAACGCAACAAGGACAAACCTTTTTTCCTGGCCTGCGGATTTGTGCGGCCGCACGTGCCGCTGGTTGCTCCAGCCAGTTATTTTGACCTCTACGACCGGGATGCCATGGTGGCGCCGGTGGTAAGAGAGGACGACCTGGATGACGTGCCGGAATCGATTCGCAACTATAACCGTAACAGTACCGCTTTTGGTGTCACGCCCGAACGGCACAAGGGCTTGCTGCAAGCCTACTATGCCAGTGTTTCCTATATGGATGCCCAGGTCGGCCGCGTACTCGATGCGCTCGAAGAGCTGGGCTTGGCCGACAACACCATCGTTGTCTTTAGCAGCGATCATGGCTACCTGTTGGGAGAACACCACAAGTTTCAGAAGCAGCATTTATTCGAGGAATCGACACGCGTCCCCTTCATCGTCAGCGTTCCCTGGTTGAAGAACCAGCACGGCAAGGCAACCAGGCATATCACCGAGCTGATTGACCTCTACCCAACACTTGCCGAGCTGGCCGGACTCCAGGCACCGCAGACCTTGCAGGGGCAAAGTATGTTGCCGCTGCTCAAGGACCCGGCTTCCAACGACTGGAAAAAAGATACCGCGTTCACGATCAGCCGTTCTAACGGAGAATCAATCCGCACCCACGACTGGCGTTTCATTCAATGGAATTCCGGCCTGGACGGAATGGAGTTATATGACCTCAAGAAGGATCCCGGCGAATTCACCAACCTGGCCGAGGATCCCAACTATGCCGCACAGCTCAACAAACTGAAGGCTCAGCTCGAAGCGAAGCGACGCGAGGCTGGTTATACTGCCGAAAAGTTTCCCCCCGGTCGAAATAAACCGAGGAACAGAAAGAAACGCAACGAGTCGGGAAATGGAATTCAGTCGAAGAAATCAGGATAAACCTATTGCCGTTTTTCTGACCAGCCGTTGCTCGTATTCGGCTGCGATTCGTTGCGCCGTTTTACCTGCCGGACTCTAGCGTTTCAACTCATAGTTGGGTAGCGGGACGGGTTGGCCGGTCGCTTTGACGATCGGCATCTGGGCGTTGTACTTGGCGAGTTTTTCCGCCAGGTCGTCGGCCAACTCGGCCACCCGTTCGGGATACGCCGTTGCCAGGTTGCTCGACTCGCCAATGTCGTCGGACAGGTTGAACAGTTCGTATTGGCCGTCCTTGCGAGATGCATCGTGATAGTAGACCAGCTTCCAATCGTCTTTCCGAATCGCGCTACAAAAATTAATCCCCGGACCGGTGGGTCCCCAATGATTGGGGTAGTGCCAGACCAGGCGACGGCCTTGGCTGAGTCCATGGTTGCCACGCAACTGCGGCACAAAACTGCGGCCGTCGATCACCCCGCCAATTTGTCGGGGCGGATCAATCCCGGCCATTTGCAGGATGCTGGGGAAAAAGTCCTCGATGATTATTGCATCTCCACAGACCGACGCTGGGCGGGTGACGCCAGGCCACTTGACCAACATGGGGACTCGAATGCCGCCCTCGTGATTGGACCCCTTTCCGCTGGACAGGGGTCGGTTGTGCGTGTGGGGTTGACCGGCTCGAGCATGGGCACTGAGCCCACCGTTATCTGACATGAACAGCACGATCGTCTTGTCGGTCAGTCCATGCCGTTCGACATTGGCCATCAGATCGCCCAAACTCTTGTCCATCCCCTCGATCAACGAGGCATAGGCGGCCTCCACCGGCGGGATGCCGGGATAATGATCGACGAAACGCGGGTCCGGTTTGATCGGGGCGTGGATGGCATAATGCGCCATGTACAAAAAGAAGGGTTGTTGGTTGGCAACGGCCGTGTCGATGGCCTTGTTCGCCTCCCGCGTCAGTGCTTCGGTCAGAAAAATGTCTTGACCGTGATACGCTTCGAGGCCAGGGATATCCCACACATTGCTGCCCGGTTTGGACGGGTCCGTGGCAAAGTTCTGCTTGCCGTAATAACTGCCCGGTCCGCCCGGCGCATGTCCAGCGATGTTCACGTCAAAACCGATCCCCTGCGGGTTGGCGGCAGCTGTGGTCAGTGCGCCGAAATGCGCTTTGCCCGCATGAATCGTGCAATAGCCGGAATCGTGCAGCAAAGCGGGCAGGCATTTTGCCTGGACGGCCAAAGGAATATCGCCCAGTGGCGAGAGGCCGTTGATGTTCCATTGCGGCACGCCCAATGGACTGCGGCCCCGCGAGGGAAGTTTGGCTGCTGGGTCCTGGTAGTAATGGAGCGTCCAATCCGTGACCCGGTGCCGAGCCGCGTTGAGACCCGTCATCAGGCTGATACGCGACGGGGAGCAGACGGCGCAGGCATAGGCGTCGGTGAATTTCATCCCCTGATTGGCCAGCCGCTGCATGTGGGGCGTCCGGTACCGCTCGTTATAGGCGGTTGGCTTGTCCCAGAAGGGCACCGATGTATCTTGCCAACCCATGTCGTCGACCAGGAACAGAATGAAGTTCGGTTTGTCCTGCTCGTCCGCGGGAACCGGGACCGCCGGCCCAACAAAGTGCAATAACATGACCAGGCAAAGAAAACGCATGTTGGCAGCTCCGTGGTATGGCGATGGGCAAATCAGTCGGTTGACGGTTTTAATTGACCATCCACGATGGCCTTGGCAAGAATAATGATCATACCGAAGTTCATATTTCGCGGCAAATCAGACCGCCTGTTGTCGTCAGGCATGCGAGGATCGGTAGTTGCGGCCAAGGCCGATCAGCCAGAGTTTGAGTTGGTTTTTAACCGAGCCATTCTCGCTGGGCTGTTGAAAGCGAATTTTGTCCCGGAGGAACTCTGGCAACATCGGCAGCGACGCAGCAAGCAATTGCGGCCGTCCAGGCTGCAGTGATGGCGGCGTTGATGATTCCTGTCATGATCGCTGCCACGAGCAATTGACTTTGGTTTACGTTCACAACCTGGGCAACTTCGGAACTGAAAAATACGCCCCGTTGACGGTTCCGTCTACTCGGCTGTAGCGCCGAGATCCAGCGTTTGTGTGTCGCCGCAGGAGTGACAGGTCGGCAGCAGGCTATGGCGAACTTTCCCACAGGCTGAACATTCCTCATAGAGCTGTGTGGAACAGCTGGGACACGCATAAACCTCTTCCTGGCCGGGGTCGCCCGTTGACGCGTTCAATCTCTTCTTGATGGTTCGACGGTTCCAGAAGATATACCTTAGGGGCCCGCGACGGATCGGGTAGGAACAGATTGGGCAAAGAAAGAATTCGTAAGCCTCGACGTATCGTTTTATTAACCAGTCCTTTTTGGGAAATGCAATCATCCGCTGGCGGAAGTCGATTGAAAAAGGAAACCGGCAAAATCTCCTAGATCTCTCCCTTTAATCCCCGTTCATAATACTTGTGAGTAATTTTGTCCTGATTATCCAGCAACCAATCGATGGAGGGTTCGTTATTCATCGCCTTGTGAATTGCCTGGGACATCGCCTTGCGGTGAATTTCAAATAGCGCCTTGTGATCCAATTTGTCGTCAGTGGAAACGCCCGGATTGAGCCAGACAGAACAGATGATCCCCAGGTCGTTGGCTTTTTCCTTGGGGATGTCACCGGCCCGCACCGCATCCAGCACACCGTTGGCGATGGCGGCCTGGACGGTTCCCATCAAGATGTTGGTGTAGCGGCTATTTTTGACGGTCACTTTGCTGACCATCAAGGTGACGGGCCGGCAACCAGGCACTCACCCGTCCGCATGATGATTCGATCGCTCATATCTACTACTCCTCTAGTTCTAGCGTTGGTTAAATTCCTTGCAGGTCATGATTAGACAATGGCTGCCGATTTCATGAAAGGTACGCGCTGGTTTGACCCTCTGCGGCGCATGGAATCCGCCTGAGTATGGTGTTAGAGGGCGAGGTAGAAACCGAGGTTTTAGTCAGGAATGAACGACTTGGATATTTGAATTATCATGGACGTAGTTGGAGAAATAGCGCCATCGTTGATGAATCACTTGGAAAGTGATTCCTGGGCCGACTTGCCGATCTTCGAGATGGTCAAGTTGTCTCGCAGTGAACCCGTTCTTTCCAGGCTGGCAGTCATTGCAAGGCAGGTTTATCCAGGAAAAGTTGAAAAAGTAACATTGATTCAGACGTTTCAATGGGTGGCGCTGTCGTAACAGCGCCTGTCGCCTTGTAACGCGAATTAACCCACAATGAAAACGAAATTAAATAGAATCTGTTGCCATTGAGGTTTGTGTCTGGTTTACTGGATCTTCGCAAAAGGCCCCCCATGAATACACATGACTACCAAAACGCCACAGCCAAGTTAGTGTTGGCAGTGCTCCTGTTTGCATTTGTGTCGAAGGCCGTTGCGGTGGAAAGACCGCCCAACATCGTCATCATTTTGAGCGATGATCAAGCCTGGACCGATTATGGCTTCATGGGACATGCAGACATTCAAACGCCTCACCTTGACCAATTGGCCCGCCGCAGCCTGGTCTTTAGCCACGGTTATGTGGCGGCCCCGCTCTGTCGTCCCTCGCTGGCTTCGATCGTGACGGGTCTCTATCCGTTCCAACACGGGATCACGGGCAATGACGTCGACGGGCGTAACCGGAGGGCCGAGCTCGATTCGCCTGTCCGCGCAGCATTTCATAAACATCCGAGCTTTATCAAGTTGCTAACCGCCAATGGCTATCTGGCCCACCAATCCGGCAAGTGGTGGGAAGGTTCCTGGCAGGACGGTTCATTCACACATGGTATGACCCACGGTGATCCAGCCCGCGGGGGTCGCCACGGGGATGAAGGTTTGAAGATTGGCCGCGAGTCCATGCGGCCGTTAAAGGAATTTATTGATCACGCGACCGACGAGCAGAAGCCTTTCCTGTTATGGTATGCGCCGTTTTTGCCCCACACCCCCCACAATCCTCCGGATCGTTTATTGGACGAGTACAGGCAGCCGGGCCGAGCCGCGGATGTCGCCAGGTATTACGCCATGTGCCAATGGTGCGACGAAACCTGTGGTGAATTGCTGGGGTATCTGGAAGCAAAAGGTCTCACCGAGAACACAATGGTGATTTATCTTTGCGACAACGGCTGGGCGGCGGCGAGTACGAATGCGATCGACCCGAACCAGAAACTATGGAAAGGGTTTGCTCAACGCTCCAAGGGGTCGCCCTACGAGAAAGGTATCCGCACACCGATCATGGTGTCGTGGCCGGGACACATCGAACCGCAGCGGGCTGCCGGTTTTGCCCATGCGATCGACCTGTTCCCCACGATCGCCGCTGCCAGCGGCCTGCAGGCCCCAGCCCAACTGCCAGGTGTCAACCTGTTGGATGAACAGGCCCGGCGCGGCCGCAAAGCGGTATTCGGAGTTTGTCATTCGATACACAACATGACGCCCGGCGATCCCGATGACACATTGCAATACCTTTGGTGCGTGGAGGGAGACTGGAAGCTGTTGGTTCGTCACCATGGAAAGGATACGACCCAATACCGCAAATTGCATGTCTGGGATACCGAACCGGTGAGGTTGTACAATCTAAAAAACGACCCTCACGAGCAAGCCGACCGGTCATCCCAACATCCTGAAGTGGTGGATCGCCTGACCGAAATGATCGAAACATTTCACCCGGTAAACATTGAATAGACCGAGAGGGCGATGCATCGATGGCCCGCAGCCAGTCGCCCCGCAACCGCAAGCCGTTCCGTTTGCGGCGTCTATTTTCAGAGGGATTGTTTGCGCGAAAGTACTTTGGTGCAGCAGCGAAGGGATCCGCCATACATGGCACTGGTGGTGAAGCCAGGTATGGTTTTAACGCGAAATCCCAACTCGGCCCAACGGGATGCGCCCGCATTGTCGAGCCTTTTACAGCCATATTGTGGCAAGTAAACGACCGGGGTTCCGTTTTGGTTTTCCAGCAGAACGTTGTTGTAGGTTATGAATGGATAGTTTGGTTTTTCCTTGCCCGATTCACTGAACTTTGGCGTCAGATCAGGAACCAACGCCGGGATGCGGACGACTTTATACCCGGCCCGGGTCATCTGGTCGGCGATCACATCCAGTTGATCGGCCGCGGCGATGCTTGCCTCGATGGTGGGTTGCGTCTGGTGGACGACGGTGGGTCGATGCATCGATTCGCCGCTAAGGTCAGAGATCGTCGTAATGTCAGCCCGGCCAAAGAACTGGTTTTCGCATTCCTGTTCAAAACTCCGAATCGCCGCCGGTTCCTTTAGAAGTGCCTGTTGCATGATGCTCGCACCCAAGCGACTGTCGGCAATGGCGATGTGGTCTCCCGGCAGGGGCGTGATAATAAGATCAATGTGGCTGATTTCCTGCATCGATTCACCGACCACGACTACCGGTCGGCCAAACAGTTTTTCGAACCGTTCCTTGATAACGGCAGACGTTTCGTTGAACAAGTCCGAATTGACAGCGATCGTATTGAAACCGATGAAAACGGCCTCTTCGCCGCATACGATGTTACCGCCCTCGAAATGCAGGTCGGATGAAACCAACTCCAGGTTAAGCTTCTCGGCCAGGTGGAGCGGCATGATGTGGTCGTCTTCCCGGTCGAAAACGCAAGGTGTGACCAGGCGAGTATGGTTCTGGAAATTGACCACGACGAATGGATCCTGTGGCCAGATTGATATACCGGTTTCTTCAGGTAGCTCGATAAATTTCACTCGATTGTTACTGGACTTGGTCTCAAAGGACTTCAAGTCATTGACCAATAACAATACCTGCACGTCATCCGGCAACCCATTGACAATGTTGGATACCAGTTCCGAGTTGCGCAAAGTGGAAGTCCTGGCACTAGTGGCGCTACAAACAACGACCTCGATTTCCGAGCCAACATCCGCCAGGATCCTCTCCCCGGAATCATGGTTACTTGTTAACCTGGCAATGCAAAAGGCTGTAAAGAGTATCGTGAACAGGGTGATGGAGATTGTTTTCATTGTTCGTTTCTGTTGGAACGACGGATTGCCAGGTGCCTTGGTTTGTGAATCGCCGGTGGTCGATACATCCCAATGAATTTGCCAGCGCCTTCAAATGAAGGGCTGGCGGCTTCATGGATGACAGGGACAGGGCGTTAATTGCCGTTTTTAAGTCTTCTAATATCAGCCCGGATCTCTTTTATATTTTTCACGACCCATCGATGATTGGCCCGAATGGTTCTGCCATGGGTAATCAGGCGTCCATCGATGTCGTTGACCCGGGATTCTCGAGCGCCTGCCCGTTTTTCCAGATCAAGGACCCGCAGATCCAGATCACCCAGGCTGTTGTCGACTAAAAAGAACTCTTTGGCATCCTCTTCTTGCATCACTTCGAGATCTTCGACCCGTTGTTTGAGAGTATTTCCTTTTTTGGCTGAGTCTAACGACGATGCATTTGCTAGTTCGGTAAAAACGGATTGAGCCAATAGACACGCCAGACAAATCATGCAAACTGCGGCAGATGTCAAAAGAGCTTGTTTGGCATTCATGGGAAGCTTTCATTTAATAGGGAAGGAGTGAGGAAAGGATCTCGGTTGGCTAGCATTCGTGTTGAATCCCAGCCTGGCCATTGCAGATGCAACTGTCATGCCATTCAAAAACGACGGTTTTAACGGGTTTTTGCCACGGCAAATGTTTAGTTTTGAGAATGCCGTTCCAATTTGAGAACGTTATTAATCCAACAGGGTGCCGGCGGGCCGGGCTAATTCAGGCCACTCGTCATCCGGTCGTGGGGTTCATCCTGTAGAAGGGGCTAGTTGGTACTTGCTGCCAACGGGACTGACCGCTCTACATGACCGCCTGCAATCGCACGAGGCAGGTGGCCATTAAGACGATGACGGCCAGGATGGCAAATGAGAGCAAAGTATCGACTCCTTGTTAACCCAATCTGCGCTCGGGCGCATTAAGAATTTCAAAAGTGACACCCAGACACGAAACGGACCAGGCGACCAGGACGATTGTCAGGTAAGGCAAGGTTGCTGCCAGGGTGACGGCCGGCAAAACGGTAACTTCCAAAATAATGGGGGCCCAAAACATTTGATTAACTCCTTGGATCAAAGTCGCTATGAAAACCTAGTTCACGTTTTGATCCAATGCGCGGGCAAAACCGAACCTTCCCCACCGTTTCCCCAGGGGCAGCGATCGTCGGTGTTTGTTGCTTATCGGTATGCGATGTCCAGGAGTTGCGGGCGGTCCCGCATCCACCGTTTTTGCAAAACCTATCGGCGTCCCGGCGTTTCTGGTTGGCTACTAGGAATAGGGGCCTTGAAGTTCTATCTTATGGCCGGGAAACGAGGTGTTTTGGCACACCCGATGACATGTTTTTTGGTCAACGGACAAAACGGACCTGCGCGGCTGGAAACTTGACGGTTGGGTCGCGAGCCGAGAGAGACCGTGGATATGAGTGGCCCAATTTTGATCTGTGGATGTCCAGGTGGGGGAACCTCACTGGTGACGAAAATGTTGCGCTATGCGGGCCTGTTTGCGGGCGCCGATGCGGGCCCACGGGAGGCCAGGAAATACCATGAATCGAACGTGTTTGTCGAATCGAACCGGAAGTTCCTGGACCAGACTATCGGTTTTCCCCATGCGCCCAAGGCGGATTGGCAATTTGTCGAGCATGTCGAAAAATCCCGCAATCAATTGAAACCGTTGTTGGAGTCGGTCGATCGGGAGCGTTTGTTGAATACGTTTTGGGGAGAAGATTCCCGGGATTCCGTTTGGGGTTGGAAAGACCCTCGCAACTCGGCCACTGCATTGATTTGGCGGGAACTGTTCCCCACCATGCGAGTTTTGATCATTCGCCGGCAGTGGACCAAGCCGATGCTTGGCCAACCTGGCAAATCGGAGGCGGGCATCTGGTTCCGCACTCAATCCGACCAAAAATTGCGGCAGATGTATTACCATCCTGCCGGAATCGAAGGCCTTGATCGACACGAAATTGATTTTGACAAGCTGTTGACCGATCCGGGTGAGTTGGAATCGATGCTGCAGTGGTGCGATTTACCGACGGATCCGGTCGAGGCGTTCGAGCCATTTCTCAAGCAGGTGGGTGTCGAACCGTAGGATGTTGTCGCGAAACCTTTTCCGTGACTTGGACGTGATACCTTACCGAAAAAAAAAGGCGACACTCCAGTGAGCATCGCCTTGATATGTTTTTGGTATCGGATTATTTGCGACGACGGCGGAGTATTCCGGACAGGCCAACCAGCCCAAGGACGGCAAAGGAACCTGGCTCAGGAATCGCGTTCATGCTGTATGTCCCGATCGGCCACGGGTTGGCAGCCGTATTATTGGACGTCTCACCGTCGTTTGCATTTTTTCCACTCAATGTCCAGTTGGCAAGTGTGAAGGTGGAACCATCGGGGCCGGTGTCATCAACCCGATAAGCCCAGCCGTCAAGGTATTCCCACGGCTCGCCGGTGCCGTCCGTATTGATGTCACCATACGTGTCATGGACCGTTTCACTTCCGGAGAAAGCGCCCGATGCGTCAAAAAACAGTTCCATCGCATCGTCACCATTGATCGATAACGCGCCGCTGGTGAAGTTTGGATTGAAACCGAAATAAGTATTAAACCCGGTCGCCTCTGACGCCACGTAAAGATAGTCACCGGCGTTTGCTGTGCCAGATAGAACGAATTCCGCGCCGTCAGTACCGCCCCCGTTGTTGGCCGAGCCGACTGCCCATTGGGATAGATCGGTGCCATCCGAAGTGACGTACAGTTCCATGGTTTTTGGCACACCCCCGGTAAGCGGTCCATCGAACACGCCTGTGATCAAGACATCCGCCGATGCATTCGTCGCCATTAGACCAGTGGCCAATACGCAAATGGTAACGAAGGAAAGCAGCTTGTTCATTTCTGGGTATCCAGGTTGAAATCGATTCAATCAATGGTGGCATCTACTAAGCTAAATGGACTGGGTCTGTAAGGCAATTCAGAAAGCCAATATTGGACGAAAATTAAGCGGGGTCGGCCGCTAACGATCGATTAGCGACGGTTATGAGTCGGCAATTTGTTCAAAAATGGATAAAAACGACAAGAAACGACCAGGCACACCGAATGACAATCATACCGACCCAGTATGTGTCATCTTTTTTTTATCCTCCTCTTTTGCTTTGGCTGAATAACCCTGATTCCTGGCAGGAATTTGTTTGCCGGGATTCCCGCAGCTCGTTTTCCCCTCATGTCCCCTAGGTAAGTTAAGGAAAAAATATGAACAGTCTTCTTCTCGCGTTTCAGGATGTACAGATGGATGCGGAGCAGTTCTTCCAGGAGATGAAGGGAATGTCCGGCGACTTCGGCGGTGATGTCGCAGTGCCCTCTACCATTCTCGGTCTGTTTTTAGGTCTCTTCGTTTTGGTCTTGGTCGCTTCTTTTGTGATTTCAGTCATCACCACGTATTTTATTTACAAGCCTTATAGCCAATTGCCTCGCCAATTTCAGACCATGCCAGCCGGTTTAATCTGGCTGATGCTGGTGCCGTTGGTCAACCTCGTGATGGTGTTCTTTATCGTTCTGCAGGTTCCCGACGCATTCAAGCAGTACTTCAATAGTGTGGGAAACTATTCGGTGGGAGATTGTGGCAAACTGGTCGGGCTGATTTGGGCCATCTCGGTTCTCTGCAGTTTAGTTCCCTTGCTCAATTACATTGCCTGGATCCCGGCTTTGGTTTGCATGATCATGTTTATCGTAAAGCTGTGGGCTATGGCAGGCCAACTCAATACCAAGGGTTTGCCAGAAAAGACCGTTGTTCCGGAAATGTAAACCGCAATCGTTGCAAAGCTCGTTTAGCGTGGACGTTGTCCCAGAGAAAAAAAAGGCACCCAAGCCAACTTGGGTGCCTTTTTGTTTAATGAGTTAAACCAAAGAGATAGTGCTGGGCCTGGCGACCGATGGACGAGTTTCCCAACCCATCCTCGGCGGCCTCAATTCAACCGCGTGGCCTTCTGCGGTTGCGACGACCGATGGCACCCAGGCAAATCAGAGACCAGACAGCGATCGAACCCGGTTCCGGTACCCGGTTCGATGAAAACTGCGGGTTAAAGTTCGGGTTGTGCCATTTACTGATTTGAGCGTTGGCGAGAATGTCCATGGCACTGCCGTACTTTCGTTGACCGGCGGTGACGCTTGGGTACATAAGGGCATCGGTGTACCGGACATTATCGGTGGAGTCAGATGCATTTCCGAGGTGCGCTCCATTGCGGGTATTTAAAACGCTGCCGGCGTAACCCCCATCCCAGCCACCTGCGGTTACATCGATGTCGAGGTCACCATTCTCCGCCACAAACGCGTTGTTGGCGCTGCTGAGCCCCAACGCGTGTCCGATTTCATGCAGGGCGACGGTGAACAAATCATAACTGCCCGCGGCGTCGCCAGTTGCTCCGTAAAAAACTCGTCCCGTGTTCAAAAGGCCGCCACCAAAATCGCTGCCAAATTCAGCGTAGTTATTATACTCGGAGTTCTCATAAGGCGTGGCATCGGCGAACCAACTGGAAGACCCGTCATTATCGAAACGAATCAAGGCGCCGGTTTCCCGATGGGGGCTACCACCTTCTGATTGGAGACTGTGAACGCCCAGTGTCGTGCCACTCAGGGCTGCCCATTTGTATTCGATCGCCAGGTTGAAATCGCTGCCATCCCCGTTGGGGTCGTGATACGCCAGCTCCCACCAGTCGGCTGCCGCATCGAAAATCGAAGTCAGATTGCCACTGCCTGCCATGGTCGGTGCAGACCCAGCAGTATAATTCCTTTGAATGATCAGCGATGCGTTCGAAGTGGCGCACTGTAATGCGACAATCAGGAAGGCGGCGGAGAGTAATAAACGTGTTTTCATAAGAACCTCGCAAGTTGGAAAACAGGGGGCAAGAGAAAGAGATCCCGGAAAGATATTGCTGGAGAAAATGCGTGTCAATCAGTGTCAGGCAATAAATTTCCGTGCGGCACCGATGTCCATCCGTTAGCCGATAGGAGAACGGGCACAGGAAAAAACAGGCCGCCAGACCGGTAATTTAGTTGAATCCACGTTGGCTGTCGTATAATAAATTTATAAATTTCCCCAAGGGTAAGTCGGGTGGCCTTGGTTCCTGGCAGTGACCGCGACCAATACCCGCTGTCCGTAACTGGCGGTGCCGCACATACCGATCAACGGTCCTTTTGCCAAAGAGATATGATTACGAGTTTCATGATTCCCCACCTTATGAAGATCTTTTTCTGCACCGCCCTGGCACTGATTTTGGCATCGCCACTGCAGGCCCGGGAGCAACCCAACATCATTATCATTTTGGCGGACGACCTCGGTTGGGCAGACCTCGGTTTCCAGGGATCGCGGGACATTCGTTCACCCCACATTGATCAACTGGCCGAAGGTGGCATCCGTTTTACCGATGGACACGTATCGGCGTCGGTCTGCAGTCCGTCGCGGGCCGGCCTGATGACGGGCCGTTATCAACAGCGTTTCGGACACGAGGCGAATTCACCCCCGGATTCCGAGGGCATGTGTCTCCGCCAGGTCACGATGGCCGACCGCTTGCGAACGATGGGTTACCACACCGGTTTGATTGGCAAGTGGCATTTGGGAAATCGAGACGAATACTATCCGACTCGCCGTGGGTTCGATTATTTCTATGGTCTTCGCGAAGGTTCGCGCGGTTATTTTTACAACCCGAAGAAGGAAGACCAGGCTGGTCATAGGAAAGCGATTGAGGAGAACGGCCAGCAGGTCGAATTTGATGGTTACCTGACGGATGTCCTGGGACAAAAGGCGATCGAGTTTGTTGATTCGGCCCCGGACAAACCTTTTTTTCTGTACCTGTCATTTACCGCACCGCACGGACCGATGCATGCGACGGAGGAGGACAAGCAACGGTTCGCATCGATTGAGAACCGAAAGCGACGAACTTACGCGGCGATGGTCTGGGCCATGGACCGAGCCATTGGACAACTGATCGATTCATTGAAAGCGGCAGGCAAATACGATAACACGTTGATCTGGTTCCTCAGCGACAATGGTGGCGCCACGGGAAATGCATCGAACAATTTGCCTCTGGCCGGCCATAAAGGTATCAAGTTCGAAGGAGGTACCCGGGTCCCGTTTGTCGCCCATTGGCCGAAGCGTTTTCGCGATTCAAGCAACTATGACCGAATGATGGCTTCCCTGGATATCATGCCGACCTCGTTGGCCGCTGCCGGGGCCGAGGCGGAGGACTTGCGGGGACTGGATGGCGTGAACTTGCTGCCCTACCTCGAGGGAACCGCGGCAGGACCGCCTCACCGGCAGCTGTTTTGGCACAAACTCTGGTTCTCGGCGATGCGGGACGGCCCCTGGAAGTTGATCTATGTTCAAGATTACGGCTATGCGCTTTATAATTTGGCAGACGACCTTTCCGAATCCAAAAATTTGATCCAGTCAAATCAGGGAAGGGCTGAGAAAATGATTCGGGAGTTGGATGATTGGAAAGCCGAACTGGAGCAACCCCGCTGGGGCGAAGCGGAAATTTGGTTTCGCACGCATAGCAAAAACCATATTCGAATCATTGAAGGTCGTTAAGCCGCCGTCCATGAGGATCCGGAAAAGTACACCAAATCGAACTGAGAGGTCACGATGAAAACAATTTCCTGCCTGTTGGCAGCAGCGACCGTATTTTGGGCCTGCAACATGGTCACAGCCCAAAGACCGGTTCGCAACCAGGATGCCCCGACGATGGTGGCCAACATCGAGGTCGGTGTTATCCTGCAACGGCTCGGCGCCAAAATGGAGCAGGGAGTAAACCAACGCCAGTTGCAGGGTTATGCCCGCCATTTCCAAACGGTCGACCGGGACAACGATGGCCAGCATTCGAAAACGGAATATATCGATAACGGTAACTACTTGACCCCCCAATCTCGCCGTGGAATCTTCAATGCGGCCGACAACGACGGCAACGGATTTGTCACCGAACCGGAATATGTCTTGAACCGGGTGATTACCGACGAGGCGAAGGAAATCATGCAGCAGATGGATAAGAACCGGAATGGCTCGATCCAGCAAACGGAATTCGTGGCTAGCGGGAAACTGGATCCCGAATTAGCGGAGTCCGTTTTCAATGCCCTGGATGTCGATCGAAACGGCAGCCTGGTGGTGCCGGAATACCTCCGCATCTGGGGCCAATGGGCCAGGGCCGGACGCGCGTCGCCGGCAGAACGGATCTCTGCCCGCAAGGGCAACGAAATGAAGCCCGGCTTGGCCAAGACATTGTTGCGATACGACACGAACCAGGATGGTCAACTTGAGCCAGATGAATTGTTGGAATGGATTCGTAAGGCGGATCGCAACGGTGATGGGGCGCTCAACCGGCAAGAACTGGAAGCGTTCGAAGCGACCAAGCCGCCGTCGAAAAAGAGACCTGGAGGTTAGAGGGACGTGCCGGGATGGAAACGTTTCCGAACAGACAAACCGCCGATCAATCAACACCGCAAAACAAAAAGGGGCAGATCTTGTGGCTCGATACTTCTGGATTACTCTACTGGTTCTCATGGGATGTCGTAGTGCTGAACATTCGGCTCCTATACAGAGTTCCGTATTGAAACAGGAAATGATTAATCTGTATTTGGAATCCCCGCCAGGGGATTCTCCACCGGCGGCCGTAACGCGTACCAAAGCGGTGCAGGATGTCGATGCCGGTATCGCCAAAATAAGGGAGCACGCCCCTGACTTTTTGATGGTGACGCGGGCAACCGAAAATAAATTGAAAGCGGGGCAAGGAGTGCCCGGATCAGCAGAACGAATTGCCCAGGCGGAAGGGTTCCTCGAGGAGTTCCAAATCCCATATCCAAGCCTGGTTGTCCGTTTGTTAGAACAGTACAAAGCCGGCGAACTTGACCCGGTTCGCACCGAGCTATTAGCCCAGTTGATGGTCGGGGCAATGAAAAATACTGTTCACGCTCTGACGAATTGAGATTTAACCGATTGGGAAAGATGGATTCAGAAGTCGGGTTCGTTCGTCCGCCGACATGGTCAAATTTTTGGCGACCGTTTTCCTGCCCGACCGTTTCCGGAAATGGCAACGTCCGTTTTCAGCGTTCAACAACGTCCGTTTTCAGCGTTCAACAACGTCCGTTTTCAGCGTTCAACAACGTCCGTTTTCAGCGTTCAATTGACCGGTGGGAGGGGTATTGGCTAGCAGGCCGATTGATAGCCGGCCGGGGTTCGCCCTGAAAAGTAGCGCGTTTTTACCGGTTGAATCAGCTCGAAGTTGGATAAAACACATCGAATTGGCATCCACAACCGGAATTTATTAGCATAAGATCCAAAGATGTTCATAATTAGAAGTAACTTCCAACTTCCAAATGTCTCGCCCTTCTCAAACGAATGAACTACCAAGTATTTCTAAAACCGTATCTTTTGGCGCTCTCCGTCTGTCTTTTGTTGGTTGCCCAGGGCTGCTCCTCCGGCCCGCCCGAACCGGATTCGGTTCAAGGCGAGCACTTTGAATCGTTTTCGGTGATTGCACAATGCTACACCGATTACACGATGCAGAATGGCCGCGCTCCTTCATCGCCAAATGATCTGTTACCGTTATTGCGACAAGCGGGAGTTGACCCGGTCGAACTGTTGGAGTCCCTCGACGGCGGCAACGACGTTGTCGTGCTGTGGGGTGCTATCCCCGATATGAAGTCGCCAGAACCAGTCGTGATGGGTTACCAAACGAGTTCGACCAATGGCCAGCGGCTGGTGATTACCAGCATGGGCGTTGTTACCATGCCGGACGAAGAGTTCTATTCAGCGCCGTTTCCCCCCGGCCACAAGGCCCCTGCCAAGCCTGCCAATTAGGATTAGTTAACATGAGGTTTACCATGATGAGTCAATCCAAACGAGGTTT